>NZ_QKTB01000043.1:0-20669 GCF_003234405.1 Curtobacterium sp. MCLR17_045
CCACAGACGCGATACATCGCGAGTTCCAGGAGGCAACATGGCGCAGGAGAAGTGGCTCGTCGACGAGCCCAAGGTCATCGACACCGGCATCGTGCGCGCCGTGCGCTCGGGGCTCCACGGGAACCGGCGGAAGGAGGGCATGAGCGGTTGGACCATCGGGCCGATCGCGAACGCCGCGATGACGGTGCCCGCGCCGACGTCCCCGCCGAGGATCCACCCGACGATCACGACGGTGACCTCGACCAGGGTCCGGGCGAGCCAGATCGGCCAGCCGAGCCGCTGGTGCAACCCGACCATCAGGCCGTCTCGCGCGCCCGTGCCGAACCCCGCACCGATGTAGAACGCCGTCGCGACCGCGAGCAGCACGAGTCCCGCCGCGAACAGCCCGATCCGGGCCACGATCCCCGACGGCTCCGGCACCAGCCAGAGCACCAGGTCGGCACTCGGACCGATCGCCAAGGCGTTCAGCAGTGTCCCGATGCCCGGCTTCTGGCGGAGCGGGATCCACAGCAGCAGGATGACGCCGCTCGACACCACCGTGATGACGCCGAACGACCACGGCACGACGTTCTCGAGCCCCTGGGTCAGCACGGTCCACGAGCTCACGCCGACGACCGCTCGGACCTGCAGTGCGGTCGAGGCGCCGTAGAGGAACAGTCCGACGAAGAGCTGGACGAAGCGCAGGGTGAGGGCGGTGCGGCGGGGCATGTGGCCATCGTCCCGACAGATTGGCCTGCTGGTCGAGAGCCAATCGCGCTACCGTGGACCCGTGCCCCCTGTCCTGATCAGTGCCCGCGCCGCTTCCCACCTGCTGACCGACTGGCGCGCCGGGACCGACGCCCCGGCCTACGAGGCGCTCGCCGATGCCCTCCGGGTCCTCGTCATCGACGGACGGGTCGCCCAGGGCGTCCGGCTGCCGGCCGAGCGCGGACTGGCCGCAGCCCTCGGCGTTTCGCGCACCACCGTCGCGAACGCGTACGCCCGGCTGCGCTCCGACGGGTTCCTGGTGTCCGTCCGTGGCTCCGGCAGCGTGGTCCACCTGCCCCGTGACCTGGTCGGGCGGCCCGACCCCGAACGCCTGGGCGGAGTCGTCGAGGGGGACCTGCTCGACCTGCGCAAGGCGGCCCTGCACGCGGCCCCCGGCATCGACGAGGCGGTCGAGCGGGCGGTCCGGCACGTCCCAGCGGCGCTCGCCGGGATCGGCTACGACACCGTCGGCGACCCCGGCCTCCGCGCCGCGATCGCCGCGCGCTACACCGAGCGCGGACTGCCGACGGAGCCCGCCCAGGTCATCGTCACCCTCGGCGCGCAGCACGCGATCGCCCTGCTCGCGCGCGTGCTCGTCCGCCGTGGCGACGCCGTGCTCGTCGAGTCCCCGACCTACCCGCACGCGCACGAGGCCTTCCGCGAGGCCGGCGGACGCCTGGTCGGCGTCCCCGTCGACGCGCGGACCGGGTGGGACGCCGCCGCGCTCGAGACGACGCTGCGTCGCACCGCGCCCTCCGTCGCGTACGTCATGCCCGAGCTCCACAACCCGACCGGTGCGACCATGTCCGCATCGACCCGCCGGCTCCTGCTGTCGGTCGCGTCCTCGGTCGGCACGATCGTGATCGCCGACGAGACGATGGGGGAGCTCCGGATCGACGGGGAGCCGTCGCCGCCGTTGGCGGCGGCGGACCCGTCGGGGTCGTCGGTCGTGATGATCGGTTCCGCCGCCAAGGTCTTCTGGGGCGGCCTGCGGATCGGCTGGATCCGTGCCGACCCGGCGTTGCTGCAGCGGCTGCTGCTCGCCCGCCCCACGGGCGACCTCGGCACCCCCGTGCTCGACCAGCTGGTCGTGCGCGAGCTGGTCCCGCGCACGGCGGCCTTCCTGGAGGCGCGGCGTGCGTCCCTGCGCGAAGGTCGCGACGCCGTCGTGGGGGCGCTCCGGGCGCGGCTCCCGGAGTGGGACGTCCCGGCACCGGCGGGCGGGTTGACGACGTGGGTGGGGCTCGGCCGACCGGTGTCGAGCGCGCTCGTTCTCGCCGCGCGGGCCGAGGGAGTGGTGCTCGCCTCGGGCGGGGTGTTCGGGCCGGACGGTGGGTTCGAGCGGTTCCTGCGGGTGCCGTTCACGATGGCCCCGGCGGATCGGGGGCGATTGGTGGACGTGCTGTCCCGGTCGTGGGAACGGGTGGGTGGCGAGACGAGCGGCGTGCGGGGGTCGTTGGCGGCGGTGGTCTGAGCGGTGCGTCGTCCTGGGGTCGGCGTCATCCTCTGGGGTGAGGTCGGGTCGGGGGTTCTCGCTCCTCGGGGTGATGCGGCTCCGGCGGGGTCCGGCGAGGCTGGTGCCATGAACGCGACCCTGTCCGCCGGAACCCGCTCCGCTGTGCCGACGTCCGTCGAGCCGCCCGCGGCGGTCCCCGCCGTGGTGCGGGTCACCATCGCGCTGAGCGGGGCGTTCCTGGCGGGCGTCCTGACCTCGTTCGGGCAGGCCGTGCCCGCGCTCGCCTCCGTGTCGAACTCGGCCGGGCCGTGGTTCCTCGTCGCCGCGCTGCTGTGCCTGATGGCCGGAGCACGAGGGGGCCGGGTCGCCCTGCCGCTGGCGATGGTGCTCGGCGTCGTGCTCCTCGAGCTCATGCACGTCGGGTACTGGGCCACGACGGTCCTGCGCGGGTTCCCCGACGTGCTGTCGATCACGAACCCCTGGGTGCTGCTCGGGGTGCCGGCCGGGCTGCTGGCCGGAGCGGTCGCCGTGGCGGTGCGGTCCCGCGACGCCCGGTGGCGCGCGGGGGCGTTCGGTGTGACGGCCGCGGTGCTCGTCGGCGAGGGGATCCGCGGGCTGCTGCAGGTCGCCGCGACGACGGGGCACGTCACCTGGGCCGTCGAGATCATCGTCGGCGTGGTGCTGCTCGGCATCGGGGTCCTCGGCACCCGCTCACCCGTCGGGCGCGTGGTGGCGCTCGGCACCGGGGTGGTCGGCACGGTGGCGGTGCTCGGGGCGTACCTGGTGCTCGGCGGGTTCTGATCCTGCAGTCCTGATCCGACGGCGGGTCCTCGCCGCTCCGTCTTGATCCGACGGCGGGTTCTGGCTGCAAGCCGAACGTTCGTCGGTCGGTCCTGCGAGGATCGATGACGTGCACCTCCTCTCGGTCTTCAGCCTGCGCAACCGGGCCCTCATCGCGCTCGTCACGATCGTGGTCGCGGTCTTCGGCGGCATCGCGCTCTCGAGCCTCAAGCAGGAGCTGATCCCCAGCGTCGAGTTCCCGCAGGTCGCGATCGTCAGCGCCTACCCCGGAGCCACGCCAGAGGTCGTGTCGAACGACGTCTCGACCAAGATCGAACAGGCGATCCAGGTCGTCCCGGACCTCGAGTCGACCAGTGCGACCTCGTCGACCGGGCAGAGCGTGGTGTCGGCGTCGTTCCAGTACGGATCGAACCTGGCCAGCGCCGAGGACAAGATCCAGACCGCGGTGAACGCGCTGTCGCTGCCCGACTCGGTGCAGACGCAGATCGTCACCGGGTCCTTCGACGACCTGCCGGTGCTGCAGGTCGCCGTCTCGGCGTCCGGCAACCAGGAACAGCTCGTCGACCGGCTGCAGGCCTCGGCGATCCCCGACCTCGAGAAGCTCGACGGCGTGCGGCAGGCGGACGTCTTCGGCAACCCGGGTCGTCGCGTCGTCATCACGCCGGACCAGGACGAGCTCGCCGCCCGCGGCCTCAGCCAGACGGCGATCTCGGACGCGCTCGACGACAACGGCACCCTGATCCCCGGCGGCACGATCACCGAGGACGGCTCGACCCTGTCGGTGCAGACAGGCGAGCGGATCGCGTCACTCAAGGACATCCGCGCCCTGCCACTCACGAGCTCGTCGGGGTCGTCGGGGTCGTCGGGGTCGTCGGGTTCGGACGGTTCCGGGGCGGGCGCCGCCGGTGCCGACGGGACGGCCTCGTCCGGTGACGGCACGGCTGCGGGTGCGACCGGCACGGGGGCGACCGGCGCCGGTGCGACCGGGACCGGCACGGGCGCGACCGGTGCCGCGCCCACGGGTGACGCCGCGACGGGCGGGTCGACGCCCGCGGCCACGCCGACGGACACCACCCTGGGCGACGTCGCGAAGGTCGCCATCACCGAGTCGCCGCGCACCTCCATCAGCCGTGTGGACGGGCAGCAGGCCCTGACGATCTCGATCACGAAGACGCAGGAAGCCAACACCGTCGACGTCTCGAACACCGTCCGCGATGCCCTGCCCGGCATCGAGGACAAGATCGAGGGCGACCCCCGCTTCACCGTCGTCTTCGACCAGGCGCCCTACATCCAGCAGTCCATCGACTCCCTGGCCGAAGAGGGCCTGCTCGGGCTCGCCTTCGCGGTGCTCGTCATCCTGGTGTTCCTGCTGTCGTGGCGCTCCACGCTCGTCACCGCGATCTCGATCCCGACGTCGGTGCTCCTCGCGGCGATCGGCATGCGCGCCGCCGGGTACACGCTCAACATCATCACGCTGGCGGCCCTCACGATCGCGATCGGCCGCGTGGTCGACGACTCCATCGTCGTCATCGAGAACATCAAGCGGCACATGCTCCCCGGCGTCGACCGCGGCCAGGCCGTGCGGGACGCCGTTCGCGAGGTCGCCGGAGCGGTCACCGCCTCGACCCTGACCACCGTCGCGGTGTTCCTGCCGGTCGCCTTCGTCGCAGAACTCGTGGGGGAGCTGTTCCGACCGTTCGCCGTGACGGTCACCCTGGCGCTCGTCGCGTCGCTGTTCGTCTCGCTCACCATCGTGCCGGTCCTGGCGTACTGGTGGCTGCGCCCGCCGAAGGCGAAGCCGGGCGACGCGACGGCGGCAGCGGAAGCACCAACGGACGCAGAAGCGGCACCGTCGGAGATCGATGCCGAGCGCGCGCGCGAGGGCGACCGCTCGGAGGGTGCGCTCGCCTCCGCCGCGGACCTGCACGACGCCGACCGGGTCGACCGTCTGCGCCGCGTCTACCTGCCGGTGCTCCGGTGGGTCGTCCGCAAGCCGGTCGTCGTCATCCTGCTCGCCGTGATCGTGCTCGGCGGAACGGTCGCCACGCTGCCGTTCGTCACCACGAACTACCTGGGCGACTCGGGGCAGAACACGTTCACGGTCACACAGGACCTGAAGGCCGGTTCGAGCCTCGCCGTCCAGTCCGAGTCCGCACGCAAGGTCGAGCGGGCACTGCAGGACGTCGACGGCGTCGAGACCGTGCAGACCACCATCGGCACGAGCGGCCAGTCGATCCAGGCGGCGTTCGGCGGGGGCGGCAGCGCCTCGGTGCAGTACGCCGTCACGACCGACGCCGAGGCCGACCAGCCCACGATCCAGGCCGACGCGCGGAAGTCGATCGGGAAGATCAAGGACGTCGGCGAGGTCACCATCGCGTCCTCCGGCGGCGGGTTCGGCGGCAGCAGCGACATCGAGGTCGACGTGACTGCGCCGACCCAGTCGCAGCTCGAGACGGCGTCGCGCCAGGTACTGAAGACCATGCAGTCGGTCCCGGACACCACGGGCGCCACGAGCAACCTGTCCGCGGCAGAACCGTTCCTCGCCGTCCGGGTCGACCGTGCCAAGGCTGCGTCACTCGGTCTCACCGAGACCCAGGTGGGTGGCCTCGTCGCCGCCGCGGTCTCGCCGAGGGACACCGGCAGCATCGAGATCGACGACGCGACGCTCGACGTCTACATCGCCGACCCGGAGCCGCCGACCACCATCGCCGCGCTCCGTGCCCTCGACGTGCCGACGAGCACCGGAACGGTCCCGCTGTCCGACGTCGCCACGGTCGAGGAGTCCGAGGGCCCCACCACCGTCACCACGACGAACGCGGCCCGCACCGCCACGATCACCGTGACGCCGGACGCCACGAACCTCGGTGCGGCCGTGCAGTCCGTCACGACCGCCGTCGACGAGCTCGACCTGCCGAAGGGTGCGACCGCCTCGATCGGTGGCGTCGCCGCCAGCCAGTCGTCGGCGTTCTCGCAGCTCGGGCTCGCGGTGCTGGTCGCCGTGCTGATCGTCTACGTGATCATGGTCGCGACGTTCCGGAGCCTGCTCCAGCCGCTGCTGCTGCTCGTGTCGGTGCCGTTCGCGGCGACGGGCGCGATCCTGCTGCAGATCGCGTCGGGCGTCCCGATCGGTGTCGCGTCGCTGATCGGTCTGCTCATGCTCGTCGGTATCGTCGTGACGAACGCGATCGTGCTCATCGACCTCGTCAACCAGTACCGACGGCGCGGGTTGCGGGTGCGCGAGGCGTTGATCGAGGGCGCCACACGACGCCTCCGTCCGATCCTGATGACGGCGATGGCGACGATCTTCGCGCTGCTGCCGATGGCGATCGGGCTGACCGGCAAATCCGGCTTCATCTCGCAGCCGCTGGCACTGGTGGTGATCGGTGGCCTGGTGTCCTCGACGCTGCTGACGCTCGTGGTGCTGCCGGCGCTGTACTTCGTCGTCGAGCGGGCTCGCGAGCGCAACGACGACCGGATCGCCGCGGGCAAGACCCGGAAGCAGGCGCGCGCTGAGCGACGCCAGGAACGCGTGGAACTCCGGCAGGAACGACAGCGGCGACGAGCGGCGCGTTCCGGCAGCGCTGCCTAGCGGCGGTACTCGGCGTCGATCGCGGCGAGGGGCGACACGACGACGCGCTCGGTCCGCTCCTCGCGCTCGACGGCCCGGAACCACGACACGAGCACGAGGGTCAGCGTCACGAGGAACACCACGGCGGCGACCTGCGACACGACGGCCAGCTGTCCGGTGACCGAGGCGTACCCGCCGAACGACACCGCGGCGACGAACGACAGCCCAAGCAGCAGCTCCCCGAACGTCTGCAGCGCAGGGCGGTCCCAGCGGGTCGCAGCGGCGCGGGCAGGGCGGGTCGAGGTGTCGGTCACCCCCGAAGTCTGCGGCCAGGGGGTCGGCAGCGGCAGTCCCGACTCCGGGTGGCACCCACCCGGGGCACGCGGTCGGTCTCCTGTGCCGGCAGCCGGCAGCCGGCAGCCGGTCGGCCGCCCGTGGTCAGCCCAACTGCGTCCGCAGGAACGTGACCACGCGGCGGCTCATCGCCTCGTCGAGCTGGGCGATCGAGTGCGCCGTGCCCTCGACCGCCACGAACGTCACCGGGACGTCGTGGGACCGGAGCGTCGCGGCGAACTCCTGCGACTCCCACATCGGGATGAACTCGTCGGTGGAGTGCCCGACGAAGAACGGCGCGGTGTCCGAAGTGACGTGGAACTCGGGCGACGCCCGCGTGGCCGCCGGACACCTGGCGTACGACCGGCACCCGAGGTAGAGCAGCTGCTTGCGCTGGAAGGCCGCGGACACCCCGTCGGGCTCGGTGGACCGGGTGGTCAGGTTCGTCGGCCCGCTCAGGTCCACCACGGCACGGACCCGGTCACCGTCGGCGTACGCGGCGGAGTCGTGGTCGGTGACGGCGAGCATCGCGGCGAGGTTGCCGCCGGCGCTCCCGCCGAACACGCCCACGCGCTGGGAGTCGACGTCGTAAGTCTCGAGCGTCGCGGGACGGAACACGTAGTCGAGCGCACGGCGCACGTCGTCGAGCCCCGCCGGGAACGGGTCCGTCGGGGCCAGGCGGTAGTCGACGTTGAACGTCACGAAGCCCTCGGACGCCAGGTACTTGCACACGGACCGGTACGCGGCCGTCGCCTTGTCGCCGTGCGACCAGCTGCCACCGTGGATCATCAGGACCGCCGGGCGTCCGGTGGTGGCCTCGACCGCTTCGGCATCAGGGTCGGCGGTGGCCGAGGCGGACGGCGTCGCGGTGGGCGTCGCCGTCGTCGCGGGGTCGCTGTCGGCGGGCAGGCACACGTCGAGGCGCTGCAGCGGGTCGGTGCCGTAGGGCACGTCGGCCACCACGTCGATGCCGTGGTACCGCAGCGACAGCGGGTAGATGACGCTGTCCGCGGTCACGGTGGCGTTCTCGTCGCCGACCGGGTCCGTGCTGCAGGACGCCATCGCGCCGAGCGCCACGACCGCGGCGACGAGCGCGAGCACTGAGCGGCGGCCGGACTTCATCACGTCCACGCTAGCCGCCCCGGCGACCGCCCACGTCACCCGAGCGGAGGACGGCAGTGCGAGGATGAGCACGGCAGCCGCCGACCGGAGCACCGCAGGAGGACCCGTGAGCAATCGCAAGGCCTGGAACGCCGATCCCGAACCACTGCTCCGCGTCGAACCCGGGTTCCGCCTCGACCAGGTGGACCCGGACGGCACCCCGGGCTTCCCCGGCCGAAAGATCGACGGCCTCGAGGCCCTCGCCGCCGGCGCCTCCCGTCTCGCCGCCCTGCAGGAGCGCCTGTACGCGGCGTCGACCGCCGGCGACGAGCGCCGGGTGCTGCTCGTGCTGCAGGCGATGGACACCGCGGGCAAGGGCGGCATCGTCTCGCACGTCGTCGGTGCGGTCGACCCGAACGGCGTGCACTACGCCGGCTTCAAGGCCCCGACGGCCGAGGAGCGCGAGCACGACTTCCTCTGGCGCATCGAGAAGCAGCTGCCGGCAGCCGGGCAGCTCGGCGTGTTCGACCGCTCGCACTACGAGGACGTGCTCGCCCAGCGCGTCCGCGGGCTCGCCGCGCCGGACGAGATTGAACGCCGGTACGGCGCGATCACCGCCTTCGAGGACGGCCTCGCCGCCGCCGGCACGACCATCGTCAAGGTGATGCTGCACATCTCGAAGGACGAACAGCGCGAGCGTCTCGGCGACCGGCTCGACCGCCCCGACAAGCACTGGAAGTTCAACCCGGGCGACATCGACGACCGCCTGCTCTGGGACCGCTACCAGCAGGCGTACCAGATCGCCCTCGACCGCACGTCGACCCCGCAGGCGCCCTGGTACGTCGTCCCCGCGAACCGCAAGTGGTACGCCCGCCTCGCCGTGCAGCAGCTCCTGCTCCGGGCGCTCGAGGACATGCACCTGTCCTGGCCCAAGGCGGACTTCGACGTCGCCGAGCAGCGTCGGCGGCTCGCGGAGTCCTGAGCGCGCGTCCCCCGGCCTGGAGGCCCGTCCCGCGCCCGGCACGCCGCCGTCGGACCGCGTGGGGCTGGCGTCAGGGCACCGGCTCGCGTAGACTCACTCGGTCGGCCTTCGACGTCGTGACATTGTGATCACGGAAATCCTGCTGGGTGTGTGTTGCTCGAGGGCTGGAATCACGTCGACTCGCGACGGGATGAACCCCCTCTCCGCAAGCAGCCCCCGCCGATGTCGCTGTCGGGCGCTGCGGTACGTTGCGCACCCGAGAAAGCAGCCATGGCCCCGTACAACAAGGGCGGCGCGGACAACCGCGCCTCCGACCGCGTCCGCCACCCGAACGGCACCCCCGCCGCCCGCAGCAGCAAGCACCGCGGGTTCCGCGCCGCCGACTCGTCGCAGCCGCGCCAGAAGCAGCGCTGGGACGCCGAGGAGCGTCGCGGTCGCGCGTCGCAGGGCGAGCGTCCGGCCCGTCCGAACTGGGAGCCGCGTGACAGTGGCGGCCAGCGTCGCCCCGACCGCGACGACCGTGGTGGTCGCGGCTTCAACCGTGACGACCGCGCCCCGCGTCGCTTCGATCGTGACGACCGTGCGCCCCGTCGTGACAACGACGACCGTCCGCGTCGTTCGTTCGACCGCGACGACCGCGCTCCGCGTTCGTTCAACCGTGACGACCGTGCGCCGCGCAGCTTCAACCGCGATGACCGTGCGCCCCGTCGTGACAACGATGACCGTCCGCGTCGCTTCGACCGCGACGACCGCGCCCCGCGCAGCTTCAACCGTGATGACCGTGCACCGCGTCGCGACAACGATGACCGACCGCGTCGATCGTTCGACCGTGCGCCCCGTCGGGACAACGACGACCGCCCGCGTCGTTCGTTCGACCGTGACGACCGTGCGCCCCGTCGGGACAACGACGACCGTCCCCGTCGCAGCTTCGACCGTGATGACCGCGCTCCGCGCAAGTTCGACCGCGACGACCGCGCTCCTCGTTCGTTCAACCGCGACGACCGCGCGCCCCGCCGTGACAACGACGACCGCCCGCGTCGCTCGTTCGACCGCGACGACCGCGCCCCGCGCAAGTTCGACCGCGACGACCGTAGCGACCGCACCCCGCGCCGCTCGTTTGACGAGCCCGAGCGCGGCAAGTTCGTGCCCGCAGACGACGTCAAGCTCGAGAAGCTCCAGGCCGAGGCCACCATCGCGGCCGACGTCGAGGGCGTGACCTTCGGCGACCTGGGCATCGGCGGCAACATCTCCCGCGCCCTGCAGGAGCTCGGCGCCTCGAGCCCGTTCCCGATCCAGGCGGCGACGATCCCCGACGTGCTCGCCGGCAAGGACGTCCTCGGCCGTGGCCGCACCGGCTCCGGCAAGACCATCGCCTTCGGTGCGCCGCTGGTCGAGAAGCTCATGGAGCACGGCGGCGGCACCAAGCGCAAGATGGGCCGCGCCCCGCGTGCGCTCATCCTCGCGCCGACCCGTGAGCTCGCCCTGCAGATCGACCGCACGGTGCAGCCCATCGCCCGCTCGGTCGGCCTGTTCACGACGCAGATCTACGGCGGCGTCCCCTACGGCCGCCAGGAGGGCGCACTCGAGCGCGGCGTCGACATCATCGTCGGCACCCCCGGCCGTGTGCAGGACCTCATGAACAAGGGGAAGCTCGACCTCAGCGAGGTCATCATCTCCGTGCTCGACGAGGCCGACCACATGTGCGACCTCGGGTTCCTCGAGCCGGTGCAGGAGATCCTCTCCGCCACGGCCGAGGTCACCCCGCAGGGCAACCGCGCGCAGAAGCTGCTGTTCAGTGCGACGCTCGACACCCAGGTCGCGGCGCTCGTCGAGCAGTTCCTGCACGAGCCGAGCGTGCACGAGGTCGCGGGTGAGGACCAGGCGTCCTCGACCATCGACCACCGTGTCCTCGTGGTCGAGCAGCGCGAGAAGGACCGTCTCCTCGAGGAGCTGGTCGCCGGCGACGGCAAGACCATCGTCTTCGCCCGGACCCGTGCCTACGCCGAGCGTCTGGCCGACCAGTTCGAGGACGCCGGCATCCGCGCGACCTCGCTCCACGGTGACCTGAACCAGTCGCGCCGCACGCGTAACCTGCAGCTGCTCACGAGCGGCCGCGTGAACGTGCTCGTCGCCACCGACGTCGCCGCCCGCGGCATCCACGTCGACGACGTCTCGCTCGTCGTGCAGGCCGACGCCCCGGACGACTACAAGGCGTACATGCACCGCTCCGGCCGCACGGGTCGTGCCGGCAAGGAGGGCACGGTCGTGACGATCGTCCCGCGTGGACGCATCCGCAAGATCGAGGGCATCCTCGAGCGCGCCGAGATCGAGGCGGACCTGGTGCAGGCCGCACCCGGTGACGGCATCGTGTCGGAGCTCGCCGCGCGCTAGTCGCGACCAGACGACGGACGGGAGGCCCGGTACCAGCTGGTACCGGGCCTCCCGTCCGTCACATGGTGAGCACCAATGGTCGGGTCGCGACGTCGGACCCGACCATTCCTGCTCACGAAGCGACCGCGCGACCGCGCGACCGCGCGCGCTTGCGCCCCGCGCGCTCAGCGGTTGAAGAACAGCAGCCCGCGCACGAAGCCCGCCTGTCCGGCGTGCTGCGTGCAGTCGTCCAGGATGCTGACGAGTCGCGCGCCGGCCGTCACGGGCGGGTCCCACGCGTCGTCGACGACGGGGTCGAGGTCGTCCGGGCCGAGCGTGCCGAGGTACGCGACGGTGCGCTCGTGCACCGCCCGCAGGTACCCGGTGAGCAGCTCGGCAGAGGCCCGCACCCGCCCGACGTCGTCGCGGGACATGCCGTAGCCGAGCGCCTCGGCCGGGAACGGCAGCCCGAACCGGTCGTACCAGCCGTCCGCCGTCCAGACCTGCTCGGAGCCGGCGAGGTCGGCGATCTGCACGTCCTGGCCGCGGGCGATGTGCCACGCGAGCCACGCCAGCGTGTTCGCCCCGGCTGCCGGTCGTGCCGCGAGCTGGTCTTCGGAGAGCCCGTCGACGGCCCGCTCGACGGTCTCGGGGATGCGGGAGAACGCTTCGGTGAGGAGTTCAGAGGGGGTCATGGCGCTCACGCTACGCGCGGGCCGTGACACCGGCTGTCACACGGCGGCGCTGCGGTGGTGGCGCTCCAGGGCGGCACCGAGGCCCTCGAACGCGGCGGCGACCACGGCGCGGTCGGACGGTGCGACGACCTGCCGGAACGCGTCGGAGTACACGGCGCCGACCTCGCGGGCGACTGCCGTGCCCGACGGCGTGAGGTGCAGCAGCACGCTCCGGCGGTCCTCGGGGTTCGGGCGACGCTCCAGGTGTCCGTGCTTCTCGAGCCGGTCGATCAGCGACGTCATCGCGCCTGTCGTGAGTTCGAGGTACTCGCCGGCCTGCTTCGGGGTGACGCCGTGGCCGCCGGCGGCGCTGAGGAAGAACACGAACCGGGTGTCCGTGGCGTTCAGTGCGCGGACCGTGCTCTCGTGGTGCAAGACGCGCGCGTGCTGCATCTGGAGCACGCGGAAGGCGGTGAGCAGTCGCGGCAGGTCGGCGTCGGGGTCCGTGTCGGCGGTGACGGGGTCGAGCGCAGTGACGTCGGGCGACATCGGTGCCGGCGGTGTGGTGGGGGCGACGCGTGCCGCGGGGACGGCGGGTGCGTGCGGGGGGAGGACGACCGGGTCGGTGTCCGTCATGGGAGCTCTTCTCGGGTACAGGGTGGGAACTTCAGTCAACAAGTAACTCACTCGTCAAGATACCCCCATCAGTGGGGACATCTCAGGTCTTGTGAGCTGCTCGAGGGCCAAGTAGCTTGATCGTCGTACCACCTCGGCACGTAGCGCGACCAACCACCGCGGGCCCGTCCGAACCACCGATCAGATCTCTTCCTCACGGAGTCCAACCATGTCTCGTGTCACGCCTCGTGCTGCCCGCCTCGCCGCCTGGATCGCCATCCCCGCCGCCCTCGTCGCCTCGGGGGTCGTCGTCTCGACGGCCTCGTACGCGGCCTTCTCCTCGACCACCGTCAACCCGACGAACAACTGGACGGCCGGCAGTGTCGCCCTGTCCGACGACGACAACAACACCGCGCTGTTCACGGCGAACAACCTGAAGCCCGGCTCGACCGGTGCGAACTGCATCGCGGTGACCTCGACCGGTTCGCTGCCCTCGGCCGTGAAGCTCTACGGCACGAACGTCTCGACCACGAAGGACCTGGCGGCGAACGTCAACCTGACCGTCGAGCAGGGCACCGGCGGCGGCTTCGGCTCCTGCTCCGGCTTCACCCCGGCCGCCACCGGCGGCTCGCTCTACAGCGGCACCGTCGCGGGCTTCGGCGCCGCCTCGACCAACTACGCGACCGGCGTCGGCACCTGGGCCCCGACCGGCACCGCGTCCGAGACGCGCGTCTACCGCGTCACATACACGGTCTCGAGCACCGCCCCGAACACCGTGCAGGGCGGCACCGCAGCCCTCGGCTTCACCTGGGAGGCCCAGAACAGCTGAGCCGGGACCGGGGCCGAACCAGCCCCGTCCGTTCCCTCCCCGCAACGCGCCCCCGGTCGAAGGCAGTCATGAGCAGCATCGCAGTGCACGGTGGTCCCGCACCGCACGCAGCGGTCCGTGACGCCGTCGACTGGGGGCGCGTCGTCGTCGCCACCCTCGCCCGGGGCGTGGTCGCGACGTTGCTCGGCCTCGCGCTCTGGGCGGCCGCGCCGGCGCTCATCGGGTGGCAGCCGACCACCGTGATGACCGGTTCGATGGAGCCGCGGATCGTCCCCGGCGACGTGGTCGTCTCGCGCCCAGTCGGCTCGGGCGAGATCGCGACGGGCAAGGTCCTGCTGGCCGACGACCCGGACCAGGCGGACCACCTGCGCATGCACCGCTACGTCGAGGACGGCCCCGGCGGCACCATGGTCACGAAGGGCGACGCCAACCCGCAGCAGGACTCCACACCGATCGAGCGCTCGGCCGTGCACGGCATCGCCTTCCTGCGCATCCCGTTCATCGGGACACCGATCCGCTGGATCAGCGCGGGGGAGTGGGGTCTGGTCGCGATGCTCGCGCTCGGCCTGACCGCGGTGCTCGCGCTCTGCACGATCGACGGGTCGCTCCGGCGACTCGTCGAAGCCGACGCCGACGACGACGACGCCGCCGACGGTGCGGCCGGTGGCCCCGACGACGCGGCCCGTCCGGACGACGCTGCCGGTCCGGTGGGCGGTACGGACGACGGCCTGGAGGCGCGGGACGGCGCCGCCACGGGCCTCCCGACCGCCGCGCCCACCGTCCTCACCCGTCGCGCGCTGCGTCGACGAGTCCGTCGCAGGCGGCGCCTGCGCCGCGTCGGCGGGGGCGCCGCGGTGCTCGCGCTCGCGGCGGCAGTCGGCGTCCTGCTGCCCGGAGCGGCGGACGCGGCCCCGTGGTCGCGGACCACCGTCGCACCGACCGCGGCCTTCACGGCGGGCACGGCGACCGGTGTCCCCACCCTGACCTGCGCCCCGGCCGGGTCGAACACGGTGACGATCACCTGGACCTACGACAACGGCGCGACCGTGCCGGTGTCGTTCGACCTGATGAACGGGACGACGCAGGTGGCCAGCACGACGACCGTCGGTGCCCGTTCGATGGTCTACGGGGGTGCCGGACTCCTGAACCTCGGCACCACGTACACGCTGCACCTCCGCACGAACCTCGGCAACAACTGGACGGCGACGAGCACACCGACCGTCAAGGTCCGGGTCGTCTCGGTCCTCGGCCTGGCGTCCGCCAGCTGCGTGACCGCCTGAGTCCTCCACAGGGCACCGCGAGGTGTCCGGAGATGTCCCCGGCCGGCGTTACCGTGGCCGCATGCGCATCCTGCACACCGGCGACTGGCACCTCGGCCGCACACTGCTGGGTGCCGACCTGCTCGAGCACCAGGCCGCGTTCACCGACTGGCTCGTCGACCTCGCCCACGAGCGCGCGGTCGACCTCGTCGTCATCGCCGGCGACGTCTACGACCGTGCGATCCCGCCGGTGGACGCCGTCCGCATGCTCTCCCGCGTGCTGGAGCGCCTCGCCGAGACCACGACGGTGGTCCTCACGCCGGGCAACCACGATTCCGCCGCGCGGCTCGGCTTCGGTGCCGGCGTGATGGGGCAGCGCGTGCGCATCCTCGCCGAGCCCGCCCACGTGGCCGATCCGGTGCTCGTGCCCGACGACGACGGCCCGGTGGCCGTGTACGGCATCCCGTACCTGCACCCCGACCTCACGCGGTACGCCCTGGCTGCGGTCCCCGACGAACCCCTCGCCCGCTCGCACCACGCCGTCGTGCACGCCGCAACCGAACGGATCCGCGCCGACCTGGCGACGCGGGCCGACACCCGCAGCGTCGTCGTCGCGCACGCCTTCGTCGGGGGCGCCGACCCGAGCGACAGCGAGCAGGACATCCGCGTCGGCGGGGTCGACCGCGTGGCCGAGTCGGTGTTCGACGGGTTCGACTACGTCGCCCTCGGGCACCTGCACGGCCCGCAGCGCGTCGGCGACGACGGCCGGATCCGGTACGCCGGGTCGCCGCTGGCGTTCTCGTTCGGCGAGCGGCACCAGCGGAAGTCCGTGACGATCGCCGACCTCGACGCGGCGGGTGCCGTCACCGTCGAGCTCGTACCGACCCCGGTGCCGCGGCGGCTCGTCGACGTGCGGGGCAGCATCGACGCCATCGAGTCCGGGGAGTTCCGGGCCGATGCCGACGCCTGGGTCCGCGTCGCGGTGACCGACACCGTGCACCCGGAACGCATGTACGCCCGCGTGAAGGACCACTTCCCGCACGCCCTGGCGATCACGCACGAACCGGCGGACCGGCCGGCCGCCACCGCAGCGCGGGCCGTCACCGCGACGTCCGACCCGGTCGAGGTCGCCGGCGACTTCGTGGCCTTCGCCACCGGCGGGCTGCCCGACGACGACGAACGCGCGGTGCTGACCGAGGCGTACGAGGCCGCGGTGCTCGCCCTGCAGCGTGAGGGGGACCGCTGATGTACCTGCACCGACTCGAACTGCGCGCCATCGGGCCCTACCCCGACCTCGTGACGATCGACTTCGCGGCGCTGGCCGCCTCCGGGGTCTTCCTGCTCGAAGGGCCGACCGGTTCCGGCAAGTCGACGATCATCGACGCCGTCGTGTTCGCCCTGTACGGCGGACTCGCCGGATCCGACGCCAGCTCCGACCGGCTGCACAGCCAGCACGCCGACCCCGCGGTCGAACCGTTCGTCGAGCTCGTGTTCGAGACCGGTGCGGGTACGTACCGGGTCCGGCGCACCCCGCAGTACGACCGCCCGAAGCAGCGGGGGACCGGCACGGTGAAGCAGCAGGCGTCCGTGCAGCTGTTCCGGCTCGCCGCGCCGTCCGACGTCGCCGGCGAGCCCATGTCGTCCCGCATCCCCGAGGTCGGGGTCGAGATCGCCCGGATCGTCGGGCTCGACCGCGCGCAGTTCCTGCAGACCGTGGTGCTGCCGCAGGGCGAGTTCGCACGGTTCCTCCGCTCCCCGGGGGAAGACCGCCGGAAGCTCCTGCAGTCGCTGTTCGGCACCCAGGTCTACGACCGCACCGCCGACGAGCTCGCCGCTCGCCGCCGGGCCGTGCAGGCCGAGGTCGAGGGGGCCGACGACCGCGTCCGCGAGGCCCTGGCCCGGTTCGCGCAGGCGGCCGACCTCGCTGACGCCGACGAGTCCGTCGTCCCCGGCACGGTGGCGTCCCTCCGCGCGACGGCCGACGCCGCCGGGGCGGCCCGGACGGCTGCGGCTGCCGCTGCGACGGCGGCGACCGAGCACGAGCGATCGGTGACGGCCCGTGCGGCCGCCCTCGAGCGACGAGCGGGGCTGCTGCGGCGCCAGGCGCTCCTCGACGACGACGCCCCGGCGATCGAGCAGGCACGGGCCGCGGTCGCGACGGCCGAGCGCGCCGCCCGGGTCGCCGCGGTGGCCGACGGCCTCGACGCCGCAACCGTCCGGGCGGACGACACCGCCGCGGCAGCCGCCCGGTTGCGCGAGCAGCACGCACTCGGCGCCGTCGACGCACAGCAGGTCGCCCGGCGCCGCGACTCGCTGACCGACGCCCTGTCCGACGTCCGGCACCTCGTCGCGGTCGAGGCCGACGCAGACGCCAGGCGCACCGCCATCGCCGAGGCCACTGCGACCGCATCGCGCCTCACCGACGACCTCGCCGCCCTCGACACCGCGCTCGAGGCCCGGCCGACGGAACGAGCCCGGATCGTCGAGGCCGCCCGCACCGCCTCGACGACCGCTGCCGACGCCGACGCCGCCGCGCACGAGGTCGCCCGGGTGCAGTCGCTCCGCGCCGACCTGGCCGCCCGCGACCGTGCCGAGCAGCGCGTCGCCGGTGCCGAACGCATCGTGGTCGATGCCCGCCGTCGGGCCACCGAGGCGCTCGATGCCGAACGCTCCCTGCGCGAGCGCCGTATCGCCGGGCTCGCCGGAGAGCTCGGTGCCGCGCTGACCCCCGGCGACCCCTGCCCGGTCTGTGGATCGACGGCGCACCCGTCGGTGGC
Organism: Curtobacterium sp. MCLR17_045; assembly: GCF_003234405.1. NCBI lineage: Bacteria > Bacillati > Actinomycetota > Actinomycetes > Micrococcales > Microbacteriaceae > Curtobacterium > Curtobacterium sp. MCLR17_045. The sequence goes on from NZ_QKTB01000043.1 coordinate 17,513, forward strand.
CGCGCCGCAGGACGACCACCCGACGATCCAGGCGGTGGAGTCCGCGGGCGACGCCACGCGTACGGCCGATCAGCAGCTCGCCGACGCCGCGGCCGACCTGGCCGTCGAGCGCGCCGAGCACCTCCGGCTGACCGACGTCGTCGGCACCGTCGACACGGTCGCCCTCGACGCCATGGCGGTGGCCGCCGACGAGCGGGTCCGAGCGGCGCACGACGCGGCGGTGCTGGTGCTGGAGCACGAGCGCGAGCGGACGGCGCACGACACCGCGACGCGGGCGCTCGAGCGCGAACGGAACGACCTCGATGCCCGGCGCACGGTGCTCGCGTCGACCGCGGCCTCCGATGCCGAGCGGCTCGAGGCCGACCTGCGATCCGTGCACGAGGCGATCGACCGGCTCGCAGCACTGCTCGACAGCGACAACGGCAGCTCGCCTGCGTCGCTCCGGGCCGTGGTCGACGAACTCGACGGACGGCTGACGGTGCTCCGCGCCGTCGCCGAGGCCGACGACCGCGCGGCTGCCGCTGCCCGCGCCCGCGACGAGCGCAGCGCCGAGGTCGCCCGGGTCCTCGACGAGCAGGGGTTCCCCGACGTCGACGCCGCACGAGCCGGCCTGCTCGACCCCGACACCGTCGCACGCTTCCGCAGCAGCATCAGCGCCGCCGAGGCCGAACGCGCCGTCGTGCGGGCAGGGCTCGACGACCCCGCGGTGGTGCAGGCCGCCGACGACGATCCGGAGCAGCTCGACGTGCCGGCGGCCCAGGCCGAACGGGTCCGCGCGACGGCCGAGCTCGACGAGGCCACCCGGCTCGCGGTGACCGCTGCCCACCGTGCCGAAGCCGTCGAGCAGTGTGCGACCGAGGTCGACCGCACCGTCCGTGCGCGACAGGAGACCTCGGCCCGCAGCCGCGCGGTCGTCCGGCTCGCCGACGTCGCGAACGGGGTGGCATCGGTCAACCCGACCGGCATCACACTCGGCACCTACGTGCTCATGCGGCGCTTCGAAGACGTCGTGGTGGCAGCGAACGACCGGTTGCGCGGCATGCTCGCCGGGCGCTTCACCCTCGAGACCTCCGACGAACGGGAATCCGGGTCACGGGCGCGAAGGACGGGGCTCGCCCTCGCCGTGCACGACCACACGACCGACACCGTCCGCGATCCCCGCAGCCTGTCCGGCGGCGAGACGTTCACCGTGTCGCTGTGCCTGGCGCTCGGGCTGGCCGACGTCGTGCAGGCCGAGGCCGGCGGGGTCTCGCTCGGCACCCTGTTCGTCGACGAGGGGTTCGGCACGCTCGACCCCGAGACCCTCGACGACGTCATCGGGCAGCTGTCGCGACTGACCGCGGGCGGGCGACAGGTCGGGATCGTCAGCCACGTCGAGGAACTCAAGCAGCGGATCCCGGAGCGGATCGCGGTGCGACGCACCCCGGCCGGCGGGTCGCAGGTGACGACCACGGTCTGACCAGACCCGACCCGACCAGACGCTACGGGGTCGGCGTCGACTCCACCGTGCCGTCCGGCGGCGGCAGGATGTCCGCCGCGATCCACGGGAACACCCACTGGAACAGCACGAACACGATGGCGACGAGGAGCACGAGCAGCTCGAGCACCTTCAGGGCGGTGGGGCCGGGCAGCAGCCGCCAGACCAGGGGGAAGATCACTTGACGGTCTCCGAGAGTTCCTTCGGGGTGCCCTCGGACGCGGGCATCCAGTAGTCGAGCTTCGCGTGCGTCACGAACCGCTCCGCCGCGGACCACATCGGGTGGCAGGCGGTCAGCGTGAGCCAGCGGTCCTGGGGGGTCGGTTCCACACCGGGCTTGTTCGGCACCGGCGCGATCGTCTCGATCTTGTCGGGCGTGACGATCTGGCTGTCGGTGACCTTGTAGACGTACCAGACGTCGAACTTCGTCTTCGCGTCGGTGACCCGGACCACGACCGAGTCGCCCTTCTTGAGCTCCGCGATCTGGTTGAGGGGCTTGCCGTAGGTGACCCGGTGTCCGGCGACGGCGAAGTTGCCGGGTGCGCCGGGCATCGCGGTGTCCTGGTAGTGGCCGAGCCCGATGGTGTTGAGGACCTTCTCACGATCCGTGCCCTCGCCGATCGGCCGGTTGTAGTCCTTGCCGAACCGGGGGATCTGCATCGTGCCGAAGACGTCCGACAACCCCGGCGGTTCGTCCAGCACGGGTGCGGTGCCGCGGTGCTCGGTGCCCTCGACCTTCGGGGTCTTGACCTGGTCGAGGCCCTGCACGAGCTTCGTCTGCTCGTTCACGGCGACCACGTCGGTCCACCACGCCGTCCACACGACGTACAGGCCGGTGCCGGCGCCCGCGATGATGAGCAACTCGGCGATGAGCGACACGATCGCGCCGCCGACCGTCTGCCGTCTGCGCGGGGAACGCCGGGACCGCGAACCGGCTTCGTCGTCCCGTGCGCTGCGGCGCGACGGGAGGGTGTCGTGTGCGGTCACGGGGCTCCTGATCGGCTGGGTGGTCGGACAGGTCTATCAGATCACGGCGACAGGCCGGTGACGACGTTCTCCCCACCCCCGTTAACGTGGGGGCATGGAGTACCGGATCCGCCCCTTCCGCACCGAGGACACCGACGCGGTCGTCGCCCTGTGGGAAACGTGCGGCCTCGTCCGACCCTGGAACGACCCCCGACGTGACATCGCCCGCAAGCTGACCGTCCAGCCCGAGCTCTTCCTGGTCGCCGAGCCCGAGCCCGAGCCCGGCACCGACACCGACGTCGTCGCCGCGGGCATGGCCGGCTTCGACGGGCACCGCGGCTGGGTGAACTACCTCGCCGTGCGCCCCGACCTGCAGGGCTCCGGCCTCGGTCGCACCCTGATGGCCGAGTTCGAGCGGCTCCTGACCGACCTCGGCTGCCCGAAGCTCAACCTGCAGGTGCGTGCGGGCAACGAGCGGGTGCTCGGGTTCTACGCCTCCCTCGGCTACACCGACGACCGCACGGTCTCGCTCGGCAAGCGCCTCATCCCCGACGCCTGACCGCGCCCGCCCGTCGCACCGTGCGGGTTCGGTCATCCGGTGCGGCGTTGGCGGCTCGGTGCGGTGCTGCAAGTCCGCACCGGGCGGTCAACCTCGCACGGTTCGAACGACTCGGCACCGTGCGCGGCCCCGCCCGGCCCCGCCCGGCCCCGCCC
>NZ_QKTB01000044.1:0-19347 GCF_003234405.1 Curtobacterium sp. MCLR17_045
GTCCCGCCCCACGCCCAGGGCCCGGCGCACCCCGCCAGCGGGCGCACGACGCAGGAGCGACTGGCCCGCCGCCACCGGTGGCAGGGCCTCGCCCTCGTCGCCGCCCCCGTGCTGGTCGTCGTCCTGTTCGTCGGCGTCCCGGTGGTGAACGCCGCGCTGTTCAGCCTCGGGTTCACCGGCGGCCTGAACCAGGCGCTCGCCGACATCGGTGGCGACACCGTGCGCGGCTTCTCGTTCGCGGTCTACGCGACCCTGCTCGGCAACGCCACGTTCCTGCGCGACCTGGTCGCGACGCTCGGGGTGACTGCACTGTCGACCGGCCTGACGGTGGGGCTCGCCGTCGTCGTCGCGGTGATCCTGCGGCTCCGCGGAGGCTTCCTCGGCAAGACCCTCAGCGTCCTGGCCGTGGTGCCGATCTTCGTGCCGGTGGTCATCGCGAGCTGGTCGATCCTGACCTTCACCGACGCGCAGGGGTTCCTCCGGAGCCTCGGTGCGCAGTTCGGCCTCGACGTCCCGGTGTGGGGCTACACCCTCGTCGCCGTGGTGTTCGGCAGCGTCTGGACCAGCCTGCCGTTCGCGGTGCTCATGATCGCCGGGGCGCTGCAGGGCACACCGGACGCCCTGGTCGAGGCCGCGAAGGACGCCGGGGCGAGCACCTGGCGCGTCGTCTGGCAGGTGCTCCTGCCGATGGCCGCGACCCCGCTCGTCATCGCGACGACGTTCACCGTGATCGGGGTGCTCGGTTCGTTCACCGTGCCGTACTTCACCGGTCCGAACGCGCCGACGATGCTCGGCGTCGACATCTCGAAGTACTTCCAGGCCTACAACCGTCCGCAGCAGTCGACGGCGATGGCGTTCATCGTGTTCGCGTTCGCCGCGGCCGCGAGCGTCTTCTACCTCCGCTCGACGGTCCGCTCGAACGCGGGCGAACTCGACGAGAAGCGTCAGGAGCAGCAGTGATCAAGCGTCTGACCGGCAACGCCCTCGTCTGGGCGACCGCGATCGTGCTGGCCGTGTTCATCCTCGGGCCGCTCGTCTGGCTGGCCGCCCGGGCCTTCGCCACGACGTGGACCTACCCGAACCTGCTGCCCGACGGCTGGACCCTGCAGTGGTGGGGCACCGTGTTCGAGGACCGCAGCCTGGCCGTCGCGGTGCAGAACTCGCTCGTCCTCGCCCCGCTCACGGTCCTCATCGCCGCGGTGGTCTGCCTGCCCGCCGCGTGGGCGATCAGCCGCATCGAGTTCCCGGGGCGGCGCCTCGTGCTCGTCGGGCTGTTCGCCACGAACGCGTTCCCGAAGATGGGCCTCTTCGTCACGATGTCGGCGATGTTCACCGCGCTGAACCTCATGAACACGGTCACCGGCATCCTGATCGTGCACGTCCTGGGCTGCGTCGTGTTCATGACGTGGCTGCCCGCCGCAGCGTTCTCGGCCGTGCCGCGGTCCCTCGAGGAAGCCGCCCGCGACGCCGGGGCCAGCCGCTGGCGCACCTTCTGGAAGGTGACGTTCCCGATCGCCTGGCCCGGGATCCTCGTCGCGATGGTGATGTCGTTCCTGGCGTCCTTCGACGAGGCGCAGGGCACGTACCTGGTCGGCGCCCCGACGTACATGACGATGCCGACGGCGATGTACTCGCTCGTCCTGAACTCCCCGCGCCAGGTCTCGGCGGTGTTCGCGATCGCGCTGAGCATCCCGTCCGTGGTCCTGCTGCTGCTCGCCCGGAAGCACATCATGGGCGGCCGACTGGCGGACGGCTTCCAGATCCGATGACCCGGCCGCGACCGACCGGGCCGACACCCGGACAGACACCGATGACCCACACCAGCATGAAAGGCGACCAGATGACGGACGCAACGCTCGTCGCGGAACGCGCACCGGGCCTCCAGGCCGACGGCAGCACGACGGACCGGACCCGATCCGGCGGCCTCACCATCCGCGGACTGCGCAAGACGCTCGGCGGGCGCGACGTCGTCGCCGGCATCGACCTCGACGTCGCGAAGGGCGAGCTCGTCTCGCTCCTGGGGCCGTCCGGCTGCGGCAAGACCACGACGCTCCGGATGGTGGCGGGGTTCCTGCCCGCCGACGGCGGCGTCGTGACCATGGGGGACCGCGACGTCACGTCGCTCGGTCCGGAGCGCCGGCCGAGCGCGATGGTGTTCCAGAACTACGCGCTCTGGCCGCACATGACGGTGACGCAGAACGTCGCGTTCCCGCTGCGGACCCGACGGGTGCCGAAGGCGCGGGTCGCCGAGCGGGTGCGCGACGCGCTCGAGCTCGTCGGCCTGAGCCACCACGCCGGCTCGAAGCCGACCGCGATCTCGGGCGGTGAGCAGCAGCGCGTGGCCCTGGCCCGCGCCATCGTGCAGGAGCCGGACGTCCTGCTCCTCGACGAGCCGCTGTCGAACCTCGACGCGAAGCTCCGCGTGAGCGTCCGCGACGAGATCCGCCGCATCCAGCAGCGCCTCGGCATCACGACCGTGATCGTCACGCACGACCAGGACGAAGCGCTCAGCATCTCCGACCGGATCGCCGTGATGCACGACGGCCGCATCGAGCAGATCGCGACCCCGACCGAGCTCTACGCCCGCCCCGCCACGAGCTTCGTCGCGTCGTTCATCGGGTCGACGAGCGTCGTCACCGGCCGGTTCCTCGCCGGCACCTCGGTCAGCCCGACGGCGGCCGACACGGTGGTGATCCGCCCCGAGCAGGTCGTGCTCACCGAGGACTCGCCGATCCGCGCGACGGTCGCGCGGGTGCTCATGCGGGGGCACTTCGCCGAGGTCGTGCTCAGCACCGACGGCGCGGAGCTCCGCGCCTACGTCACCGGGCCACCGCCGGCGGTCGGCACCGAGACCGGGGTGCGCCTGGGCGAGGTGCTCGTCCACCGCGACGGCGTGCTGCTCGAGGTCGCCCGATGAGCGCCGGGGTCCCGACGTCGACGGTCTCCGCTGCGGTTGCGGTCGACCGTGTGGTCCCGACCAGTCCGGACGGGAGGGCCGGCGTGCGTCCGCCACGCCTCGTCGCCCACCGCGGTGCGCCGCGCGTCCGGCGTGAGAACACCCTGCCCGCCATCGCGGTCGCGGAGGCGCTCGGCGCCGAGGTGATCGAGGTCGACGTCCGCCGCACCGCCGACGGTGTCGCCGTCCTGCTGCACGACGAGACCCTCGGCCGGATGTGGGGCGACGCCCGCCGGGTGTCCGACGTCGACTGGTGCGACGTCGCCCGGCTCGGCAACGGCCTCGACCGGATCCCGCGGCTCGACGGTGCGCTCGAACGGCTCGACGGCTGCCGGTCCACCCTGCTCGTCGATCTGACCGACGCCGCGGACGCCCTGGTCGCCGCCCGCACCGTCGCGGGCTTCACCGGCTCCACCGCGGTGGCCTGGTGCGGGGCGCCGGCGGCGATGGCGGCCGTCCGCTCCGTGCTGCCCGACGCCGACCTGTGGCTGGCATGGGAGTCGCTCGACCCGCCGGTGTCGGCGGACCTCGAGACGCTCGAACCGTCGACGCTCAACCTCGACGTCGCGTTCCTCACCCCGCGCACGGTCGAGGTCGCGCACGCCCTGGGCCTGCGCGTCGCCGTCTGGACCATCGACGACGTCGAGCCGGCGATCTGGGCGGCCCGGCTCGGTGTCGACTCGATCACCACGAACGACGTCGGGTCCATCGGGGCAGCCCTGTCGGCGGCCGAGCGCGACGGCTGGCCCGAGCGGGACCGCGAGCCCACCGAGACCGAGGTCGCCTCGCGCGCCCAGGCCCTGGCCCACCGCATCGCCCACGAGGTCATCGCCTACACGCGTGAGCACCCGGTCAGCGAGGTCCACGCCAAGGCGAACCCCGCCGACCTGGTCACCGACGTCGACCGCCTGGTGGAGCAGCACGTCCGCTCCCGCGTGCGCATGGTGTTCCCGACGCACGGGTTCACCGGTGAGGAGTACGGCGAGGCCCCCGGCGACCGGCACCGCTGGTTCCTCGACCCCGTCGACGGCACCACCAACCTGGCCAACGGCGTGCCGTGGACCTCGATGTCGCTCTGCCTGACCCGCGGCGGCCGTCCGCTCGTCGGCGTCGTCGCGGACCCCTGGCGCGGCGAGGTGCTCGAGGCCCGACGTGGCCGCGGCGCCACCCTGCGCGACCGCCAGCTCCGGCTCGACGACACACCCCGTCCGCTCGCCGGTGCCGTCGTCGGCACCGAGCTCGACGGGCACCGCCCGTGGCCGGGGTTCGGGGCGTTCCTCGACGCCCTGGCCGACCGGTCGTGCACGCTCCGGGTGCAGGGATCGGGCACGTTGACGATCGCCCAGGTCGCGGCCGGGCGGGGCATCGGCGGCTGCGTCTCGGCGTTCAACCCGGTCGATCACGGCGCCGCGGTGCTGCTCGTGCACGAGGCCGGGGGCGTCGTGCTGACGCGGTCCGGCCCCGTCGAGGGCTTCCCGCCCGTGGGGGAGCCGTTCCTCGTGGCGCACCCGGGGGCCGCGGACGAACTGCACGCGGTGTGGACGGCGGCGCTCGCCGCGGGGTGAGCCGCGCGGTGCGGGCCGGAGGCAGGGTGCTGGGTCTGCGATCCGGTGCGGGGTGCGACGCCGCAACCGCGCACGGGGCTGGGAACCGCGCACGGGGTGCGTAGGTGCGCACGGTGCGGGGTCGGCGATGCGGTGCGGAGTTGGCTGCCGGGTGCGGCGCTGCAAGCGTGCACGGGGCTGGGAACCGTGCACGGGGCTGGGAACCGCGCACGGTGCGGACTGGAGGCGCGGTGCCAGCCGGGCACGCGCCTCCCGGCCGGTGGGTGGTGCGCACGGTGCGGGGTTGGCGATCCGGTGCGGGGTTGGCTGCTGGGTGCGGGGTTGGCTGCCGGGTGCGGCGCTGCAAGCGGGCACGGGGTGTGCAGGTGCGCACGGTGCGGACCGGAGGCGCGGTGCCAGGCCGGCACGCGCCTCCCGGCCGGTGGGTGGTGGGCACGGTGCGGGGTCTGCGATGCGGTGCGGGGTTGGCTGCCGGGTGCGGCGCTGCAAGCGTGCACGGGGTGCGCAGGTGGGCACGGTGCGGGCTGGAGGCGCGGTGCCAGCCCGGCACGCGCCTCCCGGCCGGTGGATGGTGCGCACGGTGCGGGGTCGGCGACCCGGTGCGGGGTTGGCTGCTGGGTGCGGTGCTGCAAGCGCGCACGGGGCTGGGAACCGTGCACGGGGTGTGCGGGTGCGCACGGTGCGGACTGGAGGCACGGTGCCAGCCCGGCATGCGCCTCCCGGCCGACTCTGAGCGGGCGCTCAGTCAGTCGACGCCGGGGGTTCGTAGTGTTGCAGTCCACGACGGGTCCGACCGGGCCCACCGTGCACCCGAAGGAGCATCGACCATGGGATTCCTCGACCGCCTGCTCGGACGTCCGGAGCGTGACCGATCCGCTGACGCACAGCAGAACCAGTGGGGGCAGCCGCCGCAGCAGCAGGGCTACCGGTACGGCCAGCAGTCCTACCAGCAGCCGGCACCGTCCGCACCGCAGGGCGCAGGCGACCAGTACGGCGTCCCGCAGTGGGGCGGTGCACCGACGCAGCAGCAGGGTGCGACGACCGACGACGAGCGCGCGGTGGAGCGCTACCGCTACCTGCTCCGCACGGCACCGCCGGAGCGCATCGAGGAGGTCCACGCTGAGGCCTTCGCCAAGCTGACCGACGAGCAGCGCCGCATGGTCTACGACGAGTTCACCCGGACCGCGCCTCCCGGTGAGGCACCCCGTGGCGACGACCCGCGCTCGCTCGCCCAGTCGGCGACCCGCTCCGAGATCCGCCAGCCGGGCTTCATGGAGCGCTCGCTCGGCGGCGTCGGCGGTGGCGGCGGACGCTTCGGCGGCCAGCGCGGCGGTCCGTCGTTCGGCAGCATGATCGGTGCGTCGATCCTCGGGACGGTGGCCGGCTACGTCATCGGTTCGGCGATCATGAGCGCGTTCCTGCCGGACCCCGGTTCGTTCGATGGCGGTACCGACGCTGCGGGTGACGGTGGTTCGGAGGACACTGGTGCTGAATCCGGCGATGCCGGGGCGTCCGACGGCGGCGCATCCGACGGCGGCGGCTTCGACAATGCGGGCTGGGGCGACAGCGGATCCGACTTCGGCGGTGGCTTCAGCGACTTCGGTGGTGGTGACTTCGACGTCTGAGTGACGTCCGTCGCTCCACCGGACCCCCGGGTACCCACCGTGTCCGACGAAGGAGCGACATGGCCATCATCGAAGCCTCCGGGCTGACCAAGACCTACAAGTCGAAGTCCGGGCCGGTGCACGCGCTGGCCGGACTCGACCTGTCGGTGCCGCAGGGCACCGTGAAGGCGCTGCTCGGGCCGAACGGCGCGGGCAAGACCACGGTGGTGAAGGTGCTGACCACCCTCATCACGCCCGACTCGGGCACCGCGACGATCGACGGCATCGACGTGATCGCCGACCCGCAGGCCACCCGGCGGTCGATCGGGGTGTCCGGGCAGTACGCGGCGGTGGACGAGAACCTGACCGGGTTCGAGAACCTCGAGATGATCGGGCGGCTCTACCACCTGGGTCGCCGGACAGCGCGCGATCGTGCCCGGGAGCTCATCGACGTCTTCGACCTGTCCGAGGCGGGGGACCGTCCGGTGAAGGGCTTCTCCGGCGGCATGCGGCGACGCATCGACCTCGCCGGGGCGCTGGTGATGAACCCGCGCGTGCTGTTCCTCGACGAGCCGACGACGGGCCTCGACCCCCGGAGCCGTCTGGCGCTCTGGGGCATCATCGAGGACCTCGTGGCCGAGGGGGCGACGGTGCTCCTCACCACCCAGTACCTGGAAGAAGCCGATCGGCTCGCCGACGACATCGCGGTCATCGACGACGGGGCCGTCATCGCCGAGGGCACCGCGGACCAGCTCAAGGCGCAGGTCGGCGGGCACCGCGTGGTCGTGACCCTGGTCGACGAGGCCGACGGCGACGCGGCGACCACGGTGCTGCGCCGCTACGGGGTCGGCGAGGTCGAGACCTCGGGCGACGGCCGCACCCGTGCCATCGCGGTGGAGGCCGGTCCGGCCGCCCTGCAGCGCGTGCTCGCCGACCTGGGCGAGGCCGGCATCGAACTCCACGACGCCGGCATGCGGCGCCCGACCCTCGACGACGTCTTCCTCCGCCTGACCGGGCACGCCGCGACGGACGACGACGCCGGCGCACCCGCGGCCACCAAGCAGAAGGAGACGGCACGATGACCACCACGTCCCTCGCGCCGGGCCGCCAGCTGCCCGTGGTCGTCACCTCGCCGCTCGCCGTCTGGGTCGAGGACGGCTGGACCGTCACCAAGCGGAACCTCATCAAGCTCAAGCGGTCGCCGGACATGCTCGTGTTCGCCGTGCTGCAGCCGATCATGTTCGTGCTGCTGTTCAGCCAGGTCTACGGCGGTGCCATCCAGGTGCAGGGGACCGACTACACGCAGTTCCTGATGGCGGGGATCTTCGCGCAGACCGTGGTGTTCGGTGCGACATTCTCCGGGTCGGCGATGGCGCAGGACCTGAAGGAGGGGCTGATCGACCGGTTCCGGACGCTGCCGATGTCGGCGTCCGCGGTCCTGGTCGGGCGGACCAACTCCGACCTCGTGCTGAACTCGATCTCGATGGCGATCATGATGCTCACCGGGCTCGCGGTCGGGTGGCGGGTGAACTCGTCGCCGCTCGAGTTCCTGGCCGGCATCGCTCTGCTGCTGCTGTTCAGCTACGCGTTCAGCTGGGTCATGGCGCTGCTCGGCATGAGCGTCAAGACGCCCGAGGTCATCAACAACGCCTCGTTCATGATCCTGTTCCCGCTGACGTTCATCTCGAACGCGTTCGTGCCGAGCGACACCCTGCCGCTGGTGCTGCGCGTGTTCGCGGAGTGGAACCCGGTGTCGTCGCTCGTGCAGGCCGCGCGGGAGCTGTTCGGCAACGTCGGGTCCGCGCCGGTGCCGGACATCTGGACGATGCAGCACCCCGTGCTGACCGTGCTGATCGGGATCGCCGTCATGCTCGTGGTGTTCGTGCCGTGGGCGGTCAACAAGTACACCAGGATCAGCGCGAAGTGACGCCGGCGTGGGCGCTCAGAGCAGCTTGCGCTGCAGCGCCCACGCGGTCAGCTCGTGCCGGTTCGACAGCTGGAGCTTCCGCAGGACCTTGGACACGTGTGTCTCGACGGTCTTCACCGAGATGAACAGCTCCGTCGCGACCTCCTTGTAGGCGTACCCCCGCGCGATGAGCCGCATGACCTCCTGCTCGCGCGCGGACAGGCGGTCCAGCTCGGCGTCGTGCTGCGCCGTCTCGCCGCTGACCGCTCCGAACGCGTCGAGCACGAAGCCGGCCAGGCGCGGCGAGAACACCGCGTCACCGTCCGCCACACGGGCCACGGCCTCGGCGACCTCGGCACTCGACGAGCTCTTCGTGATGTACCCGCGGGCGCCGGCCCGGATGACCCGCACCACGTCGTCGGCGGCGTCCGACACGCTCAACGCGAGGAACCGGGTGTCCGGGTTCTCCGGCGCAGAGCGCGTGATGACCTCGGCACCGCCGCCGCCGGAGCCGCCCGGCAGGTGCACATCGAGCAGGACGACGCGTGGGCGGGTGGCCGCGACGAGCGTCACGGCTTCGTCGACGGTCGCCGCCTCACCCACGACCTGGAGGCCCGGTGGCAGCCCGGCGCGCACGCCGGCTCGGAAGATGGAGTGGTCGTCGACGATCGCGACCGTCAACGGGGCGGGTCCGGTCATGCGTGCTCCTCGTCCTGGGCCGCGGGTGCGAGCGGCAGGGTCAGCCGGACCTCGGTGCCGGTGCGGCCCGGCCCCGGTGCGATGGTCGCGTGGCCGCCGAGGCGCTGCATCCGGCCGACGATCGACTCGCGGACGCCGTACCGGCCCGCGGGCACCGCGTCGACGTCGAAGCCCGGGCCGCGGTCGCGGATGCTGAGCTCGACCCGGTCGCCGGCGGTCTCGGCGTACACGCTCACGGTCCCACCGGCGTGCCGGGCGGCGTTGAGCATCGCCTCGCGGGCGGCGGCGACGAGCCCGTCCGGCAGGTCGCTGCGGGCGGGTCCGACCGCGATGACCTCGATGCGGGCGGGGTACTCGGCCTCGATGTCCACGGCCGCGTCCCGCAGCTGCGTGCCGAGGTCGCGCGCCGGTTCCGCCCGCTCGGTGAAGAGCCAGGACCGCAGCTCGCGCTCCTGCGCCCGCGCCAACCGCGCCGCGTCCGAACCCGGCTCGGCCTTCTGCTGGATGAGGGCGAGGGTCTGCAGCACCGAGTCGTGCAGGTGCGCCGCGAACTCGGCCCGCTCGAGGTCGCGGACGCGGGCGGCGCGTTCCTCGGCGAGGTCGCGGACGAGTCGGACCACCCACGGGGCGACCACGACGGCGACCCCGACCAGGACGGCGACCGCGGCGGTGAGCACGGTCCAGACGTTGGGGCGGCTGCTCGTCGTGAAGAACAGCAGGATGCCGAGCACGACGAGCACCAGGGCCCCGAGCGCTCGGACGACCAGGGCGGAGGACCCGGCGGTGCGGACGTTGCGGAGCGCGTCGAACTGCCGCCAGGCGAGTGCGGTGCCGGTGACGACCACGACGCCGGGCACGACGACCTCGAGGGGGACCGCCGCGCCCATCCGTGCCGCGACTACGGCGCCGGCGGCCGCGAGCAGGGCCACGCCGAGCAGGATCTCGACGACCGGGGCGCGGCGGGCAGACGTGGTGGGCTCGTCCTGGTCGACGTCGGTGGCAGGGGTCAGCACGGACTTGAGCGGTGCGCTTCCGGCGGTTGCGCCGGCGGCTGCGCTCGGCACGGTCGCCCAGAGCCAGGCGTAGAGCAGCAGCCCGGCGCCGCCGCAGACCACCAGGACCGCGGTGGCGAGCCGGACGGCCCCGACCGGCAGCCCGGTGTGCGCCGCGAACCCGCTGCAGACCCCGCCGACGACCCTGGGGGTCGGGCGCGTCATCGTCGCGGTGGCCATGGGGCAATCCTGGCACCCGGACGGCGGTCCCTGCAGGGTCCGGGGCCGGGATCAGGGACCGGTCAGGGGGAACCCCGATGGTGTCGGCGCAGCACTGCCGGGATGCTGGTGGCCATGACCGATCACCAGCACGACTCCGCTCCCGGCACCGCCGCCGGCAGCGCCGACTCGACGACCCGGTTCTTCGACTGGGTCCGTGGCCTCGGCATCGCGCGCACCGACGACCGCTGGCTCGCCGGCGTGTGCGGTGCCGTCGCCCGCCGCACCGGGCTCGACCCGCTCGTGGTCCGCGGCGTGACGATCGTCGTCGCGCTGCTGGGCGGGCCGGTCTTCCTCGCCTACGCCGTCGGCTGGGCACTGCTGCCCGACGCCGCCGGACGCATCCACGTCGAACGGATGATCCGCGGGGTCCTCGACCCGGCGCTCATCGCGATCGGCGCGCTCGTGGCACTGACCTTCGTGCCCGCGGCCCGGGGCCTCTGGTGGCAGGGGGTCCCGGACGCCTGGGGGATGCCCGGATGGCTCGAGGCGACCCTGGCCACCGCGTGGAGCATCGTGCTCGTCGGCGGGATCGTGTGGCTCATCGTGGTCCTGGCCCGACGCGGGGTGGACGGTGATCGGTCAGCGAGCACTGGCACTGGCACTGGCACTGGCACCGGCACCGGCACCGGCACCGACCCGACCGCTGCACCGCGGGGCGACTTCTGGACCAGCCCCGAGGAGCCGCGCCCGGCCCGGAACGCGTGGACCGCGGAGGCGACCGGTGCGACGGACGCGGGTCGGGCCTCCTGGCAGTGGGGTGCACCGGTGAGCCCCGAGGACCGGCGACGGCAGCAGGAGGAGCGGCTGCGCGCGGAACGGGAGCGGGCGGCCGAACGGCGGGCCGAGCGGGTGGAGCGGCGCCCCGGGGCGGCGTACGTCGCCGTGTCCCTCGGACTCGCGCTCGTCGCCGGAGCCGGGGTCGCGTTCTGGGCGCAGCAGGCCGGGTGGTCCGTCCCGGTCCTCGGGATCGCCGCGGCGCTCGCGGTGCTGGCGATCGCCACGATCGTCGCGGGGATCCGCGGCCGTGACGACGACGTGCTCGGATTGTTCTCGACTGTCGCAGCGGTGGCCCTGGTGGTCACCGGGGTCCTGCCCGCCGGCACCCGGGTCTCGCTGATCGGCGGCACCACGTGGCAGGTGGAACGGGCCGCCCCGGGGACCGAACGGGACTTCGCGATGCTGGCGGGCGGTCCCACGCTGGACCTCCGCGGACTCGAGCCGTCGGCGGTCGGGGGCGACGTGAGCCTCTGGCTGGGTGCCGGCGGGGCCGAGGTGCTGCTGCCGACCGACCTGCCGGTTCGGGTCGAGGTGAGCGGTGTCGGCTACGGGGTCGACACCGGCGGGGGCGACGACGACGGCACCGGTGGGGTCCTCCGGACCACCACGCTCGAGAACCGTGCGGCGCGCACGGCCGATGCGGACGAGACGACGACGGTGCACCTGTGGATCCTCGGCGGTGGCGTCGAGGTGCCGCGGGCGATCACGGTCGGCGAGTGAGGAACGGGACGATGACGAACGACGGAACGACCAACGACGAGACGACTGCGCCGATGGCTCCACCGGCGGCTCCCGACGGGCCCGTCCGGCGGCCCGCACGCCGTGGCGCACGCTTCGGCACGATCCTGTGGGGTGTCCTGATGCTCGTGTTCGCCGGGGCGATGGCCGTGAGTGCGCTGCCGATGTTCTCAGTGGACACCACGACCCTGCTGCTCGCCGCCTGCATCGCCGCCGGTGTGCTGCTGGTCGTGGCGGGGATCGTGGCGACGCTGTCCCGCACACGGCGGTAGTGGGAGCGCCCCGTCCACAGGACCGTCCGGGTGTGCACGGGGGTCACCCGGACGGCTTAGCATCATCCACGTGACCGCGACAGACGCCGAGCGGGCCGCCCAGCGCGACGCCACCGAGCAGCCCCTCGACCGCAGCACCCGCCTGCGCCGGTGGATGCTGCACGGGGCCGACCAGGGAGCCTCCCACCAGGGCCCGCACCAGGTCGAGGTCGAGAAGACTCACCCGTGGTGGCGGGTCATGTGCCTGACCGGCGTCGACTACTTCTCCACCCTCGGGTACCAGCCCGCCATCGCTGCGCTCGCCGCGGGGCTGCTGTCGCCGATCGCGACGATCGTCCTCGTGCTCGTCACGCTGTTCGGGGCGCTGCCGGTCTACCGCCGGATCGCCCACGACAGCTTCCGGGGCGCCGGGTCGATCATGATGCTCGAGAAGCTCCTGCCGTGGTGGGCGGGCAAGCTGCTCGTGCTGGTGCTGCTCGGGTTCGCCGTTACGGACTTCATGATCACGATGACCCTGTCGGCGGCCGACGCCACGGCGCACATCGCCGAGAACCCCTACACGCCGCACTGGTTCACCGAGATCCCGGTGCCGCTCACCCTGGCGCTGCTGCTCCTGCTCGGCATCGTGTTCCTGCGCGGGTTCAAGGAGGCCATCGGCATCGCGGTCGGCCTCGTCGCGGTGTTCCTCGCCCTGAACGCCGTCGTCATCATCGTCGCCCTCTGGCACGTGTTCGAGAACCCGATGGTGGCGAGCGACTGGTGGTCCGGGCTGACGGCACAGCACAGCAACCCGCTCGTGATGGTCGGCATCGCCCTGATCGTGTTCCCGAAGCTCGCGCTCGGGCTCTCCGGGTTCGAGACCGGTGTCGCGGTGATGCCACAGGTCCGCGGCGACGCCACCGACGACACCAGCGACCGACCCGAGGGCCGGATCCGCGGCACCAAGCGCCTGCTGACCGTCGCGGCGCTCATCATGAGCTCGTTCCTCATCACGTCGTCGATCGTGACGACGTTCCTCATCCCGCAGCGCGAGTTCCAGCCGGGCGGCGGTGCGAACGGGCGCGCCCTGGCGTACCTGGCGCACGAGTACATGGGCGGCGTGTTCGGGTCGATCTACGACTTCTCGACCGTCGCCATCCTGTGGTTCGCCGGCGCGAGTGCGATGGCGGGGCTCCTCAACCTGGTGCCGCGGTTCCTGCCGCGCTACGGCATGGCACCGCAGTGGGCTCGTGCGGTGCGTCCCCTCGTGATCATCTTCACGCTCATCGCGTTCGTCATCACGATCATCTTCCAGGCCGACGTCGACGCCCAGGGCGGCGCCTACGCCACCGGGGTGCTCGTGCTCATCACGAGCGCCGCGGTCGCGGTGACGCTGTCCGCGCGCCGCAAGCAGCAGCGCAAGCGCACCATCGCGTTCGGCGTGATCTCGGTCGTGTTCGTCTACACCACCGTCGCCAACGTCATCGAGCGGCCCGACGGCGTGCGGATCGCGGCGATCTTCATCATCGCGATCGTCGTGGTGTCGCTCATCTCGCGCGTGCGGCGTTCGTTCGAGCTCCGGGCATCGTCGATCGAGCTCGACGCGACCGCCCGCCAGTTCGTCGAGGCCGACGCCGACCAGTTCAGCTCCGTCTGCATCATCGCGAACGAACCCGGCGCCGGCACGGCCGAGGCGTACCGGGCGAAGGGGCGCGAGGAACGCCGCGACTCCGGCATCCCGGCCCGCGTGCCGACGATGTTCCTCGAGGTCCTGCCCGCCGACTCCTCCGACTTCGAAGAGGACCTGGTGGTCGAAGGCCACGTCATCCACGGGTTCCGCGTGCTCAAGGTCCGTTCCGGGAACGTCCCGAACACCATCGCGTCGACGCTCCTCGCCATCCGCGACCTCGCCGGGGTGGTGCCGAGCATCTACTTCGAGTGGAACGAGGGCAGCCCCATCCGCAACGCCCTGCGCTTCGTGTTCACCGGTGCCGGCGACGTCGCCCCCGTCACGCGCGAGGTCCTGCGCGAAGCGGAACCCGAAGTGAACCGACGGCCGAGCGTCCACGTCTCGTGAGCCACGGACCGGGCGCGGGGCGTGCCTCCAGGCCCGTCGGCGGCCTGGCGGCGATCGCGGTCGCCGCGGCGGTCTGGGGCACCACCGGGACCGCGACGCACTTCGCGCCCGGTGTGCCGGCGTTCGTGTTCGGTGCGGTCACCTTCGGGCTCGGCGGCCTCGTGCTCGCCGCGACCGCTGGTCGGGGCACGCTGCGTGCCGTCGCCCAGCGCCGGACCCGCGGCTGGGCACTGCTCGGCGCCGCGTCGCTCGTGGTCTACGCGGTCGCGTTCTACGCGGCCCTCGCCGACGCCGGGGTCGCGCTCGGCACGACCCTGGCCATCGGCTCGTCGCCCGTCTTCGCCGGCCTGGTCGAGTGGGTCGCCGACCGGAGGCGCGTCACCCGGCGGTGGGTCGTCGCCACCCTGGTGAGCGTGGTCGGCATGGTCATCGTCACCCTCGCGCGCTCCGAGCACGACGGTGGCGGGCGCTCACTCGCGGTCGGCGTCGGCAGCGCCCTGGTCGCCGGTCTGACGTACGCGCTGTACTCGTGGGCGGTGGCGCGGGGGATGCACGCCGCGACGAGCCGGATGCCGATCGCCGTCGGTCGCGCGGAGTCCGACAGCATGCCGGTCGGCGGGGACGTCGGGGTCGCGGCCGCACGGGCCGCCCGCGGGCCGAACGAACGCGGGCTCGTCGGCGCGGTGTTCGGGGTGGCCGCGGTGCCGCTCGTCGTGCTCGCCGTGGTGGCGGGCGGGCCGTTCCTGACCGACGCCGGCAACTGGCCGGTGTTCCTGTACCTGGCGCTGGTGCCGACGGTGATCGGGCACTCGCTGTACGCGCTCGGCCTCCGGACGGTGACGGCGTCGGTCGCGACGCTGCTGTCGCTGCTCGAGCCCGTCGTGGCCGCGGTGCTGGCGGTGCTCGTGGTGGGGGAGCGCCTGGGCGTCGGCGGATGGGCCGGCATCGTGCTGGTGGTCGCCGGGCTGTCCGTGCTGGCGCTGCCCGCGCGGCGCGCCCGCTGATCAGCGGCGGCGCCCGGCGCCCGCGCGTCAGCCGTCCAGGATCTGGTCCCGCACCTTCCGCCGCAGCACCTTGCCGATCATCGAGCGCGGCAGGTCCTCGACCACGACGACCCGGCGCGGCACCTTGTACGCCGCCAGGTGCTCGCGCGACCAGGCCCGGAGCGCGGCCGCGTCGAAGGTCGAGGGGTCCTTCGGCACGACGGCCGCGACGACCTGCTCGTTGCCGCCCTGCGTGATGCCGACGACCGCGACCTCCTTGACGCTGGGGTGCTTGAGCAGGGTGTCCTCGACCTCGGACGGTGACACGTTGAAGCCGCCGGTGATGATGAGTTCCTTGAGGCGGTCGACGATCCGGACGTACCCGTCGGCGTCGATGGCCACGATGTCACCGGTGCGGAACCAGCCGTCGGGCGTGAAGACCTCGTCGGTGGCCTCGGCCTTGCCCCAGTAGCCACGGAACACCTGCGGGCCACGGACCTGCAGTTCGCCGGGCTCGTCGATGCCGAGCACCTTCGTGTCGTCGTCGGGGTCGACCACGCGCGCCTCGGTGGAGGACAGCGGCAGGCCGATCGACCCGAGTCGACGCTCGGGGGAGACCGGGTTGGCCATCAGGACCGGGGAGCACTCGGACAGGCCGTAGCCCTCGACGAGGTAGCCGTCGGTCCGGGCCTCCCACGGTTCGACGATCTCCTGCGACAGCGGCATGGCACCGGAGATGCCGATCTCGATGCCCTTGAGCGACACCTTCGCCGAGTCGGCCGCGTGCTGCAGCCGCGCGTAGATCGGCGGCACGGCCGGCAGGAACGTCGGCGGGTGGCGCTTGATCGCCGTCAGGACGAGGGCGGGGTCGAACGCGGGGAAGAGCACGAGCCGCGAGGCCATGCTCATCGCGAAGGTCAGGCAGAGCGTCAGTCCGTAGGCGTGGAACATCGGCAGCACCGCGTACACGACGTTGTCGCCGCGGCGGATCTGCGGCACCCACGCCCGGGCCTGCGCGGCGTTCGCCAGCAGGTTCCGGTGGCTCAGCACCGCGCCCTTCGGCGTCCCGGTGGTGCCGGACGTGTACTGGATCAGGGCGACGTCGTCGGTGGCCGGCCGCGGGTGCCGCTTCGACAGCTTGCGGGTGTCGGCGAGGTCGTCCCACTTGACCGTGCCGCGGACCTTCGCCGTCAGCTTCGCGCGGGACTCGCGGGCCTTCGCGACCGGCAGCGACAGGGCGAGCCGGGTGCTCCGGGGCATGGCGCGGGTGATGTCGACCGAGACGATCGCGTCGAGGTGCACGTCGGCCGGGAAGTCCTGCAGCGTCGCGACGGACTTGTCCCACGCGATGGCGACCTTGGCGCCGTGGTCCTCGAACTGGTGGCGGAGTTCCCGCGGCGTGTACAGCGGGTTGTGCTCGACCACGATCGCACCGAGTCGCAGTACCGCGTAGAACGCGACGATGTGCTGCGGGCAGTTCGGCAGGACGATGGCGACGCGGTCACCCGCGCCCACGCCGAGCTTCCGCAGGCCGTTCGCCGCGCGGAGGATCTGCTCCTCGAGGTCGGCGTAGCTCGTGGTGCGCTTGAAGAACTCGAGGGCGACCTGCCTGGGGAACTTCCGGGCCGACTGCTCGACCAGGTCGTACAGGGAACCACTCTGTTCCTCGATGTCGTGCGGGACCCCCGGGGCGTACGAGGCAAGCCAGGGACGAGGCGTGTCGATGCTCACCCGACCCAACCTAGTGGGCCACCCCCGTGCACGCTGGGAGGGCCACTTTGCGCGATGCCACCCCCGCGCCCAGGTCACGGACGGAACATGACGACATGTCCACTGTCTCCGACGTCTTCCGATCCCGCCTCAACCAGACGTTCACGGGTGGTTCGACCGGCACGGAAGCCTGGATGGACGACCTGGAACACGGCACCGACGCGGGCTTCTTCGGTCCGGGCTCCGCCACGTGGGCGGTGCACGGCGGCAGCCACGGCATCGTCGCCGGCGTGCGGGCACTGCTCGTCCAGGCGCTGCACCCCGGCGCGCTCGCCGGCGTCGCCGACCACTCCCGGTACCGCGAGGACCCGTTCGGTCGCCTGGCGGGCACCAGCCGGTGGATCGCCACCGTCACGTACGGCGACCGCCAGACCGCCCGCAGCGGCAGCGACTGGGTGCTCCGGCTGCACGAGCGGGTCCGCGGGCAGTACGTCGACGCGCACGGCACCACCCGCCCCTACGCGGCGAACGACCCCGACCTGGCGCGCTGGGTGCACCTCGCCTTCACGGATGCGTTCCTCCGCGCCGCCCAGCGCTGGGGAGGCCCGATCCCCGGAGGCGCCGACGCCTACGTGCGCGAGTGGGCCGAGGCCGGGCGGCTCATGCGCATCGTCGACCCGCCCGAGTCCGAGGCGGAGCTCCGTGCCCAGATGAACGGGTACCTCGACCGCGGCGAACTCCTGGTCGACTCGCGCACCCGCGATGTCGTCCGGTTCATCAAGGACCCGCCGCTCTCCCGCCTGCTGCGACCCGGCTACCGCGCGGTGTTCCAGGGCGCGGTGTCCACGCTCGACCCGCGGCACCGCTCGCTCCTCGGCCTCCGTGCGCCGATCGTCGGCCCGGTGGAGCTACCGGTGGTCCGCACCACGAAGCTCGTACTCGACGGGATCGGTGCGGTGCTCGACGACCAGACCGGTTCCGAACGAGCCGCGCGGCGGCGCATCGCGCGCCTGCAGCGCGCCGACGGCAGCGCGGTCGCCTGACCACGGCGGTCACCGTGACCACCTGACGGACGGGAGGCACGGTGCCAGCTGGCACCGTGCCTCCCGTCCGCTCGTGGGGGCGTCAGAAACCCGACGGCACCCGGGGCGTGTACGCGGACTCGAGTCGCGTGACCTCGTCGTCGGTGAGCGTCAGCGACGCTGCGGCCACCGCGTCGTCGATGTGGTGCTCCTTCGTCGCTCCGACGATGGGCGCGGAGACCGCGGGCTTGCCGGCGACCCAGGCCAGGGCGACCTGCGCCATCGGGACGCCGCGCTCGGTGGCGACGGCCTCGACCGCGTCGACGATCGCCCGGTTGGCGTCCTCGTCCTGCTTGTAGAGGGTCTTGCCGAACTCGTCGGTCTGCGCGCGCGAGCCCGAACCGGAGGCGTCCCAGGGGCGGGTGACTCGGCCGCGGGCGAGGGGGCTCCACGGGATGACGCCGACGCCGGTGTGCTCGCAGAAGGGGAGCATCTCGCGCTCCTCCTCGCGTTCGAGCAGGTTGTACTGGTCCTGCATGCTCACGAACTTCGTCCAGCCGTGGCGCTCGGCGGTGTGCTGCATCTCGGCGAACTGCCACGCCCACATGCTGCTCGCGCCGATGTAGCGCGCCTTGCCGGCCTTGACGACGTCGTGGAGGGCCTCCATGGTCTCCTCGATCGGCGTCACCGGGTCGAAGCGGTGGATCTGGTACAGGTCGACGTAGTCCGTGCCCAGGCGGGTCAGGGACGCGTCGATCTCGTGCATGATCGCCGCGCGGGACAGCCCGGCGCCGTTCCGGCCGGGCCGCATCCGGTTGAAGACCTTCGTGAAGACCTGGACGTCCTCGCGCGGAGCCAGCTCGGCCAGGAGCGTGCCGGTGATCTCCTCGCTGCTGCCGTCGGAGTAGACGTTCGCGGTGTCGAAGGTCGTGATGCCGGCCTCGAACGCGCGGCGGACGAACGGGCGGGCGTCGTCGATGCCGACGCTCCAGGCGTGCGAGCCGCGGTCCGGGTCGCCGTACGACATCATGCCGAGGACGACGCTGCTGATCTCGAGCCCCGAGTTGCCGAGGCGCTTCGTGTCGGTGGTCATGCCGTCACTCTGGCATCACGGCCTGTGACCGCGAGCAGGCGGACCTGGAGCGGGGAGTCCTCGGTGACGTCGACCGGGGGTGCGTACAGGCCGGTGGCGGCGAGGTCCTCGATCTGCGGCTCGAAGTACTCCCACACGGCGCGGACGAGCTCGTCGGGCAGGGACTCCTCGGTGCCGGTCGCCCGGGCGAGGTCCCACGTGTGGATCGTGATGTCGCTCGTCTGCTCGGTGAGGTACTGCGCGGCGGGGACGACGTCGGTGCTGAGGTGCACGGGGGTGTCCTGCGGGGCGTTCCGCCAGGCGTCGGTCGCCGCGGTGGCGAACCGGTCCCACTCGGCCACCAGGTCGTCGCCGATCGGCTCGAGGTCGGCCTGGGCCTGGGCGTAGTCGCACCCGGTCAGGAGCTTCGGGATCCAGCGCTGCTCGTCGACGACGTGGGCGACGAGGTCGCGGGTGGTCCACTCGGAGTCGGGGGTCGGGGCGTCCCAGTCGGCGACGGCGGCGACGCGGCGGCCGAACTCGGCTGCCGCGAGGGCCTGCATCGCGATCCAGTCGGTGGCCATGGTGGTGCTCCTGTTCGTCGTGCGGGCGTGCTCGTGGTTGGTGCTTCTCGTGCAACTCGGGGTCCGGCGTGCGGATTCCCCTCGGTGCCGTCGCACGTGCCAACGTTACGCGGGGGCGGGGGCCGGGGC
>NZ_QKTB01000045.1:0-18155 GCF_003234405.1 Curtobacterium sp. MCLR17_045
GGGCACCTGCTGACGATAGCCGCGGGGCGGGCGGTTGTCGGGCCTCCAGTTCGGGGTGCACGGCGGGTGGGCCGATCCGACGGAGGTGAGCGTGGATCGGTTCGATCCGGGGCGGCCCGCCCAAGTACCATGGAGGCATGAGCATCCGCGGGAGCTACCGGACCGCCCTGACGTACGGCGCGGTGGGGGCGACCCAGGCGTCGGACCTCATGACCTACCCGCCGGACGGCTTCACGCCGGCCGAGTCGCGCGCGCGGATCGGACACGGCGACCAGCGGTTCGAGACCGCCGTCGTGCAGGCGCTGACGTGGCAGATCCAGGAGCGCAGCGGTGTCCGCGTGCGCGTCGAGGAGCAGCCCGACGACGACGAGGTCCGGTACAACCCGGTCACCTTCGACGACGACGGTGTGCCGATCGCGCCGGCGTCCATCGGGACGCCCCGGGTCGAGAAGTTCGCCCCCGACGGCACTCCGCTGCTGACGGCGGGCACCAGCGCGACGCTGACGATCCACGCGTTCGGGCAGACCGTGCTGGCACCGGTGCGCGTCGTGTCGATCATCGACGAGCACGACCGCAAGGGGTTCGCCTACGGCACGCTCGAGGGGCACCCGCTCTCCGGCGAGGAGTCGTTCGTCGTCGAGCGCACCCCGGACGGCTCGGTGTGGCTGCAGGTCCGGCAGTTCTCGCAGCCGGCGAGCCGGAAGTGGCGCTTCGTGGCGCCCTTCGTGCGGCGGCAGCAGAAGGTCATGGCGGAGAAGTACTTGGCGGCGTTGCGGGGCGACTAGGCGTCGCGGCCGCTCGGTCGCGGTCGCGGCCGCTCGGTCGCGGTCGCGGTCGCTCGCGGTCTCGCGACCCCGCCCGCTCCCGCCCGCTCCCGCTCCTCAGCGGAGCGGTGGGAGCGCGGCGATCGCGTCCTCGATGAGGGCAGCGTCCTGCTGGCAGTCGCGTGCGACGGTCACGGCGTTCGTGTGCCGCAGCGCATCGACGTCGTAGACACCCGTCGCCACGGCCAGGAAGGGGATGCCCGCGGCGTCCGCGGCCTCGCCGTCGCGCGGGGTGTCGCCGACGATGACCGCCCGGGTGCCGACCAGTTCGGCGGCGGCGCGCAGGGTGACCCCGGCCCGCTCGACCTCGGTGTCGCCGAAGTACGAGTGCTCCCAGTCGAAGACGTCGGGGTCGAACCCGGCCCCGGTGAGCTTCACCCGGGCGCGGTACTCGGAGTTGCCGGTGAGCAGGCCGTTGCGCCACCCGAGCTCGGCGAAACGGGTCAGGAGCGCCTTCGCCCCGGGGACGGGGCTGCGGTGGTCGCCGGAAGCGTGCCGTTCGGCGGTGAGGTCGTGCAGGTGCCGACTGACCGAGGGGATCAGGGTGTCCTCGAACGCGTGGGCGTGCACGTGCTCGGCGATGAGCCCGGCGTCGGTCCGGCCGTGCTGGTGCCCGACCCGCAGGGTGAGGTCGCGGCCCACCGCCCGCTCGAGGGCGAGGTGGTAGAGGTTGCCCGGGGACGACGCGTTCATCACGAGGGTGCCGTCGATGTCCCACAGGACCGTGGTGGGGACGGGATGGTGCTCCATGGCTCCCATCATGACGGACAATGGACTCCATGCCGAGTGCTCTCCCGATCGCCGATCCAGCACCAGCGGACGGCCTGATCACCCCGTGGGCGGCAGCGGGCTCCGCTGCCGGGCCGGGGGCTGCTCCCGCCGCCGGTGACGTCCCCTTCGGCGTGTACGTGCACGTGCCGTTCTGCCGCGTTCGCTGCGGGTACTGCGACTTCAACACCTACACGGCGTCGGAGCTCCGCGGCGTCCGTCGCGACGACTACGCCGGGCACGCCGTGCGCGAGATCGAGTGGGCCGCGACCGTCCTCGATCGTTCCGGTGTGCCGCGGCGGCCGGTGTCGACCGTCTTCTTCGGCGGCGGCACCCCGACCATGCTGCCGGCGTCCGACCTGGCGATGATCCTCCGTGCGATCGACGACACCTGGGGCATCCTGCCCGGGGCCGAGGTCACCACCGAGGCGAACCCGGACTCGGTCGACGCGGCGTCGCTCGAGACCCTGCGGGCCGGCGGCTTCAACCGGATCAGCTACGGCATGCAGTCCGCCGTGCCGCACGTGCTCGCCACGCTCGACCGCACGCACGACCCGCTCCGGGTCCCCGTCGTCGTCGACCTCGCGAAGCAGCAGGGACTCGACGTCTCGCTCGACCTCATCTACTCGACGCCGGGGGAGTCCCTCGCCGACTGGCGGACCTCGCTCGACGCCGCGATCGCCTGCGAGCCCGACCACGTGTCGGCGTACTCGCTCATCGTCGAGGACGGCACCGCGATGGGCCGCATGGTCGCCCGCGGCGAGCTCCCCGCCCCCGACGACGACCTGGCCGCCGACATGTACGAGCTCGCCGACCAGGTGCTCGGCGACGCCGGCTACTCCTGGTACGAGGTGTCGAACTGGGCGCGCGGCGACGCGCACGCGAGCCGCCACAACCTGTCGTACTGGAAGGGCGACGACTGGTGGGGCGTCGGCCCCGGCGCGCACTCCGCCGTCGCCGGTACGCGCTGGTGGAACGTCAAGCACCCGGCCGCATACGCGAACCGGGTGCTGTCGGGGGAGTCGCCGGCCGCCGGCCGCGAGACCATCGACGACGAGACGCGGTACGTCGAGCGCCTGCTGCTCGCGGCGCGGGTCCGCGGGGAGCTCGCGACGAGCGAGATCCGCCAGGAGGCCCGTGGCCGGGTCGCCGGCCTCATCGCGCGCGGACTCGTGGACGGGTCGGCCGCGGTGCGGGGACGTATCGACCTGACCCTGCAGGGTCGCCTGCTCGCCGACGCGGTGGTGCGGGAGCTGCTCGACTGAGGGGCGTGCGCACTGCTTGGTGCGCACTGCTTGCCGCTGCCGCTACTGCTTGATGAACTCGATCGAGAGCGGGTAGCGGTAGAACTGGCCCTGGTTCGCGGCGACCGCCGCCATGATGCTGAAGATCAGCGACACGATCGCAGCGGCGAGGATGATCAGGAACCCGACGCCGAACACCGATGTGAGCGAACCGACGAAGTACGCGATCGCCATCGTGATGTGGAAGTTCAGGGCGACCCGGGTGTGCTCTCGGATGAAGCCGCCTCGATCGCGGAGGACCAGGTAGGCGACGAGCGGCGCGACGACGGTGAAGAAGATCCCACCGATGTGCGTCAGCGTGGCCCACAGGCGCTGGTCCTCCGGGCTCATCGGCTGGGGCGGGGTGTAGCCGGCGGGGTACTGCGGCCCGCCGGGGTACTGGGTCCCGCCGGGCTGCTGGGGGCCACCGGGGCCGTGGCCGTACTGGCCGCCGGGCTGCTCGGGTCCGGGGCCGTCGGGCTGCTGTCCGTAGGTCATGGCGGAAGCGTATCGGCCGACCGCCCGGAAGTCCCGGGCCGTCAGCGGTCGGGCGTAGGATCAGCAGTCGACACGTCCGAGTGCCAGGTCGATCGGGAAAGGAGGCGCTCGTGGTCAGTGAACGCAGCCTCGAGGTCCTCAAGGCCATCGTGCGCGACTACGTGGCGTCGCGTGAACCCGTCGGGTCGAAGACCATCGTCGAGCGGCACGCCTTCGGGGTCAGCGCCGCGACGATCCGCAACGACATGGCCCTGCTCGAGGACGAGCAGCTGATCGCCGCACCGCACACCTCGTCCGGGCGCGTGCCGACCGACAAGGGGTACCGCGTCTTCGTGGACCACCTGGCGGGTGCCCGTCCGCTCTCCAGCGCGCAGCGGCACGCCATCGAGACCTTCCTCGGCGCCCCGAACGACCTCGACGAGGTCCTCGGGCGCACCGTCCGGCTGCTCAGCCAGCTCACCAACCAGGTCGCCCTGGTGCAGTACCCCTCGATGGTGCGCGCCCGGGTGCAGCACGTCGAGCTCGTCCGGCTCGGTGACGCCCGGTTGATGGTGGTGCTCATCACCGACACCGCCCGCGTCGAACAGCGCGTGGTCGAGACCGACGTCCCGCTCGACGAAGACTCGCTGGGCGAACTCCGCACCGTGGTGAACGGCGCGACCGTGGGACTCCTGCTGCAGGACGTCCCGACCGCGCTCCGAGCCGTGCCGCAGCAGCTCCGCCCCGACGCCCAGACGCTCGGCGGGGTCGTCGTCGCCACGCTCATCGAGCAGGTCGCGGCGAACCGGCAGGACCGCCTGCTGATGGCCGGTGCGGCCAACCTGGCGAAGAGCGAGCAGGACTTCTCCGGCGGCCTCTTCCCGGTGCTCGAAGCGATCGAGGAACAAGTCACCCTGCTCCGGTTGTTCGGGGAGATGCAGGTGGACGACATCGCGGTGGCGGCCAGCATCGGCGTCGAGAACGCCGAGTACGGACTCGACGCCACGAGCATCGTCGCCGGCGGCTACCTGGCCGGTGGCGAGGTGGCCCGCCTGGGCGTCCTCGGACCGACCCGCATGGACTACGGCACGAACATGGCGGCCGTCCGCGCCGTCGCCCGCTACCTGTCCAAGCTCCTGGGCGAACACTGACCAACCGACCGAACCCAACCGACTGAGGGATACGTGGCAGACCACTACGACGTCCTCGGCGTCCAGCGAGACGCCTCCGATGCCGACATCAAGAAGGCCTACCGCCGCCTGGCGCGTGAGCTCCACCCGGACGTGAACCCGGCACCCGACGCCGCCGAGCGCTTCAAGGACGTGACGCACGCGTACGACGTGCTGAGCGACCCCGAGCAGCGACGCCGGTACGACGCCGGCCCGCAGGCCGACAGCCCCTTCGGTGGTGGCGCCGGTGGATTCAGCGACATCTTCGACGCCTTCTTCGGCGGCGGCGGCGGTGGCGGCGGCCGTGGCTCGGGCCCGCGCAGCCGTGCCGAGCGCGGCCAGGACGCCCTGCTCCGCATCGAGGTCGACCTCGACGAGGTCGTCTTCGGAACCCACAAGGACGTCGAGGTCGACACGGCGGTGCTGTGCGAGACCTGCCACGGCTCCTGCTGCGCACCGGGCACCAGCCCGCGCACGTGCGACATCTGCGGCGGCTCCGGGCACATCCAGCGCCAGGTGCGTTCGCTCCTGGGCAACGTGGTGACGAGCGCCCCGTGCGGCACCTGCCGCGGGTACGGCACCGTCATCCCGAGCCCCTGCCCGACCTGCCAGGGTCAGGGCCGCGTCCGCGCACGTCGCACCGTGCCGGTGGACGTCCCCGCGGGCGTCGACTCCGGCCTGCGCCTCCAGATGCCCGGCCAGGGCGAGGTCGGTCCGGCCGGCGGTCCGTCCGGCGACCTGTACCTCGAGATCCGTGTACGCCACGACGACGTCTTCAGCCGTGACGGCGACGACCTGCTGGCGACGCTCGAAGTCGGCATGACCGACGCCGTCCTCGGCACGACCACCACGATCGACGGCCTCGACGGTCCGGTCGAGCTGGAGATCCGGCCCGGCGTGCAGAGCGCCGACGTCCTCGTCATCAAGGACCGCGGCATCACGAAGCTGCGCGGGAACGGCCGCGGTGACCTGCGGGTCGGCGTGCAGGTCGTCACCCCGACCAAGCTGTCCCACAAGGAACGGCAGCTGGTCGAGCAGCTCGCGAAGTCGCACAAGACCACCGCCCCGCAGCTCGCCCGGTTCCAGCAGGGCATGTTCGGCAAGCTCCGCGACCGGTTCTTCAACCACTGATGGCGTCGCTGTACCTCGTCGACTCGCTGGACGGCGTCGCCGTCGGTGACCCGGTGTCGCTCGACGGCGCCGAGGGCCGGCACGCGGTCTCCGTCGCGCGCGTCCGGGTCGGCGAGGTCCTGCGGATCGCCGACGGTCGGGGCACCGTGGTGTCCGGGCCGGTCACCACGCTCGGCAAGGACACGCTGGAGCTCGCGGTCGAGACCGTCGAGCACCAGGATGCACCGCGCCCGTCGCTGACCCTCGTGCAGGCCCTGGCGAAGGGCGGCCGTGACGAGATGGCGGTGCAGGCGGCGACCGAGATCGGCGTCGACCGGGTCGTGCCGTGGTCGGCCGCGCGCAGCGTCTCCCGGTGGGACGGTGCGAAGGTCGAGAAGGGCCGTGCCCGGTGGGCATCGATCGCGCACGAGGCCGCGAAGCAGGCGATCCGTCCGCGCGTGCCCGTCGTCGCGCCGCTGGTGACGACCGGACAGCTCGTGTCCGCGCTCGGGGAGGGGACCGCCCTCGTCCTGCTCGACCCGACCGCGACCGTGCGACTCGCCACCTGGGAACCCCCGACGGACGCCGAGGACATCGCACTCGTCGTCGGTCCCGAAGGCGGCATCGACGGCGCGGAGCTCGACCGGCTCGAGGCCGCGGGTGCCGTGCGGGTCCGACTCGGTGACAGCGTGCTCCGCACGTCCACCGCCGGACCGGCGGCACTCGCTGTCCTGCAGGCGCGACTGGGCCGCTGGTGAGCCGGACCACGCCGTCGGGCGCGTCCTACGATGGAGCCATGAGCAGCAGCACGCCCAGCGTCTTCTCCAAGATCATCGCGCGCGAGATCCCGGCGACCATCGTCGCCGAGGACGACCGCGTGATCGCGATCGAGGACATCGCCCCGAAGGCTCCCGTCCACGTGCTCGTCGTCCCCAAGACCGAGCAGTACGCGAACGTCGGCGAACTCGCAGCGGGCGACCCCGACCTGCTGGCCCACGTCGTCGCCACTGCGCAGCGCATCGCCGACGAGCGCGCCGACGGCCAGTTCCGACTCGTCTTCAACACCGGCGAAGCCGCCGGTCAGACCGTGTTCCACGTGCACGCGCACGTACTCGCAGGTGAACTGCAGGAAGGCACCCTTGCCGGTTAACGAACCAGTACAGCCCACCGCCGCCGACGACGAGCCCGTCTCGGTCTCGCTCCAGGTCGACGGCATCGCCATGGTGCAGCTGCTCGGCCCCCAGGACCGTCTGCTCAAGACGGTCGAGCGCCAGTACCCGGGCGTCCGGGTCGTCGTCCGTGGCAACGAGGTCACGCTGACCGGGCCCGAGCGCGACGTCGCCCGCGCGAAGGCGCTCGTCGACGAGCTCGTCGGCATGGTCAGGCGCGGGCAGGAGATCGGCCCGGCCGACATCCCGATGTCGGCACGGATCCTCGACGACGACCGCAAGCCGTCCGACACCTTCGGCACCCCGATCGTGTCGAGCCGCGGCAAGTCCGTCCGCCCGAAGACGGACGGGCAGCGTGCCTACGTCGACGCCATCGACGAGCACACCATCACGTTCGGCATCGGTCCGGCCGGTACCGGCAAGACGTACCTGGCGATGGCCAAGGCCGTGCAGGCGCTGCAGCGGCGCGAGGTCACCCGGATCATCCTCACCCGTCCCGCGGTCGAGGCCGGCGAGCGGCTCGGCTTCCTGCCGGGCACGCTGACCGACAAGATCGACCCGTACCTGCGCCCGCTGTACGACGCCCTGAACGAGATGATGGACCCGGAGCTGGTCCCGAAGCTCCTGGCGGCCGGCACCGTCGAGGTTGCCCCGTTGGCGTACATGCGCGGCCGGACGCTCAACGACTCCTTCGTGGTGCTCGACGAGGCGCAGAACACCACGCCCGAGCAGATGAAGATGTTCCTGACCCGCCTCGGGTTCGGTTCGAAGATGGTCATCACGGGCGACATCACCCAGGTCGACCTGCCGGGCAACGTCTCCGGTCTCCGGCTCGTGACCCGCATCCTCGACGAGGTCGAGGACATCCACTTCGCCAGTCTCGGCAGCGAGGACGTGGTCCGCCACACCCTCGTCGGCCGGATCGTCGACGCCTACACGGTCTACGACGAGGAGCGCCTCGCCGAGCAGGCCGGGCAGCGCCCCGGTGGCCGTGGCACCGCCCCGGTCGGCAACCCCGACGGCGCCAACCGCGCCGAACGCCGTGGGCGCCCGCCGCAGGACCGCGCACGACCCCCGTACCCCCAGAACGACGCCCGAGGAGGCACCCGGTGAGCATCGAGCTCAACAACGAGTCCGGCGTCGAGGTGGACGAGGCCGCGATCCAGCGGCTCGCCGCCTTCGCCCTGGACGCGATGCACGTCCACGCCGATGCGGAGCTCGCGATCGTGCTGGTCGACGAGGGCGCGATGGAGCAGCTGCACGTGCGGTGGATGGACGAGCCCGGTCCGACGGACGTCCTGAGCTTCCCGATGGACGAACTGCGTCCCGGCACCGAGGACGACCCCACGCCGGCCGGGCTGCTGGGCGACATCGTGCTCTGCCCGCAGGTGGCCGAGGAGCAGGCGAAGACCGCCGGGCACTCGAGCACCGACGAGATGCTGCTGCTCACCTGCCACGGCATCCTGCACCTGCTCGGCTTCGACCACGCCGAGCCCGACGAGAAGGCCGAGATGTTCGGCATCCAGGGCGAGATCCTGACCGCCTTCGCCGCCCAGCACCGAGGGCGGTAGCCGGTGGTCGTCGTCGCCGGACTCCTCGCGGTGGCGCTGGGGCTCGTCGTGCTCGGCGGGCTCCTCGCCGCGAGCGACGCCGCGCTCTCGGTGGTCTCCCGTGCCGACCTCGAGGAGATCGCCAGGGGCAACAAACGCCGCCGCGCCATCGAGGCGATCGCGGACGACGTCGGGGCGCACGTCAACGCGCTGAACTTCTTCCGCGTCCTCGCCGAGACCGCCGCTGCGGTGCTCGTGACGATCGCCCTCGTGCGCGCCTTCGACAGCTGGTGGCTCGCACTCGTGCTCTCCGCCGCGATCATGACCGCGGTGTCGTTCGTGCTGGTCGGGTCGAGCCCGCGCAGCGTCGGACGCGCCCACGCCGAGCGGCTGATCGGTGCGACCGGCGGCATCGTCCGTGGGGTCCGCATCGTGCTCGGTCCGCTGGCCGGGCTGCTCGTCCGGATCGGCGACCGGGTCACCCCCGGCCGCGGCCGGAGCGCCTCCACCGTGTCGAGCGAGGAGCAGCTGCTCTCGCTCGTCGACGAGGCCACCGAGAGCAACGTGCTCGAGGACGAGGACCGCGAACTCATCCACTCCGTGTTCGAGTTCAGCGACACCCTGGTGCGCGAGGTCATGGTGCCCCGCACGGACATGCTCACCGTCGACGGAGCCGAGACGCTCGCCGCGGCCATGGAGCAGTTCCTGGCCGCCGGGGTGTCCCGGATGCCGGTGACCGGCAAGGACAGCGACGACGTGCGGGGCGTGCTCTACCTGCGCGACGTCGCACGGTCGCTGTACGAACGACCGGCGTCCCGCAGCGAGCGGGTCAGCCGGCTGCTGCGGCCCGCGGAGTTCGTGCCGGAGTCGAAGCACGCCGACGACACCCTGCGGCACATGCAGGTCGCCAAGAACCACCTGGTGCTGGTGGTCGACGAGTACGGCGGAGTCGCCGGGCTCGTGACCATGGAGGACCTCATCGAAGAGCTCGTCGGGGACATCTCCGACGAGTACGACCGCGCCGTCGTCGACCGGACCGAGGTCGAACCGGGCATCTGGCGGATCTCCGCCCGACTGCCGATCGACGAGCTCGGCGACCTGTTCGGCATCGAGCTCGACGACGACGACGTCGACACCGCCGGTGGCCTGCTCACCAAGGAGCTCGGACACCTGGCGGTCTCCGGCGACACCGTCACCGTGTCCGGGGTCGTCCTGACCGCCGACCGGGTCGAGGGCAAGCGCCGCCACCTCATCACCGTGCTCGCCGAGCGCACCCATGCCCTGGCCGACGTCGAGGACGCCTTCGACGACGCCGAACCCACCACGACGGGAACCACGCACGCATGACCGACACCGACACCACCCAGGCCGGCTCGGACAAGCCCTACCGCGCGGGCTTCGTCTCGTTCGTCGGCCGCCCGAACGTCGGCAAGTCGACGCTGACCAACGCCCTGGTGGGCGAGAAGGTCGCCATCACCTCGTCCAAGCCGCAGACCACCCGGCGCGCCATCCGCGGGATCGTGCACCGGCCCGACGGCCAGGTGATCATCGTCGACACCCCGGGCGTGCACCGTCCGCGCACCCTGCTCGGCGAACGGCTCAACGACCTCGTGCAGTCCACCCTCGGCGACGTCGACGTGATCGGGTTCTGCGTGCCGGCGAACGAGCCCGTCGGTCCCGGTGACCGGTTCATCAACGACACGCTCGACCAGTACCCGCGCGCCAAGAAGATCGCGATCGTCACGAAGATCGACAGCGCCTCCAAGGACCGCGTCGGTGAGCAGCTGCTGGCCGTCTCGAAGCTCCGCGACTGGGACGCTGTGGTGCCGACCTCGGGCACCCGGGGCATGCAGCTCGAAGACCTGCTCGGCGTCGTCACGAGCCTGCTGCCCGAGTCGCCGCAGCTGTACGACTCGAGCGCCGTGACCGAGGAGACCGACGAGGAGCGCATCGGGGAGCTCATCCGCGAAGCCGCGCTCGAGGGCGTCCGCGACGAGCTGCCGCACTCGCTCGCCGTGGTCATCGAGGACATCGTCGAGCCCGACGCCGACGAGGACGCCGACGGCCCCCTGCGCATCTTCGCGAACCTGTTCGTCGAGCGGGACAGCCAGAAGGCGATCGTCATCGGACACAAGGGCGAGCGCCTGAAGGACGTCGGTTCGCGGGCCCGCGTCGAGATCGAGTCGCTGCTCGGCGGCCGGCACGTCTACCTGAACATCCGCGTGAAGGTGGCCAAGGAGTGGCAGCGTGACCCGAAGCAGCTCGGACGCCTCGGTTTCTGACCGTCCGCCGTTCGCACCCCGGGTCATCCGGGCGAGGGACGCGGGGACGAGCGGCCCGCCGTACCGTGGACGGGTGTTCCGTCCCATGCTGCGCGCGCAGGTCATCACCGACCTGCTGATCGCCGTGCTGCTCGGCGGCCTCGTGCTGGTCGCCAGCGGGCGCGGGATCGACGGGCCGTTGTCCGTGGTCACCGTCGTCGGGATGACCGCCGCCCTGGCACTCCGGCGCCTGTCACCCGGTCTCGCCCTGGCCGTGGCGTGGGTGTTCGCGGTCTTCGAGATGGTCACCCTGCAGGTGCCGGACGTGTCGAACGCGTTCATCGCCGGCGTCATGTACACGACGAGTGCGTACGGCAGCCGCCGTGTGCGGCTGGCCGGGCTCGTGTCGGCGATCGTCGGGTCCGTCGCCGCGGCGGCGTACATGGGCTTCGACGACTACCAGAACCGGCTCACCTACGAGACCGCCTCCACGCCGCTGCAGGAGTCCCTGCAGGTCACGCTCTCGTTCTTCGCCGTCGTCCTGCTCCTCCTGCTCCTGCCGTGGCTCGCCGGACTCGTGGTCCGGACCCGTCGCTCGGCGAGCATGAGTCGCGAGGCCCAGCTGCTCGCCGAACGTGACGCCGCGCGGGCCGACCGGGCCGTCGCGGTCGAGCAGGAGCGCGTGCGGATCGCCCGCGACATGCACGACATCGTCGCGCACTCGCTCGCGGTGGTCATCGCGCAGTCCGACGGCGCCCGGTACGCCCTGAAGGCCGACCCCGCGGTGGCCGACCAGGCCCTCAGCACCATCTCGGCCACGGCCCGGCGCGCACTCGGCGACGTGCGCGAACTCCTCGGCGCGCTCCGGCACGAGCAGGGGACCGCGCCGACGCCCGAGATCGACGACATCGACCGGCTCGTCGACGAGATGCGGCAGCTCGGGCTCGATGTGCGCGTGGAGCGCGAGGGCGATCCCGCGGGGCTGCCGACCACCACGCAGCTCGCGGTCTACCGGATCGTGCAGGAGAGCCTGACGAACGCGTACAAGCACGGAGAGCCCGGCAGCCCGGTGCGTGCCGCCCTGACCTACCGGCCGGACACGGTCGAGATCGCCGTCGTGAACCGCCGTGCCGATGACGGTGTCCGCGGCCCCGGCACGGGCCACGGCCTGGTCGGCATGCGCGAGCGCGCCGTGATGACCGGCGGCACCATGACCGCCGGGGCCCGAGGGGACGACTTCGCGGTCGCCGTCCGGATGCCGACCGTCCCGGCCAGCGGGCAGATGCCCCGGGGCCGGATCACCCCGACCGAGCAGGAGCGCACCGCCCGATGACCACGATCCCGACCGACGAGCACTCGATCCGCGTCGCCCTCGTCGACGACCAGGCGCTGTTCCGCACCGGCATCCGGATGCTCATCGACTCGCAGCCCGACCTGCGGTTCGTGGGCGAGGCGGGCGACGGTGCCGAGGGGGTCGAACTCGTCCGGCGGACCCGTCCCGACGTGGTGCTGATGGACGTCCGGATGCCCGTGATGGACGGCATCACGGCGACCGGTCACATCGTCGAGCAGTCCGGCACCGACGGCGCCAAGGTCCTCGTGCTGACCACGTTCGACTTCGACGAGGCCGCCGCCAAGGCCATCCGCGCAGGCGCGAGCGGGTTCGTGCTCAAGGACGCCGACCCCGAGTTCCTGCTCGCGGCGGTCCGGACCGTGCACGCCGGCACCGCGGTGTTCGCCGCGTCGGCCACGCGGGAGCTCCTGCGCCGGTACGACGACTCGGTCGGCCGCGCCGCCGCCGTCCCCGCGGCCTTCGCCGACCTCACCCCGCGTGAGCGTGAGATCTTCGACCTGGCCGCCCGGGGGTTCAGCAACAGCGAGATCGCCCAGCACGAGTACGTCAGTGAGGCGACCGTGAAGACGCACATCTCGCGGGTCCTGACGAAGCTCGAACTCCGCGACCGGGTGCGGCTCGTCGTCTTCGCCCACGAACACGGGCTCGTCACCAAGGCCGACTGAGGCCGGGTCATCCGCGGGGATGACCCCTCCACAGGCAACCGAGCCGAGCGGACGATCCACAGGAGCCGACCGGGCGACGCGGGACAGGACCGCTGACCGTCATCGTGGATGCATGACCACGAGCCACGCCCCGATCATCCGCCTCGACCACGTGTCCAAGCACTACGGCGACGACGCCCGACGTGTGACCGCGCTCGACGACGTCAGCGTCGACATCGGCGCGGGGGAGTTCACCGCGGTGATGGGCCCGTCCGGGTCCGGCAAGTCGACGCTCATGCACGTCGCGGCCGGCCTCGACGCCGTGTCCACCGGTCGGATCCAGATCGACGGCGTCGACATCACGGCCCTGGGCGACAAGGACCTCACCGAGCTGCGTCGTCGTCGGCTGGGCTTCGTGTTCCAGTCGTTCAACCTCGTCCCGACGCTGGACGTCAGCGAGAACATCCGGCTGCCGTTCCTGCTCGGTGGGCACAAGCCCTCGCGTGAGGAGACCGCCTGGATCGACCGGCTGGTCGAGATGCTCGGGCTCGGCAACCGGCTGACCCATCGTCCGCACCAGCTCTCCGGCGGGCAGCAGCAGCGCGTCGCCATCGCACGGGCACTCGCTTCGCGGCCGGCGGTGGTCGTCGCCGACGAACCGACGGGCGCGCTCGACTCCCGCACGGGGCGCGACGTGCTCGCGATCCTCCGCGGTGCCGTCCAGGAGTGGGGCCAGAGCGTCGTCATGGTCACGCACGACCCGGTGGCGGCCGCGAACGCCGACCGGATCCTGTTCCTGGCCGACGGCCGGATCGTCGCCGACCGCCCCGCGATGGACGCCGGCGCGATCTCCACGACGATGCTCGGGATGGAGGCAGCAGCGTGAACGGCGTCCGCTCCTTCGCCCCCACCGTCCTGGTCGCCGCCCTCGGCACCACGTTCGGTTCAGCCCTCGTCATCGCGCCGGGGATCGTGACCGAGGCGCTCCGAGCCGCCGGGGTCGCCGACCTCGGCCCGATCAAGGCGATCCTGTCGGTGGTCGGGTGGCTGTTCCTCGGCATCGCGCTCTACGTCGGCGCGATCGTCACCGCGAACACCTGCGCCACCCTGATCGCCGGGCAGACCCGGATCATCGCCCTGCAGCGGTTGTTCGGCGCGACCGGTGCGACCCTGCGGGCGCGGATCACGCGCACCGGCCTGGTGGTCGGTGTGCTCGGCGGGGTCGTCGGCGCCGTCGTGGGGACCGCGCTCTCGGCCCTGTTCGTCATCGTCCTGCGGGGCAACGGGGTCCTGCCCGAGGCCGAGTACACGTACGTGCCGTGGGAGCTCGTCCTGCCGGTCGTGGCCGTCGTCCTCGCCACCTGGGGGGCCTTCGCTGCAGGGTCGCGCCGCGTGCTCACCGTCACCCCGCTCGAAGCGCTGTCGTCGTCCGTCGAGCCGAGCCACGACGACGTCCGGTCCGGTACGGCCCGCAAGGTCTGGTCGATCGTGCTCATGGCCGGCGGCGCGGTGCTCATGCTGCTCGGGCTCGCGGTGAGCTCGCTGTCCCCGATCGCGGTCCTGCCGGCGGCGCTCGGCGGGTTCGTGTCCTTCGCGGGGGTCGCCGTGGGGGCGACGATCGTGATGCCGCCCGTGCTGCAGCTCATCGGCCGCATCGGCTCGCACGACCCCGTCGTCCTGCTCGCCGGACGGAACGCGATGCGGGCGCCGGGGCGGTCCTCGCGGGCGACCATCGGGCTCGTCATCGGCGTCACCCTGCTCGTCACCTTCGCGGTCGCGCTCGGCATCATGCAGCACGTGCTCGAGACCGAGATGCGCGCCATGAGCGCTGGGAGCGCCACCCCCGAGATGATCGAGGCGCAGCGGGACCTCTTCGTGCAGATCAACGCCGTCGTCAGCGTGATCGTCGGGTTCTCCGCCGTGATCGCCGCCGTCGGGGTCGTCAACGCCCTGGCGCTCGGGGTGCTCCAGCGTCGACGCGAACTCGGGCTGCTGCGGGTGCTCGGCCTGACCGGTGCACAGGTCCGACGGATGATCGTGACCGAGGCCGTGCAGATGGTCGTCGCGGCCGTCGTCGCGGGGCTCGCACTCGGCACGCTGTACGGCTGGGTCGGCGGGCAGACGCTGCTCGGCTCGCTCGGGACGCCCGTGGCACCGGTGCTGCCGCCGCTGACCATCGGCATCGTGGTGATCGGCGCGCTGGTCCTGGCGGTCGTCGCCACCATCGCGCCGGTGCGGCGCGCGATGCGCGTCCCGCCGACCGAGGCGCTCGCGGTCGACTGACCCGTCGCCCTGGTCGCGCCGCGCGACGACACGGGAGGCCCGGTGCCAGCTGGCACCGGGCCTCCCGTCCGTCGTGGGGTCGCGCCGACGTGCCCTGCCCGGCCCCGCCACGCCGCTCACGTCCGCCGAGGTGTCACGAACCGTCGTCTGGACGCGGCCCGGGCGACACAACGTGACCACTCGGCGACCAGCCCGCGGCATGTCCCGACCAATCGGCACCCCGTTCGGAAGCCGCGGGCAGTCCCGCGTCACACGCTTGCGCCAGCCCGCTGCTCCGGTGCTACCGTGGGTCTCGATGTACTCGGCACTCCTCCTCCTTCGCTGCCGCGACGAGGCCTGACACTCCGGCCCACCTCGTCGCGGAGTCCGTCGTGGCCGCACCACAACAGCTCACGAACACGCGACGAAAGCGAAGAACGATGCAGAACACCCAGCAGCCCTCCGGGATGCCGATCCACAAGTACGTCCCGTTCCACGAGCAGATCACCGTCGACCTGCCGGACCGGACCTGGCCCACGAAGCGCATCGACAAGGCACCGCGCTGGTGTGCGGTCGACCTGCGTGACGGCAACCAGGCCCTCATCGACCCGATGGACGCCGAGCGCAAGCGGGCGATGTTCGACCTCCTCGTCCGGATGGGCTACAAGGAGATCGAGGTCGGCTTCCCGAGCGCCTCGCAGACCGACTTCGACTTCGTCCGGTCGCTGATCGACGAGGGCGCGATCCCCGACGACGTCACGATCCAGGTGCTGACCCAGGCGCGCGAACACCTCATCCAGCGCACCTACGAGGCGATCGACGGCGCGAAGCAGGCCATCGTCCACCTGTACAACTCGACGAGCATCGTGCAGCGCGAGGTCGTCTTCCGCACCGACGTGCAGGGCGTGGTGGACATCGCGGTCACCGGTGCGAAGCTCTGCAAGGCGGCCGAAGCCACGCTGCAGCACGACACGACGATCTACTACGAGTACTCGCCGGAGTCCTACACGGGCACCGAGCTCGAGGTCGCACTGGAGATCTGCAACGCCGTCCTCGAGGTCTTCCAGCCGTCGCCCGAGCGCAAGGTCATCATCAACCTGCCCGCGACCGTCGAGATGGCCACGCCGAACGTCTACGCCGACTCGATCGAGTGGATGTCCCGCCGCCTCGCCCACCGCGAGGACGTCATCCTGTCGCTGCACCCGCACAACGACCGCGGCACCGCGGTCGCGGCCGCCGAGCTCGGCTACATGGCCGGCGCCGACCGCATCGAGGGCTGCCTGTTCGGCAACGGTGAGCGCACCGGCAACGTGGACCTGGTCGCCCTCGGGATGAACCTGTTCACGCAGGGCATCGACCCGGAGATCTCGTTCGCCGACATCGACCAGGTGAAACGCACCGTCGAGTACTGCAACCAGCTGCCGGTGCCCGAGCGCCAGCCGTGGGCGGGCGACCTCGTGTACACGGCGTTCAGCGGCTCGCACCAGGACGCCATCAACAAGGGCTTCGAGGCGATGAAGGCCAAGGCCGCCGCCGCGGGCAAGGACATCGACGAGATCGAGTGGGCGGTGCCGTACCTGCCCGTCGACCCGAAGGACATCGGCCGCTCCTACGAGGCTGTCATCCGCGTCAACTCGCAGTCCGGCAAGGGCGGCGTCGCCTACCTGCTCAAGACCGACCACGCCCTCGACCTGCCCCGCAAGCTGCAGATCGAGTTCTCCGGCGTCGTGCAGCGGCACACCGACACCGAGGGCGGCGAGTTCTCGTCGCAGCGCATCTGGGACGTGTTCCAGGACGAGTACCTGCCCGCGTCGATCGACGACGAGAAGTGGGGCCGGTACGAGCTCACCAAGACGGCGACGTCGAGCGACTTCGAGGGAACGACCTCGCTGTCCGTGGCGCTCCGGGTCGACGAGGGTGCGGTCACGGCCGAGGCCGTCGGCACCGGTCCCATCGACGCGTTCCTGAAGGTGCTCGCCGAGCAGGGCGTCCAGGTCACGCTGTACGACTACTCGGAGCACACGATGAGCGCCTCCGGTGACGCGAAGGCCGCGTCCTACGTCGAGCTCGACGTCGACGGCGTGCGCCTGTGGGGCGTGGGCATCGACGCCGACATCTCGACGGCGTCGCTCAAGGCGATCGTGTCCGCGGTGAACCGCGCGGTGCGCGCGGGTGCCGCGGCCGGTGCCGACGCGCCGGAGCTCGTCTCGGCCTGAGACGCGACCAGCCCAGGAGGCGCGGTGCGGGTCCGTCCCGCACCGAGCCTCCAGTCTGTGCCCGGTCTTTCCCCCGTCACGCGCGCTGGCAGGTCGAATCGGGCGTACCCGGTCGTTTCTTCCGACCAGGTACGCCCGATTCCACTCGGTACCCCCGAGCCCCGCCCCGCGCCGCACGCGGCTGTCGGCGGGGCGGGGGATACTGGGGGCATGCCGCTGTACCGGGACGAGTGCGTCGTGTTGCGCACCCACAAGCTCGGTGAAGCCGACCGCATCGTCACGATGCTCTCGCGGCAGCACGGCAAGATCCGTGCCGTGGCCAAGGGCGTGCGACGAACGGCGTCGAAGTTCGGCAGCCGGCTCGAACCGTTCATGGTCGTGGACGCCCAGTTCTACGAGGGCCGGTCGCTCGACATCGTCACCCAGGCGGAGTCCCTCGGTGCGTACGGGGCCCAGATCGTCGCCGACTACGGCGCGTACACCGCGGCCAGCGCCATGGTCGAGACCGCCGACCGACTGAGCGAGGCCGACGCCGGGCTGCAGCAGTACCTGTTGCTCGTCGGGGCGCTGCGCTCGTTGTCGCGCGGTGAACACCAGTCCAGCGCGACCCTCGACTCGTACCTGCTCCGCGCGATGAGCATCGCGGGGTGGGCCCCCTCGTTCAGCGACTGTGCGGTGACGGGGGAGCCCGGCCCGCACTCGGCGTTCGTGGTGCAGCTCGGTGGTGTCGTCGCCGACCGTGCGGCACCCCCGGGGACCCCGCGGCTCGACCCGGCGACGCTCGGGGTGCTCGGCTCCCTGCTCGCCGGCGACTGGGCGACGGTCGACGCCACCGACGAGCGGACACGTTCGCGGGCCTCCGGCGTGGTCGCGGCCTACGCCCAGTGGCACCTGGAACGATCGCTCCGGTCCCTGCCGCACGTCGACCGCTCCGAACACCCGATGCCGGTGCCGCAGACCCACGGCGGACCCGAGGCGACAGCACGTGCGGTGGCCTCGACCCCGGCACCCGCCGTGCCCGAGCCCGACCCCGATCCCGCTGTCGAAGGAGCCCCCACCGCATGAGCC
>NZ_QKTB01000046.1:0-17160 GCF_003234405.1 Curtobacterium sp. MCLR17_045
TCGCGTTGCTGTAGCGGCGCGAGCACCGGCGCACGACGAGCTTCCGCGCCACCTACCCTTGACGCGTGGCACATCTCCTCGGCGCCGAGAACCTGCATCTCGAGTTCCCCACCAAGGTCGTCTTCGACAACGTCACCCTCGGCATCGACGAGGGTGACCGGATCGGCGTCGTCGGCCGGAACGGCGACGGCAAGTCGACCCTCCTCGCACTGCTGTCCCAGCGCCTCGAGCCGGACGGCGGCCGCGTCACGCACCGCCGTGGGCTGACCATCGGCTACCTGGACCAGCGCGACATCCTGCCCGAGGGCGCGACCGTCGGCAGCACCGTCGTCGGCGACCTCGAGGAGCACGAGTGGGCCGGTGACCCGAAGATCCGCGACATCATCGGCGGCTTGGTCTCCGACATCCCGTGGGACGTCAGCGTCGACGAGCTGTCCGGTGGGCAGCGTCGTCGTGTGGCCCTCGCGCGGCTGCTGGTCGGCGACTGGGACGTCCTGTTCCTGGACGAGCCGACCAACCACCTGGACGTCGAGGGCATTGAGTGGCTCGCCGGGCACATCAACCGCCGCTGGTCGTCGAACCAGGGCGGCATGGTCGTCGTGACGCACGACCGGTGGTTCCTCGACGCCGTGTCGACCGACACGTGGGAGGTCCACGACGGCGTCGTCGACCCCTTCGAAGGTGGCTACGCCGCGTACATCCTGCAGCGCGTCGAGCGTGACCGGCAGGCTGCCACGATCGAGCAGCGCCGGCAGAACCTGGCCCGCAAGGAGCTCGCGTGGCTCCGCCGCGGCGCCCCGGCCCGCACGAGCAAGCCGAAGTTCCGCATCGACGCGGCGAATGCCCTGATCGACGATGTCCCGCCGATCCGCGACACCGTCGCGCTGTCCCGGACGGCGACCGCGCGCCTCGGCAAGGACGTCGTCGACCTGCTCGACGTGAGCGTCTCGTTCGACGGCACGCAGATCCTCGACCGCATCGAGTGGCGCATCGCACCGGGGGAGCGGACCGGCATCCTCGGCCCGAACGGCGCCGGCAAGTCCACGCTGCTCAACCTGGTCTCGGGTCGGCTGCAGCCGACCAGCGGGCGGGTGAAGACCGGCAAGACGGTGCAGGTCGCGGTCCTCGACCAGCAGCTCGCCGACCTGCAGCAGTTCGCCGACGACCGCGTTCGCGAGGTCGTGGCCCGCAAGAAGACGAGCTACGTCGCCGACGGCAAGGAGATGACGCCGTCGCAGCTGCTCGAGCGGCTCGGCTTCACCTCGGAGCAGCTCTCCACGCCCGTCAAGGACCTGTCCGGTGGGCAGAAGCGGCGCCTGCAGCTCATGCTCATCCTGCTCGACGAGCCGAACGTGCTCATCCTCGACGAGCCCACCAACGACCTCGACACCGACATGCTCGCCGCCATGGAGGACCTGCTCGACACCTGGCCCGGCACCCTGCTGGTCGTCAGCCACGACCGGTACCTGCTCGAGCGCGTCACCGACCAGCAGTACGCCGTGCTCGGCGGGCACCTGCGCCACCTGCCCGGCGGCGTCGACGAGTACATGCGTCTGCGCGAGGCCGGCACCGGTGGCGGGACCGCCTCTGCGGCTGCCGCCGCGTCTGCCGGGAGGCCCGACACCGTCGGCGGGACCGGTTCGGCCGGTGCCGTGGCCGGGTCCACGGCCGCTGGTGCGTCCGCCCTGTCGGGAGCGGACCGGCGGACGGCCGAGAAGGAGATGTCGGCGCTCGACCGGAAGATCGCGAAGGTCGGCGCGGACCGCAAGAAGCTGCTCGACCAGTTCGCGACGCACGACCAGTCCGACTACGCCGGGCTCGGCGAACTGCAGTCGAAGCTCGCTGCGCTCGAGGCCGAGGTCGAGCAGCTCGAGGAGCGCTGGCTCGAGGTCGCGGAGCTGCTCGGGGTCTGAGGCGGTCTACTCGACGGACGCCGGGTCGACCGCGTCCTGGCCGCTGTCCGTCGGTGTGGCGTCCTCGGGCGCCCCACCGCCGGGGTTCGCCACGACCTCCCACAGGTGGCCGTCCGGGTCCTGGAAGAAGCCGGACCACATGCCCCACGGGCGCGTGTACGGCGGTTCGGGCATCGTGGCGCCCGCTGCCTGTGCTCGCTCGAGGAACGCCTCGGCCTCTGCCTGGCTGCCCGTGAAGTGCCCGATCGTGCTGCTCGGTGCCGTGGCCAGCTGCACGCCGGAGTCCTTCGCCATGTCGTCCCGGCCGTAGACGCTGACGATCAGGCCGTCGTCGAGGGTGAACATCGCCGTGGTGCCGCCGGCCTGCGTCTCGGTGGCGGGGTACTCGGTGCCGATGACGCCGCTGCCCTCGACGCCGAGCAGGGCGCGGTAGAACTCGGCCGATCGAGCGACGTCGGCGACGGCGAGGGTGATGGCGTGCATGCGGCGCACGCTACGCCGGGGCCGCTCGGCCCGTGTCACGCTTTCGGTCAGTCCCCGAGACCCAGGATGAGTCGGCGGAGCAGCCCGGCCAACTGGCCCTGCTCGTCGGCGGAGACCCCGGACAGGATGTCGCGCTCGGCGGCCAGCAGGTCCGCGATCGCCGCGTCCACCGCCACCCGGCCCTTGCCCGTCAGCGAGACGAGGATGCCGCGGCCGTCCTTCGGGTCGGTCCGTCGTCCCACGAAGCCGCGGGCCGCCAGGCGGTCCACCCGGTTCGTCATCGTGCCGCTCGACACCAGGGTCTGCTGCAGCAGGGTCTTCGGGCTCAGCTCGTAGGGCTCACCCGCCCGCCGCAGGGCCGACAGGACGTCGAACTCCCACGGTTCCATGTCGCTCGCGTCGAAGGCCGTCCGCCGGGCGCGGTCCAGGTGCCGGGCGAGCCGGTCCACGCGGGACAGCACCTCGAGCGGGCCGAAGTCCAGGTCGGCACGCTCACGACCCCACGCCGCGACGATGCGATCGACCTCGTCCTCATGCGGCATCCCTCCATCTTGGCCGAACCCGGAGCGGACAGCCAGCC
Source organism: Curtobacterium sp. MCLR17_045 (assembly GCF_003234405.1). Lineage (NCBI taxonomy): Bacteria > Bacillati > Actinomycetota > Actinomycetes > Micrococcales > Microbacteriaceae > Curtobacterium > Curtobacterium sp. MCLR17_045. The sequence continues at coordinate 2,977 of NZ_QKTB01000046.1, forward strand.
TCGTCGGTCGTGGGAGGATGGAGGAGCACCCCTTGGTGCGTTCCGCCTTGGTGTAATGGCAGCACGACGGCCTTTGGTGCCGTTAGGTCCGGGTTCGAATCCTGGAGGCGGAGCGGGCGGGTCGTCCGTCGCGGCGGGAGCGAAAGCGGGTGTGCGCAGTGACCATCTCGGATGACTTCCACCGCTGGGGCTCGCTGCTGATGGCGCAGCTCGAGGCCGACGCCGTGAACACCGAGTTGCGGCGCTCGCCCGAGGACCGGGACAACCGGAGCACCCACCTGTTGGTGGAGTCCGATCTGATCGCCTACGACTTGCTCGTCTGGGATTCGGGCGACGCCGAGCTCATGGTGTCCGACGAACGGGGAATCGTCCCGACGCACCTCGACATCGGCGCAGACCTGTCGGCCCGTGCACTCTTCGAGCGGTTCGTCAGTGGCGCATCGAGGGCCGCGGGGCGGCGGCTCCAGGGCTGAGGAGACGGCCGGTCACCACGAACTCGGCGCGTAGTCCTTCAGGAAGACACCGAACACGTCCTCGCCCGCTTCGCCGCGGACGATGGGGTCGTAGACGCGGGCTGCCCCGTCGACCAGATCGAGCGGCGCGTGGAAGCCCTCTTCGGCGAGCCGGACCTTCGTGGGGTGCGGCCGTTCGTCGGTGATCCACCCGGTGTCGACGCTCGTCATCAGGATGTTGTCGGTCTCGAACATCTCCTGCGCGCTCGTGCGGGTGAGCATGTTCACGGCAGCCTTCGCCATGTTCGTGTGCGGGTGTCCCGGCCCCTTGTAGGCACGGCCGAAGACCCCTTCCATGGCGCTGACGTTCACCACGTAGGTGCGGCGTCCGGTGCTCGCGGCCATGGCGGGGCGGAGCTTCGAGATGAGGATGAACGGCGCCGTGGTGTTGGCCAGCTGGACCTCGAGCATCTCGAGCGGGTCGACCTCGTCGACCTGCTGGGTCCACGAGTTCTCGTCGTGCAGGTCAGGGACCAGGCCACCGGCGTCGATGGCGGTGCCCAGGGCGAGTCGTTCGAGTGAGCTCGACCCCGGCGCCATCGCCTGTTCGGTCAGCTCGTCGGCTCGGGCTGCAGCGGCCGCGAGGATCGGGTGCGCGGCCACCGAGCGGGCGAGCGCCAGCGGGTGCTGGTCGTTGGTGTGCCCGAAGGTCACGAGTTCGGGCAGCGGTCCGTCGGGCAGCGGCGCGAGTTCCGCGTCGACCAGCGGCTGGTAGGCCCCGGTCGACCTGCGCACGGTCTGCGTGGCGTTGTTGATCAGGATGTCGAGGGGGCCGGACGCGGCGACGTCCTCGGCGAGCCCGATCACCTGGGCGGGGTCACGCAGGTCGATGCCGACGACCTTCAGGCGGTCCATCCAGTCGGCGGAGTCGGGCAGGCTCGCGAACCGGCGCACCGCGTCGCGGGGGAACCGCGTGGTGATGGTGGTGTGGGCCCCGTCGCGCAGCAGCCGGAGGGCGATGTACATGCCGATCTTCGCGCGGCCGCCGGTGAGCAGCGCCCGCTTGCCGGTCAGGTCCGTCCGGGCGTCGCGCTTCGCGTGGCTCATGCGAGCGCACGCCGGGCAGAGCTGGTGGTAGAACGCATCGACGACCGTGTAGTGCTGCTTGCACATGTAGCAGGGCCGTGACTTCAGCAGCGTGCCCGCGGTGGTCGAGGCGGTCGAAGCGCTGATCAGGACGCCTCGGGTCTCGTCGTCGATCCGGTCGGCGGCCCCGGTGGCGGTGGCGGCGATCACCCGGCGGTCGGCCTCGGCGATGACGCCGCGCTTCTCGAGACGGTGCGCGCGCTTGACGGCCTTGAACATCTTCGCGGTGGCCTGGCGGACCCGGATGAAGTCCGGGTGCGTCTCGTCGATCGACGGCAGCTGCTCGAGCACCCGGAGCGCGACGGTCAGGTCGTCGGGGTCGATGCCGCTGGGTTCGGGGTGCTCGGAGCTCACACGCGATCCTACGTCGGGACCGAGCGCCGGTCAGACGAGCTGCTGCTCCATGCACACGCTCGTCGGGTCGTCGACGTACGGGCCGAACCGCGGGATGTCCGCGTACCCGGCCTTCCGGTACAGCGCGATGGCCGCGGCCTGCGGCAGGCCGGTCTCGAGCCGGACGGTCCCGATGCCGACCGCGCGGGCCCGGTCGTGCAGGGCGTCGAGCAGCCGCGTCCCCACGCCGAGCCCACGCGCGGCGTCGCTCACGAACATGCGCTTCACCTCGCCGGTGCCGTCGCCGGCGTCGACGAGCGCCACCGTGCCGAGGGCGGTGCCGTCCTCGCGCGCCACCAGGAACGTGACGTCGGGCTGGTCCAGGTCGTCGACGTCCAGCGCGTGGTAGTTCTCGGCCGCGTAGAGGCTCAGTCCGTAGTCGTCGCCCTGCTGCAGCAGGTGCAGGACGTCGTCCTGTCGGGGGCTCTCGATCCGCACGGTCAGCACCGTCACACAGTAGCGAGGACGACGAGAACAGTGGGCAGACGAGGCCCCCGGCCGACGGTGATCAGGCCAGGAGTCCCTCGCTGACCTCCCACAGGCGCCGGGCATCGTCGGCGTCGAGCATTGCCGAGTTCGCGTCCGACGGGATGCGGTCGGCGGTGAGGGGCAGGACCCCGTCGTCGATCACGGCGACGTCGCTGTCCTTCAGGTAGACCCCGCCGACGCCGTCGAGCAGCGGGCTCGCGGCACCGAACACGAGCGTCGCGGCGCCCTGCTCGACGGTCTTCTTGCCGACCTCGGGGTCGATGACGGTCACCCCGTGGTCGTCGACCAGTCCCTGCTCGCGGTACGACGCGAGCACCGTCGGGGCGTGCGGTCCGGGTCCGACGATGACGCCCGGGTGTGCGGCGAAGGCGCGGATGCCCTGGTCGGCGTACCGCCGGTCGAGCTCCACCGTGAACAGGACGTTCGCCCGCTTCGACTGGCCGTACGCGGTGACCGGGTCGTACCCGTGGGCGAACGTCAGGTCGTCCCACCGGATCTGCCCGAACCGCGCCGCACCGGAGGTGACGGTCAGGACCCGCGCACCACGGGCCTCCAGGAGGGTCGGGAGGAGCGCCCGCGTGAGCTGGAAGTGCCCGAGGTGCGTCGTCGAGAACGCCAGTTCGTTGCCGCGGCCGTCGAGTCGGCGGTCGGGGGTGAAGAGCATCGCGGCGCTGTTCACGAGCATGTGCAGCGGGCGGCCGGAGGCCGACCAGCGCGCGGCGAAGGCATCGACCGACGACGGGTCGGTGAGGTCGAGGGCCTCGACGCGGATGCCCGGGATGTCGGCGACGGCTGCGGATGCCCGGTCGACGTCACGGGAGGCGACGGTGACGTCGGCGCCGGCCGCCGCGAGGGCGCGGCTGGTCTCACGGCCGAGGCGGCTGTGTCCGCCGGTCACGACGACGTTCCGGCCGGTCAGGTCGACGCCGTCCAGGACGTCGGCGGCTGTGGACGCGGCGGTGAACGGAGTGGGCAGGGGGTGCTGGTGGGTGATCACGAGTGGTATTCCTTCGATTCGATGTGGCCGACGGCGGCAGCAGGGCCGACGGCGGCAGCAGTGCCGACGGCGTCGGCGATCGCCGACCACGCGTCGGGGTCGAGGCCGAGCTCGGTCCGGAGGAACGCCGTCGTGGTGTGGCGGACGAGGTCCACACGCTCGGGGCTCTCGTCGGTGGTGGCGGTCGACTCGTAGTCCTGGATCCCGCCGAGCAGGTGCTCGCCGCCGTGGACGGTCACCAGGTGCCGTGCGCCGGGGCTCAGGTGGTAGACGTCGGTGAACCAGTCCGGACCTCGCGTCGAGAGCTGCGACTGGTCGTGGTCGCCGGCGACGACGAGTGACGGGGTGTGCAGCTGGCTGAAGTCGGGGCTCATGAACGCGAAGTGCTCCTGCGCGAACGGCACGAGGTCGCCGCGCGCGATCCCGGTGGTGGACAGCAGGACCCCGGCGCGCACGCGGTGGTCGGTGCGGTCCTCGCCCGGCCGCCCGTCGGCGTCCAGGACGCGGGCCCCGAGCAACATGCCCACGGACTGTCCGCCCCACGAGTGTCCGACCGCGGCGATGCGCGCGGTGTCGACGCGCCCGCTCAGACCGGGGACCGCATCGATGATCTGGTCGAGGTCGTCGAGTACCCGCTCGAGGTCGTCGACCCGCGTCTGCCAGATGGTCGGGTAGCGCGGGTCGTCGAGCGTCAGTCCGTAGGCCGTCGCGTCGAGGAACGTCGGTTGGACGACGACGAAGCTGTTCGCGGTCCAGTGGTCGACCAGGGGGTCGCCGCCGGTCATGGACTGGCCGAAGCCGTGGGCGAAGACGATGACGGGCAGGTCCGTTCCGGTCGTCGGTGCGGTGATCCGGACCTCGAGGTCCTGACCGCGCGAGGGTGCGGGGAGTGTGACGGGGCGCACGCTGATGACCTGTGGTCGGGGTGCTGTGGGTGCCATGCGGGGCCTTTCCGGGATGCCGTGTCGCCCGTGTCGGAGCGATCGTCGTCCGAAACGGAGCGACGTTCCGGAACGATACGGAACAACGATCCGGATTGCAAGAGGAAGCGGAGCACTGTTCCGCATCGCGTCGGTGTCGTGCGATGATCGAGGCATGAGCACCCCGTCGCCCGACCCCGCGCCGCGTCGCCGTCGCGACGTCGAGCGCAACGAGCGCACGATCCTCGACGCCGCTGCCGCGGTCTTCGCCGCCTCGGGCGTCGGCGCACCGGTGCGCGAGGTCGCCACCGCCGCGGGGGTCGGGGTCGGCACGCTCTACCGGCACTTCCCGACCCGTTCGGACCTGGTCGTCGCCGTCTACCGGCACCAGATCGAGGCCCTGGTCGACGCGGGGCCGGCGCTGCTCGACTCGGAGCCGACACCGTTCGCCGCCCTACTGCGCTGGGTGCACCAGTTCGTCGACTTCCTCGGCACCAAGCACGGTCTGGCGCGCGTCTGGGAGGGCGACGCCGACGGCTTCACGGCGCTGCACACCCTGTTCGTCGACGAGCTCGTGCCCGTGCTCGGCCGATTGCTCGACGCCGCGCGGGCGTCCGGCGAGGTGGCCGCGCCGACCCCGCCGTACCAGCTGCTCCGGGCCGTCGGCGACCTGGTGGCGTGGAGTCCTCAGGACCCCGACTACGACGTCCGGACGATCGTGACCCTCCTGGTCACCGGGCTGCGGCAGGCGCAGCCGACGGTGGCCGACAGCGCGTAGCCGGCCACGTGCACTCGTCGCGACCGGCACCGGACTGGAGGCGCGGTGCGGGCCCGTCACGGGCCTCCCGTCCGGCATCGTGACCGTCTCGGGCCGCACCAGCGCCGTCGGGGCCGGTCCGGGCCCTACGATCGTCCCGACGAAGGGGGACCACCATGACGGAACTGGCGGACTGGGAGACCGAGGGGGCCAGGGCTCGTCCGGCTCGACCGGGTGACCACGAACCGGCGCCGGCCGCGCTGCGGGCCCTGACGATCATCGGGGTGTTGTTCCTGATCGCCGCGGGCTGCGTGTTCGTCGCGACGGCGTTCCTCCCCACGTCCGACGAGACGGCCGTGCCGGACGGCCTTCGACTGCTGATGGCGACGGTCGTGTCGGTCAGCATCGCCGTGGTCGGCGTGGTCGCCCTGCTGCTCCGACTCGTCGCCGGGGTGCTCGTCCGCCGCTGACGGCCGGCTCAGCGTCGGCCCGGCTCCGCGGGGTCGGACTCGGTGTCCCCGTGCTCCGGCAGCACGTCGACGTCGGTGACCGTGTACCCGAGCGGCACCTGACCCAGCGCGAGCAGGAGCGCCGTCCGCCGGTCGTCGTGCTCGGTCTCGATCACCCGTCGCTCGGTCGGGACGACGACGAGTCGGACCCGGTGCGTCACGGGTGCCCCCATGCGGCGGTGCCGCGCAGGCGTCGCCCGGCGTGCTGACCACGTCGCCGACGCAGCAGCAGGTGGCGGACCGCGAGCAGGTGCGGGAACTCGACGAGCATGCCGACGACGATCGCCGTGGTGACCAGCGGCTGGTGGGGGAGTGCGGCGCTCGTCAGCCCGATCATCAGGGGTGCGTTGCGGGCCGCCGTCGTCATCGCGAGCAGCGCCGACCGCGGGTACGACAGGGCGGCGAGGCGTGACGCCCACTCGGCTGCGATGAACATCACGGCGAAGAAGACCACCGCGCACCCCAGTACGGCGACGAACACCGGCAGGTTCGCCAGCAGCAGCCCGATGTGCGAGGCGAAGAGCCCGGCGACCATCGCGCCCACGATCCAGGGGACCGCGCGGCCGGGCAGGGCGGCGGCGCGGGCCCGAGCGCCGTCCGGCAGGAGCGAGATCCCGAGGCGGATCACCACGGCGATCGCGGCGGGCAGGACGAACCACTGCAGCAGGGTGCCGATGGTGCCCACGGCATCGATGCCGGCGTTGCCGCCCAGGACCGTGATCCACACCGGGAACAGCAGCAGCTGGGTGACCATGTTGATCGGCAGCAGGGTCGCCCCCACGGCGGTGTCCCCGTCGCTCAGGCGGGTGAACGCCAGGAACCAGTCGGTGCAGGGCGCCAGGAAGTACAGCATCACGCCGAGCTGCACTGCCGGGTGTCCGGGCAGGGCCACGCGGGTGAGCAGGAACGCGACGAGCGGGGCGAGCAGGAAGTTCATGCTCCAGGCGATGCCGATGACCTTCCAGACGCCGGGCGTCCGTGGCAGGCGGTGCAGGGGGACGTCGACGAACAGGGCGACGACCAGGGTGATCACCAACGCGTCCACCACCGAGCCCATCGCGTCGCCGGCCGAGGGTGAGGCGCCGCCGATCACCGAACCGAGCAGGATGGCGCCGCCGACGATCGCGGGGGTGGCCCAGAGTCGTGCACCGGCGGGGCGGGCGGCCCGCTGTGCCGGCATCAGCACGCGCATTCGACACCACAGCAGCTCAGGTCGTCGGTGAGCATCCCGGCGTCGTCCCACTCCTGCAGGGCACCGCAGTCGCGCCCTGCTCGTTCGCCGATGACGCGGGCGACGTGGGCGAACCGCTGCCGGAACTTGTAGACGAAGCAGAACTGCAGTGCGCCGTGCCGGAGCGCGGTGCCGGCCAGGAAGAGTCCGGGCGTGGTGGTCGACTCGTCGTCCTCGGTGAGCAGCGGCCAGCCGTCCGCGCGGGTGTCGAACAGGCTCGCTGCCGGCCCGAGCCCCGGGCCGTACCCGGTGGCGAGGATCGGTGGCGCGTCCGCCACCAGGGCGGTCCGTCCGGCGACGCCGACGGTGAACCCCTCTCCGGACCGTTTGATGCCGGTGACCTGGCCGTCGTCGACCAGGGTGAGGCGTCCACTGGCCCGTGCGGCCGCGAGTCGTTGACGGGTCCGCGGGGCGAGGCGGAACGACGGGTCCGACCCGCTGCCGGCGTCCCAGGGGTGGGACGGGTCGACGGCCGTCACCGTCGCCCCCTGTTCGACGTGGTGGCACGCAAGGTCGATGCCGGACTCGAAGCCACCCACGACCACGACGTGGCCGAGCCGTGCCACCCAGGCTGCCTCGGCGGAGGCGTGCACCCCGAGCGAGGTGCCGGCGCAGCGGGGCAGGATCGGGTCGGAGAACTCGCCGCCGGCCCAGACCACGTTGCGGGTGATGACGGGGCCGCGGCTCGTGGTCACGCGGAAGCCGTCGTCGTCCGCCTCGATGCGCTCGACCTCGGTGTCGAGCAGGGTCGGCAGGTGGAAGGCCGCGACGACGCCACGCAGGTACCGGGCGTACTCGGGCCCGGAGGGGTAGTCGGTCCCCAGGCTGTAGGCGGGTGAGGTGCGTGGGTGGATCGCGTTGAGGTCGGTGGCCCCGAACCCGTTGCCGGTGAAGGACGGCGTCAGGAACCGCTGGTGCTCCGGCCACCGACGGAACGTGTCTCCGACGACGCCGCGTTCGACGACGCCGAACAGCAGGCCGTCGACGGCGTGGAGTGCCAGGCCGGTGCCGACGCCGGCCGGTCCGGCTCCGACCACGAGGGCGTCGAGGGTCTCGGTGGGGTGTGGTGCTGGCATGGGGTCGGTCTTCCCAGCAGCTGCGGCTGCGTCGATGGAACGGCCACCGTGGTGTGGTCGCTGCACACCATCTTAGTGAGAACCGTTATCAACATGCCATCGCGGCATCAGCCGACCGGCGTCGAGTACAGGACCGCCAGGGTCGCCACCAGTCCGACGACCACGATGCCGAGGTCGAGCAGGGCCAGGGTGACGAGTCGGGTGCGCTGCGGCCGGACGGCGGCCCGCACCACGACCATCGTCACGAACAACACGACGACGAGCACGAGCGCCGGCCAGCCGATCGCCGGCGCACGGATCGCCATGAGCACCATCACCGCGGCGACGATCACGGCCGTGACGGCTCCCCACACCAGCCAGTTCGAGCCCGACGCCGTCCGGAGTGCGGGCTGGTCGCCGACGCGGGTGGGATCGGGGCGGCGGGGCTGTTCGTCGGACACGAGCCGGACGGTACGCGGCGGCCCCTGCCCGTGCCCGCAGCCGCGCGGCCACGAGAGGATGGGGTTGTGCACACCGCCGCGACCATCCTCGACGCCGTCGTCCGGCACATCGACACCACCGGGTTCGCCGCACACGGCATCCACGTGCGCACGCGGACTGCGGCTCCGGGCGCCGAGAGCACCGCGGACGACGTCGCCGAGCACCACTGGACCCCCGACGTCCGGCGCGAGATCCACTCCGCCGCGAAGGGCGTCTGTGTCCTGGCCACCGGCATCGCGGCCGACGACGGCCTGGTCGACGTCGACGAACCGATCGCGACGTCCCTGGTCGGCACCGGCCTCGGTACGGAGACCGGGCTCGCGCTCGGCGGCGGCGTCGACCGGGTCACCCTCCGCCACCTGCTCACCATGACCAGCGGGATCGACATGCCCTGGTCGGCGACCGAACTGACGGACTGGCCGGACCTGGCGGCCGAGTTCCTGCGGCGACCGTCCCGCGGCCGGGTGTTCCAGTACGCGAACGCCAGCACCTACACCGCGATGCGCGTGCTCGAGACCCGGGTCGGCGACGTCGGCGCGTTCGTCACCGAGCGCCTGTTCGCGCCGCTCGGCATCCAGGACGTCGAGTGGCAACGCTGCCCGAACGGGTTCGTCGCCGGCGGCGAGGGACTGTCGCTCCGAACCGAGGAGCTCGCCCGCATCGGACGCCTGATCCGCGACCGCGGGGTCGTCGACGGACAGCGGATCGTCAGCGCGCGGTGGTGCGACGCGATGCACACCGACTGGGTGGAGCGCGAGGGCACCGGCCCCGGCTACGAGCGGTACGCGATGGCCGGGTGGGGTGGTCCCGGCCGACTCTGGCGGCTGCACGGTGCGTACGGTCAGATGCTGCTGTTCGACGAGACCGAGGCGAGCAACGACTCCGGCACCGTCGTCACCATCACCGCCGACGACCACTTCGGCGCCGACGCGCTCGCCGCCTTCGTCGCCGACGAGCTGGCCCGCCAGGACCCCCGCCGCTAGCACCGTCGACGATCCGACCTGCACGTCCGCGCGCGCCCGGCGTGGGAGGATCGATCAGTGCAGCAGCAACCCGTCGCGATCATCATCGCGGCCATGAGCGAAGAGGTCTCGGCCTTCGCCGACCTGTTCGGCGGTGTCCCCGTCCTCGACGGCCCCGTCGGTGGCCACGACCCGCACCAGCTGCTCGACATCGGCGGCGCCACGGTCGTCGTGCGCCGCAGCGGCATCGGCTTCACGAACGCCACGGCCGCCGTCGCCCACGGCTTCCACGACTTCGGCCCGGGCATCCCGGTGATCAGCGTCGGGACCGCCGGTGGGCTCATGCACGGTGTCGCCATCGGTGACGTCGTGGTCGGCGACCGGTACGTCAACCTCAACGCCGACGCCACCGCGTTCGGCTACGCCCTGGGCCAGGTCCCCGGCATGCCGACCGGCTACGCGCCGGACGCCCGGCTCGTCGAGCTCGCTATGGGCGCCGACATCGCGTGGCCGCTGCGGTCGGCGACGATCGGCTCGAGCGAGGTCTTCGTGACCGAGGGTCGTGCCCGTGCACTCCGGGTCGCGTTCCCCGAGGTGGCCGCGGTCGACATGGAGTCGGCCGCGATCGCGCAGTTCGCCCACGTGCACGACATGCCGTTCGTGTCGGTCCGGTGCATCAGCGACCTCTGCGCGCCGGACGGCGCCGAGTTCCGCGAGCACCTGGACGACGCCGCGGCACGCGCAGCGCGCGTGGTCCACGACCTGGTGCTCGGCCTGCGTTCCTGAGTCCGCCAGCGCGCTCCCTCAGCCAGCCCGAGTGCCGGCGCTCACGCGACGACTCCCACGGCACGGAGGCGTCGGACGGCGAGCCGGTCAGCGGCTCCGGGCGCTGCGCCGAGGGCGTGCGACGCGATCGTGACGTCGCCGTGACGGAGCAGGCAGACGCCGGCGTCCCGTGTCTGCCCGCTGTGCCAGATCAGCCCGTCGCGGTGCTCCCACGCCAGGAAGTCCGGCTCGATGCGTCCGATCCCCACGCCGAACCGCAGGAGGTCGGACATGGTCGACCAGATCCCGCCGGCCGGCGCGTAAGGACCTGATCCGATGGTCCAGGGTTCACGGGGGCGCCCCCGCCACGACCGGAGCAGGGTTCGTCGTTCGGGTGCCGGGTCGAGGGTGGCGCTCGTGACGCCGAGCGGAGCCAGGACCGTCCGCTCGGCGACCGTGGACCATGCTTCCTGCGCGACGTGCTCGAGCAGCCGACCGAGCACCGCGTAGCCGAGGTTGGAGTAGTCCCGCTCACCCGGTGTCGTCGGGGTCTGGCGCAGCGCACGGGTGACGTCCGCCTCGGACACGTCCGCGTACGGGTCGCCGACGATCCCGGCCGACATGCCCTGGTGCACACGGGGCAGGCCCGAGCAGTGTCGGATCAAGTCGTCGACCGTGTAGGTGGCGTCGACGGGGACGTCCGGCAACAGGTCCCGGGCGGGGGTGTCCCGTGGGATGTCTCGTTCAGCGAGGAGAACGAGCACGGCGGCGGCGGTCACGGTCTTCGTCACGCTCGCCCACTCCACCAGCGCGCCCGCTTCGTAGCGATCGCCGAGGTCGGCGGTGACGTCGCCCCCTGTGTCGATGATCACGGCTCGGTTCGCAGCGGCCACGCTCGTCCTCCTGATCTGGTCGAAGCCACCATGATCGCAGCCGGTCATGCGGGGATCCTCGTTCCGCGTGGACGAGCACCAGGTGCCGGAGGGGCGCGTTCCGGCCTTCGGCACGGCCGGAATTGCGTTCCACGGACGTTCCGGGACGGATCGCGAACTCGCCTCCGAGCCCCTCGCTAGCCTCCATTTCGGGGGGCCAAGGAACCACGGCCAATCACACAGGGAGATCAGCCATGAGCGCCTACACGAGCGACGAGAACGTCGAACCTGCACGCATCACCACCTTCAAGCGCGTCCGCAAGCAGTGGCGTCGGACGGGTGAGGTCGGCTACACCCACAGTGGCAGCGACTTCTTCCGCGACGACGCTCCGGAAGCGGTCCAGCGGTAACCAGCGGCAGCCACGAAGTGCCCGCCAGGAGCGATCCTGGCGGGCACTTCTGCGTCAGCGACCGAGCTGGTCCCGCAGGTACGGGGCGGTCCGGCTGGTGGTCGAGGCGGCGACCTCGGCTGGCGTGCCGGAGGCGACGACCCGACCGCCGTCATCGCCGCCCGATGGGCCCATGTCGATGACGTGGTCGGCGCTCGCGACGACGTCCATGGCGTGCTCGACCACGACGACCGTGTTGCCCGCGTCGGTCAGGCGGGCGAGCTGGGCGGTGAGCAGCTCGACGTCGGCCGGGTGCAGGCCGGTGGTGGGCTCGTCGAGCAGGTACAGGGTGTGGCCGGTCCGCGCGCGCTGCAGTTCCGTGGCGAGCTTGATGCGCTGCGCCTCGCCGCCGGACAGCTCCGGAGCAGGCTGGCCGAGTCGCAGGTAGCCGAGACCGACCTCGCGGAGGGTCTCGAGTCCTCGCCCGGCTGCGGGCAGGGACGCCAGGAACGGCGCCGCTTCGTCGACGGTCATGCCGAGGACGTCGGCGATGGACGCCCCGTTCCACCGGACCTCGAGCGTCTCTGCGGTGTAGCGGGAGCCGTGGCACTCGGGGCACGGGGCCCAGCTGCCCGGCAGGAAGAGGAGTTCGACGGACACCGACCCCTCGCCCTGGCAGACCTCGCACCGGCCGCCGGCGACGTTGAACGAGAACCGCCCGGCGCCCCAACCGCGGGCCTTGGCCTCGTCGGTCTGGGCGAAGGCTGCTCGGACCGCGTCGAACAGGCCGGTGTAGGTGGCGAGGTTCGAGCGGGGCGTCCGGCCGATCGGCTTCTGGTCGACCTGCACGACGCGGTCGATGAGCGGGTGCGACGTCGCGGCGCCGGGCAGCACGCCGCCGACGAGCGACGACTTGCCGGACCCGCTGACCCCGGTGACCGCGGTGAGGACACCGAGCGGCAGGTCGACGTCGAGCCCCCGCAGGTTGTGCAGGGTGAGGTCGCGGAGCTCGAGCGTGCCGATCGGGGTCCGGACGGCTCGGTCGGCGGTCGGTTGCCGGGGCTCCAGGAAGCGCCGGGTGACCGACGCCTCGACCTCGGCCAGGCCGGCGACCGGGCCGCTGTACAGGACGGTGCCGCCGCCGGTGCCCGCACGGGGGCCGACGTCGACGATCCAGTCGGCTCGGCGCACGATGCTCATGTCGTGCTCGACGACGAAGACGCTGTTGCCGCCGGCACGCAGGTCGTCGAGGACGTCGACGAGGGACTCGGCGTCGGCGGGGTGCAGCCCGGCGCTCGGTTCGTCGAGCACGTAGACGACGCCGAACAGGCCGGAGCGCAGCTGCGTCGCGATCCGCAGCCGCTGACTCTCGCCGGGGGAGAGCGTCGGGGTGGCGCGGTCGAGCGCGAGGTAACCGAGACCCAGGCCGACCAGGACCTCGACGCGGGTGAGCAGGTCGCGGGAGATCGCCACGGCGACCTCGGTGTGCTCGCCGGACGATGCCCGTGACGTCGCCGCTGCCGCGTCGGTGATCGCCGCGATCGGGCGCAGGACGTCAGCCAGGCCGGTCAGCGGCAGCGCGTTCAGCTCGGCGATCGAGTGGCCGCCGATCGTCACGGCGAGGGCGGCTCGGGTCAGGCCCGTGCCGCCGCAGAGCCCGCACGGGCCGGACTCGACGAACTGCAGCACCTTCTTGCGCTGGGTCTCGCTCTGCGAGTCGGCGAGGGTGTGCAGCACGAACTGGCGAGCGCTCCAGAACCGGCCCTTGTATGGCTTGGCCACGCGGTCGCGCTTCGGCTGCACCTGCACGACGGGCTGTTCCTCGGTGAAGAGCAGCCAGTCACGGTCCTCGCGCGACAGCTCACGCCACGGGCGCTCGATGTCGTAGCCGAGCACGGCGGTGACGTCCCGCAGGTTCTTGCCCTGCCACGCACCGGGCCAGGCGGTGATCGCGCCGTCGCGGATGCTCAGCGACGGATCGTGCACGGCCGATGCCTCGGTGACCTCGTGCGCGGTCCCGATGCCGTGGCACCGCGGGCAGGCGCCGGCGACGGTGTTCGGCGAGAAGGAGTCCGACTCGAGCCGGTCGGCGCCGGACGGGTACGTGCCGGCGCGCGAGTAGAGCATGCGCATCGAGTTCGACAGCGTGGTCATGGTGCCGACGGTGGAACGGGAGCTCGGGGCGCCGCGACGCTGCTGCAGGGCGACGGCGGGCGGTAGTCCGGTGATCGAGTCGACGTGTGGGGTGGAACCCTGCGCGATCAGCCGCCGCGCGTACGGGGCGACGGACTCGAGGAACCGGCGCTGGGCCTCGGCGAAGACCGTGCCGAAGGCGAGTGAGGACTTGCCGGAGCCGGAGACGCCGGTGAACGCGACGATCCGGTCGCGGGGGATGTCCACGTCGACGTCGCGCAGGTTGTTCTCGCGGGCACCACGGACGCGGATGAAGTCGTCCGGCCCGGGTCGGTCGTCGGTCTGGGTCGAGCGAGGAGCGGGCATTCGCTCGATCGTAGGCTCGGCCACTGGGAGAAGCGGTACCGGGGCGGTACCGCGAACGACGAAGAGCCGCTCCGCCCTGATCGGCGGAGCGACTCTTCGCGTCGTGCGATGGTGCTCGTGGTGCGGTGTTGCGGCAGGTGTTACTTGATCTGTGCGGTGATGGTGGCGGTGCCGACGAGGAGGCCGCGCTTGACGGCGTCGGTGCCGAAGGTCTTGTTCAGCAGGCCGGCGGCGTCTTCGGAGATGT
>NZ_QKTB01000047.1:0-14540 GCF_003234405.1 Curtobacterium sp. MCLR17_045
TCGAGATTCGTCGCTCTTTCGGGGGGGGGGGGGGTTGTGAAGGAGAGAGGGGGGGGGGGGGGGGGGTGGTGGGGGGGGGTCGGGCGGCCTGGTCGATTCGGGCGTACCTGGTCGATTCGGGCGTACCTGGTCGGAAGTTCTCGGCAGGTATGCCCGAAAACGCTAGGTATCGCGGGCGTTCTGGGAAAGAACGGGCGCGCTCAGGCCCCGAGCTCGACCAGGACCCGCGGGATCTCGGTGACGAGTTCGCTCGCCAGGTACCCGAGCGGTCCGACCTGCACCGCGAGTCGGTCACCTGCGGCAGCGTGCACGTAGGACGCCCACGCCACGGCCTGTGCCGGATCGGCGCCGCGGGCGAGCAGCCCGGTGACCGCGCCGGACAGCACGTCCCCACTGCCGCTCGTGCCGAGACCGCCCGAGCCGGTGCCCTTGAGCCACGCCCGACCCTGCGGTGTGGCGATGGCGTCGCCGAGGGCCACGACCGCTCCGAAGCGGTTCGCGATCGCCACGGCGTCGGCCACGTCGTCGTCGCTGCACTCCCGCCCGAGCAGGCGTTCGGCCTCGCCGGAGTTCGGCGTCATCACGAGCCGTCCACGCAGCGGTTCGAGGCGGTCCCGCACGTCGGCAGCCACACCGAGGGCGAAGGCGTCGAGCACGACGGTGGTCTGCGGACCGACGACGTCGGCGAGTCCGGCCACGAGGTCACGCGAACCGTCCGGCTCGTCGAGCCCCGGCCCGACCAGCACCGCGTCGGCGCTCGAGGCGCTGTCCGCGATGCCCTCGATCGCACCGACGGCAATGTGTCCGTCCTGGTCCTCGTCGAGGGGTTCGACCCCGGACTCGGGCACCGCGACCGCGACCTCGTTCGCCACGCTCCGGCCGACCGCCAGGGTGAGACGACCGGCGCCGACGCGGAGTGCGGCGAGCGCGGAGAGCATCGCGGCGCCGGGGGTGCGGGCGGCGCCGCCGACGATGAGCACCTGCCCGCGGCCGTACTTGCCGGCACCGGGTTCGGGCAGTGGCCAGTCCCGCAGGAAGTTCGGGGTGACGGGTTCAGTGGACATGTTCGTCGTCCTTCCGGCCGGTGTGCTGGGTGACCTCGTCGTCGTCCAGGTGTCCGATGGAGGAGAACTCCTCGAGCACCCACGGCGATCCGGCATCGTCACGACGGAGTCGGGTGAGAGAGGCGTTCGCGACGGCGTGGGTCCGGGCGAACTCCATGAGCGCCGGCTCGTCGAGGTCGAGGCACACCGCGACGGCGAGCATCACCACGGCGTCGTGCGCGGCGATCACCAGGCGCTCGGCGCCGTCGACCCGCTCGACATCGCCGAGGAGCGACCGGAGCCGGAGCATCACGTCCGCCCACGACTCCCCGCCCGCCGGCCGGTGGTAGTACTTGCCGAGCCACTGCCGCCGGCGTTCCTCGTCCGGGTACCGGTTGCGGACGCCCTGCAGGGTCAGCAGGTCGAGGACGCCGAGTTCGCGGTCGCGCAGCCGCTCGTCCACCCGCTTCTCGGGTTCGGTGATGCCGGCTGCCTCGAGCGCGATCGCGATGGTCTGCTGCGCACGGAGGTACGGCGACACCCACAGCGCGACGGGGACGTGGTCGATCCCGCGGTCGGCGAGCTCCTGGCCGAGGGCACGGGACTGATCGGTGCCGAGCGGGCTGAGCGGGACGTCGGCGTCCCGGAACTCGACGTCGATCACGTCGTCGCCCGCGGCTTCGGCCCGAGCCGCTGCGACGTTCGCGACCGATTCGCCGTGACGGACGAGCCAGATCTCCTGCACTGCCATGCCGCCACGCTAGCCAGAGCGTGCTGTGCCGGTTCACCGGCGCCGGACGGTCACTCCGCGCGGCGCCGGACGGTCACCCCGCGCGGCACCGGACGGTCACCCCGCGCGGCACCGAGCGGTCACCCCGTACGGAGCCGAGCGCTCCGGACCGGTCGGACGGCACACGGGAGCCCCGCCGCCCGGAGTCGCAGCGCCAGCGCATCGAGGTCGAACAGGTCTCGCCACTCGAGCCGGATGATCGTCCGCACACCCGGCACGGTGAGCAAGCGACCGTGCCGCCGCTTCTCGTCGAGGAACACCTCGGTCGGACTCCGGCCGCCCAGGTAGCGCTCCTGGGAGTACTTGGCCCGCCCGTCGATCTCGACGATGACCCCGTGGTCCGGGAACCAGAAGTCGACTGCGGACCGACGTCCGTCGACGACGAACTCCTGCTGCAGCAACGGGTCCGGAAGCCCGAGCTCCCGGAACACGACCCGCGCGAGCGACTCGGCCGGTGACCCGGACCGAGCATCGGCCAGGTCGAGCACCTGCTGCGCCAGGGCTCGGGCGCGGGCCTTCGGAGGAACCGCTCGTCGGAGATCGGCGTCGTCGAACCCACGTCGCAGCGCGGCGTCCGCGATGACCACGCCCGCCCGCAGGTCGCCGGTCATCGCCACGTCGACGACGGTCCGGGGGACGGAGGTGACCGCGATCGCACCGACCGTGGCCCGTTCGCCCCGGCCGACGGGTCTCGTGTGCAGGACCAGCTCGGCGCTCCGGCCCCGGTACATCGACTCGGGCACCGTCGCGTGCACCGGGACGTCCCACCCGCCGAGCGCCGGGAGGCCGTGCAGGGCCGCGGCGGAGAGGTGCGATGCCGTCGCCCGTGTGCCGAGACGGCCGAGCCGCGCGAAGACCCGGGTGACGTACCGCTGACGAGGCCCGGCGGCGTCCCACGCGGCACCGTCGACGAAGGCGTTCGGCCCGACCCGGACCAGGCGGCCGACACCCTGCGTCCGGCTTCGGCGGCGCAGGGTGGTGGCATCGAGGCCGGCCTCGTGCATGGCGGAGGCTCGGAGGATGGGCAGCGACTCGTTCATGCACGTGACGATGCCGGACCGGCCATCCGTTCCGGAGGCCGATGTCGGGAACTGTGGACGGGCCTCCAGGCCTGGGCGGTTGTGGAGGGGAGACGTTCCTTCCCAGAACGCGCGCGATGCCAAGCGAAATCGGGCATACCTGGCCAGAAGTTCCGACCAGGTACGCCCGATTCGACCAGCTACGCCCGATTCCACCCGGCCCGGCCCGCGCCCGCACCCCACCCGCCCCCCACACGCAACACGGCGCCGGACGGAACGCACCCGTGTCCCGTCCGGCGCCGCGGTCTCTCCCCGACCGAACGCCGAGCCCGCTGCCTCAGGCCCGACGCACGCGCAGCGTCACGATCTCGAACGGACGCAAGGTCAGCACGACGGGCTCCCCGGCCGACCACGAGCGCTCCAGCGGCCGTTCGAGCAGGTCGACCTGCGCCACCGACGCAGCGTCGAACCCGAAGGAGACCCCGACGTCAGCAGCCCGGCCCCCGAGTCCTTCGTACAGTCGCACGACGACGTCTCCGGAGCGGTCCTCGGCGAGCTTGACGGCCTCGACGAACACCTGCGGCGACGACACCGTGACGAGCGGCGCGACCTCGGCCGACCCGGGCACGCTCCGCACGGGCAGGTTCAGCCGGTACCCGGAGTCGGCGGCGTCGAGCACCGAGGCCCCGATCCGCAGCACCGTCCGGAACACGTGGTGCCCCTGGTCGGCGTTCGGGTCCGGGAACGTCGGCCCGCGCAGCAGCGACTCCCGCACGAGCGTGGTGATCCCGCCGTCCGGCCGGGTCTCGCGCGTGATGTCGTGACCGTAGGTCGAGTCGTTCGCCACCGCGACGCCGAACCCGGGCTCCGCGACGTGCACCCAACGGTGCGCCGAGGTCTCGAAGCGGGCGTGGTCCCACGAGGTGTTCTGGTGCGTCGGCCGGTCGATGTGCCCGAACTGGATCTCGCTCGAGGCGGACGACGCGAGCACGTCGATCGGGAACGCGAGCTTCAGCAGCTTCTGGTGCTCGTGCCAGTCGACCTCGGTCTCGACGCTCAGCTCGGGTTCGCCCTGCACGGCGGAGTAGCGCGTGGTGAGCGTCGACGATCCGAAAGACCGTTCCACCACGAGCTCGTCGCCGTCGACCGAGACGGACGACGCCGACAGCACCGTGCCGTTGCGCTGGTAAGCGCGGTCGATGTCCCACGCCTCCCACTGGTTCGGGGTGTCCCGGAAAACCGTGTACTCCGCCGCCGCAGCGCCTGGTGCGATCGCGTCGCGTCCGGTGGCGTGGTCGACGAACGAGACGACGTGGCCGGCAGCGTCGATGGTCGCGGTGACGACGCCGGTGTCGAAGACGAAGCGGTCGCCGCTCCGGACGGGAGGCACGGGTCGCGGCGCGTGGACGACCGAACCTGCCAGGGCGGTCACGTCCCCTGCCGCGACCGGCGAGGCGTTGAAGCGCACGACCGACGCGGTGTCGTCGGCTGCGCCGGCAGCGGCACCGATGACGGCTGCGCTCCCGCCTGCGGCGAGCGCCGTCGTCGCGCTCCCGATCAGCCCCTCGAGCACCTCGGCGACCCGGGCGTACTGCTCCTCGGCGTTCTCGTACACCCACGCGATCGAGGACCCGGGCAGGATGTCGTGGAACTGCTGCAGCAGGACGGTGTGCCAGGCGTCCTCGAGTTCGGCGTACGGGTACTCACTGCCGAGCCGGACCGCCGCCGTCGCCGCCCAGAGCTCGGCTTCGCGGAGCAGGTGCTCGGAGCGGCGGTTGCCCTGCTTCGTGCGGATCTGCGACGTGTAGGTGCCGCGGTGGAACTCGAGGTACATCTCCCCCGACCAGACCCCCGGTGTCGGCAGCTCGGCCTCGAGCTGCTCGAACACCTGCGCCGGCGTGCCGAGTGTGACGTGGGGCGACCCGTCGAGGTCGTGCTGGCGGTGTGCGGCCCCGACCATCTCGCGGGTGGGACCGCCACCGCCGTCGCCGAAGCCGTACAGCAGCATCGAGGTGTTCGCGGTGCCGCGTTCCTTGTTGTTCCGTTCGCCGCGGCGCAGGTCGGCGGGTGAGACGTCGGAGTTGTAGGTGTCGGCCGGGGGCAGGTGCGTCAGGACGCGCGAGCCGTCGATGCCCTCCCAGTGGAACGAGGTGTGCGGGATGACGTTCGTCTCGTTCCATGACGGCTTCTGCGTGACGAACCACTTCGACCCGGCGGCGCGGACGATCTGCGGCAGGGCGCCCGAGTAGCCGAACGAGTCGGGGAGCCAGGCCTCGGGGGTGTCGATGCCGAACTCCTCGAGGAAGAAGCGCTTGCCGGCGACGAACTGGCGGGCCAGGGCCTCACCGCCGGGCAGGTTGGTGTCCGACTCCACCCACATGCCGCCGACCGGGATCCACCGCCCTTCGGCGACGCGCTGCTTGATGCGGGTCCAGATGGACGGGTACTCGTCGCGGATCCACGCGTACTGCTGCGCGGACGAGCAGGCGAAGGTGAAGTCGGGGTCACGGTCCATCAGGTCGAGCACGTTCGAGAACGTCCGGGCGCACTTGCGCTTCGTCTCGCGCACGGGCCACAGCCAGGCGGAGTCGATGTGGGCGTGCCCGACGGCGATCGCGCGGTGGGCGGCGGGGCTGGCGGGGACGGCGAGCACGGGCGCCAGGACCTGCCGGGCGTCCGCGGCGGTGCCGGCGACGTCGTCCGGGTCCAGGGCGTCGGCGGCGCGTTCGAGTGCCCGCAGGATGTCGGCGCCGCGGGTGCCGTCGGTGGGGAGTTCGGCCATCAGCCCGCGCAGCACCCAGAGGTCCTGCTGCAGTTCCCACACGGTGTCGTCGCGCTCGACGACCTCGAGGGCCTTCAGGCGGTAGATCGGGTCGTCGCCGGCGGTGGAGCGCGAGCCGAGCGGCGTCGCACCCTGGAACGAGTCGCCGCCGATGTCCGGGTTCGCCCCGGCCTCGATCCAGAGCTCGAAGGACTCCCCCGGGCCGACCTCGAGCGGCACGGTGTCGTTCCGCGGCTCGATCGCCTTGATCGTGGAGCCGTCGGCGCGGAACGCGAGTCCCTCGGCCTGGAACCCGGGCTGCCGCTTGGTGAACCCCAGGTCGACGAGGAGCTCGGCGGTGGTCCCCGGCGCGGTGCCGAAGTCCGCCGGCACGGTCCCGGTCACCCGGAACCACGTCGTGCCCCACGGGCGTCCGCCCCAGTGCGACCCCACCGTGAACGGTGTGTACGTCTCGCCCACGGCGGCGTCGAACGGTACCGGTTCGCCCGGCACCTCCCACGCCTCGATCGTCACCGGCGCCGAGCGACGGAGGACGGCGGGATCGACGCGGTCGCGCACGAGGCGGGCGATCCGGGCCTCGACGAGCGGTTCGTCCTGGTGCATGTGCTTCCTTTCTGGTTGCAAGACACCGGTGTTCGCGAACGGAACCGCGGTTCGCGGGTGTTCGACGCGCGAACACCGGTGTTTTGCGGGGCGTGGACCGGCGGATCAGCCCTTGATGCCGCCGGCGAGGGCGTTGCCGCCGCCGAGGCCTCGGGACACGATCACGTAGAGGGCGATGACGGGCACGGAGTAGACGATCGAGAACGCGGCGAGCTGGCCGTACGCCACCGCCCCGTTCTGCCCGAAGAAGTTGAAGATGCTCACCGCGGCGGGCACCTTCTCGGGCGAGAGCAGCAGGACGAACGGGACGAAGAAGTTCCCCCACGCCTGGATGAACACGAAGATGAACACGACCGCGATGCCCGGACGCATGAGCGGGATCACGATGCGGGTCAGCGTGGTGAGCATCGAGGCGCCGTCGGTCCACGCCGCCTCTTCGAGCGAGATCGGCACCGAGTCCATGAAGTTCTTCGCCATCCAGATCGCCATCGGCAGCGACGTGGCGGCGAGGAAGAAGATGCAGCCCCACACGTTGTCGATCAGGTTGAGCGACACGAACAGCGCGTAGACGGGCACCATCATCGCGGTGATCGGCAGGCCAGTGCCGAACAGGATGCTGTACAGGAACGGCTTGTTGACGCGCATCTTGTACCGGGACAGCGGGTACGCGGCGAGCAGGGCGAACACCACGGTGACGACCGCGGTGCCGCCGGAGAGCAGCAGGCTGTTCGCGAGCGGGATGAACGACAGCTCGGGGGTGAGCACCTTCGCGAAGTTGTCGAGCGTGAACTGCGAGGGCAGCTTCACCGACAGCGAGGCCTGGGTGTCGAACGAGGCGAGCACGAGCCAGAGCAGCGGCACCGCGAAGCACACCGCGATGACGAGCAGCACGACGTTCGACACCCACCGCATGGTGCGGCCGCGCGGGGACGTCATGTGCATCGACCCCGGTGCGGTCACCGAGCGGGTCGTGGTCTGGTCGAGGGACGGGGCTGTCATGGCCATCAGTCCACCTCCGGCTTGAGGGCCCGGATGTAGATGATCGAGAAGACCGCCCCCACCACGAGCAGGATGGTCGCGATCGCCGTCCCGAAGCCGAGCTGCGAGAACTTGAACGCCTCCTGGTACGCCAGGATCGGCAGGGTCGACGAGTTCGTGCCCGGGCCGCCGCCGGTCATCACGAAGATCAGCGTGAAGACCGACAGGGTCTGCAGCGTCGTGAGCATGAGGTTCGTCGAGATGCTCCGGCGGATCACCGGGAGCGTGATGTAGACGAGCCGCTGCCAGCCGGTGGCTCCGTCGACCTCGGCAGACTCGGTGATCTCCTCGGGGACCTCCTGCACGGCGGCCGAGTAGACGAGCATCGAGAACGCGGTGCCGCGCCAGATGTTCGCCAGGATCACGGCGAGCATCGGGTACGTGTAGAGCCAGTTGGCGCCGGTGATCCCGATCGACGCGAGGAACGTGTTGAGCGTCCCCTCGTCGTTGAAGAACGCGTACGCCGCGAACGACGCCACGATCTCCGGCAGGACCCACGCCGCCACCACGAAGGTGCCGACGATCGCCCGGACGGCCTTGTTCGCCGAGCGCATCAGCAGGGCCAGCCCGAGGCCGAGCACGTTCTGTCCCACCACGGCCGAGGCCAGCAGGAAGACGACGGTCAGGATGACGGACTTCGGGAAGTCCGGGTCCTGGAACAGCTCGACGTAGTTCTGGAAGCCGACGAACTGCTGGTCGGCCGCACTGGCACCGGTCAGGGCCGAGTTGGTGAACGACCCGTAGAACGACGAGATGACGGGGCCGAGCAGGAAGATGACGAGGAGGACCAGGGCGGGCAGGAGCGGGACCGCTCGTCCGACGTTCCGCAGTGGTCGCCGCTTGCGCGGCACGGGTGGATCGGTGCGCTTCGGCGCACCGGGCGCCGACAGCGTCGGCGCGAGGGGGGTGCTGGACACGATGGGTGCCTTCCGGGTGCGGAGGGGTTCCGAAGGTGGGGAAGAGCGGACGGGAGGCGCGGTGCGGGACCGCCCCGCGCCTCCAGTCCGTCAGTGGGTGACGTCCGTCAACCAGCGGAGACGGTGTTCTCCTTGCCGACCACCTGCGTGACGGCCTTGTCGTAGGCGGCAGCCGCGTCCTTCGGCGACTGCTGACCGGTCATGACCGCTTCCATCGCGACCTGGATCGCGTTGGACACCTGCGAGTAGTCACTCGTCGCCGGGCGGAAGTTGGTGTTCTCCACCAGCCCAGAGAAGAACTTGAACGTCGGGTTCGCCGCCGTGTAGGCCGGGTCGTCCGCGACGTCCTTCCGGACGGCGATCTGGCTGTTCTCGGTGTCGTACTTCAGCGAACCGTCCTTGTCGAGGAAGCTCGTGATGAAGTCGAACGCCGCCTGCGGGTTCTTCGACTTCGCGCCGACCGCCAGGGTCCAGCCGCCGGACATCGAGTTGTAGCCGGGAGCCTGCCCGTTCTGGGTCGGCATGGGCGCCTGGCCCATCACGTCGTTCCACTCGGGCCACGGCGCGGTGCCGGACTTCAGCCACGTGCCGGACTGCCACGAACCGTCCAGGTCGATCGCGAGCTTGCCCTTCGGCAGCCACGTCTGGGCGATGGTCGTGCCGACGTTCGTGTCGAGCGCCTGCTGCGGTGTCGGGCCGAGGCCGCCCTGGTAGACGTCCTTCACGAACTTGAGCGAGTCCTCGAACTGCTTCGAGCCGGTGACCCACTTCTTGTCCTTGTACAGGGTGTTGCCGGAGCCGTCGGCGCCGTACAGGAGCATCTCGAAGCCCTGCATGGTCGAGGCCTCGCCCTGCGCCTTGCCCGAGTAGATGTTGAACGGGATGACGTCGGGCTGCTTCTCCTTGATGGTCTTCGCCGCCGCGAGCACGTCGTCCCACGTCTTCGGCTTCCACGGGACGTCGAGCCCGGCCTTCTTGAAGATGTCCTTGTTGTACCAGAGGGCTCGGGTGTCGGTGCCCATCGGGACGCCGTAGATCTTGCCGTCGTCACCCTGCCCGGCCTGCTTGGCGTTGTCGAAGAACTGGTCCCACTCGTCCCACTTGTCCGTGTACTTGTCGAGTGGCAGCAGGTAGCCCGCCTCGGCATCGGCCTTGACGAGGAACGTGTCCTCGTACATGACGTCCGGGGCGGTGGCCGGCGCCTTGTTCATGAGCGCGAGCTTGGTGTAGTAGTCGTTGCCCTGCGCCTGGATGGGCACGAGGGTGACCTTCTTGCCGGGGTTGTCCTTCTCGTACTGCTTCTTGACGACCTTCATCTGGGCGTCGAGCTGCTGGAAGGCGCCGAACTTCTGGTAGGCGATCTTGATCGTGTCGCTCGAGGCGGACCCCGAGCTCGAGCAGCCAGCCAGACCGACTGCGGCCACGGCCACAGCTGCGAGTCCGGCGATGATGCGGGTGCGTTTCATCGGTGCTCCTTTGCACGGGTGATGTCCGCGGGCACCATCGCCCGCGCGCAGGATTAGTCCACCGTATTGACTTAACCGTGTCAAGGAGTTTCTCGGGTGGATTCGGGCGTACCGGGTCGAAACGGGCGTACCGGGCGGAATCGGGCGTGCCGGGTCGAATCGGGCGTACCGGGCGGAATCGGGCGTACCGGGTCGGAAGTTTCGACCAGGTACGCCCGATTCCGCTTCCCATCGCGTGCGTTCTGGGAAGGAACGTCCGTCAGGAGATCGGGGTCGCGCTCCCCGTCACCGTGATCCCGCCGGCCTCGGGCACGTCCACGAGCAGCAGACTCGGACGCCCGACGTGCCGCCCCTGCCGGATCGTGACGCGGTCGCCCGGCTGCACCGCACCGATCTGCCGCAGGTACGCCCCGGTGGACGCCGCTGCCGATCCCGTCGCCGGGTCCTCGGTGATGCGCCCGGCGGGGAACAGGTTGCGCGCCTCGTACTCCCGGTCGCCGGTGCGGTGCAGCACCGTGACCGTCCCCGCCCAGCCGGCCTCGCGCTTGAGCTCGGCGAGGGGCCCCGGCGCGAACCGGAACTGGTGGAACAGCTCGCCGTCGTGCAGCACGAGCACCGGGTGCCAGTTGCCGGCGAAGGACTCCAGCACCGGGAACCCCGGAGCGATGTCCGCGGCCGAGAGCCCGAGCAGGTCGAACAGCCGCACCAGCAGACCCGGCTCGATGTCCCGTGTCGCCGGCTCGACGCTCGTCATCGCGACCTGCACCGCGCCGTCCGCACCGACGGTGGCGTCGAGCGCGACCTCGCCAGCCAAGGTCGTGAACACCCGGCGGCCCGGTCCCTCGCGCTCGGCCAGCGCGACGGCCAGTGCGACGGTGGCGTGCCCGCAGAACGGCACCTCGGCGCTCGGCGAGAAGTAGCGGACCCGCGGCCCGGTCGACGTCGCACCCACGACGAAGGCGGTCTCGGGGTACCCGACCTGCCGGGCGATCGCGAGCATCCGGTCGTCGGACAGTCCGGCCGCGTCGAGCACGAGCCCGGCGGGGTTGCCACCGCCCGGCTCGGCGGCGAACGCGGTGTACCGGAGGATCTCCTGCTGCATGCCCCGACGCTACTGCGGTGTCACGACGGGGTGCGCGGGCCGATCACCGACGGGTGGCCCGGACTGCTGCGGCGCCGCGGGTGGCTCCGAGGGCAGCGCGAGGAACACGGCGAGCATGATGTAGCCGGCGGGCACGAAGGAGAGCAGGACCCACCACCCGGAGCGGTTCGTGTCGTGGAGCCGCCGCATCGCGATGGCGATCCAGGGCAGCAGCGACGCGAGCCCGACGACCACGAAGACCCCCAGTGCGATCTGGGCGAAGACCGGCATCGACGTGAGCAGGAACCACCAGACCGGGAACGGGTTGAAGGACTGCATCGCCTGGTCGAGGACGCGCGCTTCCTCCGGGCTCGGCATCGGTGGGGGCGTCGCGAAGAGTCCGATGCCGTACACGATGTTGATCGCAGCGGAGATGATCGCCCACCACAGCGCCCACCACCAGAACTCGGCACGAGCGGCACGACCGCGGAACACGACGTACCCCCGCCAGAACCTCGAGAACGAGGCGGGGAAGGTGGCCTGGTGCCAGGGGACCCCGACCGGTGGCTGCTGCGTCTGGTGCACCGAACCTGCTTACCGGGGCGACCTGGGCACTCCTGAGCACTGCTCGGCAGGCCCGGCGTACTGCGGTGCCCGGGTGGGGGTAACCCCCGACCACTTCCGGGTGCGCACGTGATGTTTCAGCGTTGCGTCCGTCGTGAGACTGGATCCATGAGCACCGACACGCGCCCCACCACCGCCCGCCGCACCCTCCGGATCGCCCTCGCCTCCACCGCCGCGGTGTCCGCCCTGCTGCTGACCGCCGGCTGCAGCGCGATCCAGGACATCGTGCCGAACAAGACCCCGCAGAAGCACTTCGACGCGTACTCCGACGCCCCGCGCTCCGGCGAGTCCGAGGACCTGGCCTTCTTCATGCCGAAGTGGGTGCCGGAGGACGCGAAGGACATCGACGTGCGCCTCCACGTCTCCCAGCCCGGGTACGTCATCGGGTTCGCTTCGAAGGACGGCATCGACGTGGACGACTGCACCCCGCTCGACGAGTCGTACGGCGGCACGGCGATGACCGCCGACTTCCTGCCCGAGGAGCTCCCGACCAAGGGTCTCGTCACCTGCGGCGACGGCCGCGCGGTCACCGAGATCGACGGCCGCTGGTACGGCTGGACCACGAAGGACGCCATCCCGGGTCAGGACGACACCCAGACCATGCACGGGTCGGCGGACTGACCGCAGCCACCCACCGGCCTGGAGGCGCGGGGCGGCCCCGCACCGCGCCTCCCGTCCGCCCTGGGGGCACCCCCACCGCGCATGGTGAGCAGAAACGGTCGGGTCCACTGTGCGAACCCGACCATTCCTGCTCACGAAGTGCGCCCGTGGGGCGTGGGGACTACCCCGCGGCGGCCGCGGTCCGTCGGCGACGCACGATCAGCACGCCCGCGCCCGCCGCGAGCAGCAGGAACGCCACCAACGCACCGGCACCGAGGCCCGCAGCACCCGTGAACGCGAGCTGCCCATCCACGGTGATCGTGATCGGGGTCCACCCGATCAGGCTCCCGTCCGCAGCCGTCACCGCCAGACGATGCGCACCAGCCATCGTGTCCGCCGGGATCGTCACCCGAACCGTCCCGTCAGCAGCCACCACAGCCGTGCCGATCAGCGTCGGCTCCGAGAACAACCACACGTTCACCGTGTCACCGGCCGAAGCAGTGCCGACCGTCACCGTGATCGTCTCCCCCGCACGAGCAGTCGCCGGAGCCGACACCCCACCACGGTTCGC
Source organism: Curtobacterium sp. MCLR17_045 (assembly GCF_003234405.1). Taxonomy (NCBI): domain Bacteria; kingdom Bacillati; phylum Actinomycetota; class Actinomycetes; order Micrococcales; family Microbacteriaceae; genus Curtobacterium; species Curtobacterium sp. MCLR17_045. The sequence goes on from NZ_QKTB01000047.1 coordinate 12,535, forward strand.
CTCCGTCAACAACGACCCCGACGGTGCCACCGGAGCAACCGGGGCAGCCGAGGGACCCGGGGTCGGGACCGCGGTGGGCGTCCCACCCGGGTTCGGAACCGGGGTCGGCGTCGTGCCGCCGTCGCCCGGGGTCGGGGTCGGCGTGGGCTCCGTGCCCGGGTCGGTGTCACCGCCCTCGCACGGGTACGTCCCGGTCCGGAGCGAGAACCCGTCCGTGTCGTTGTCGTCGGCGTAGAAGGTCGCGCGCTCCCCGTCGGTGCAGACGCCCGAGATCGCGAAGCCCTCGTTGGCGAGCGTGCGGTCGGCGGCCGACGGCGCCTCGTACAGCGTCGAGGCGGTGAAGGCCCCGTCGGCGACCTCGTACAGCGCGGTCCGACCCGAGCACACCTCGTCACAGACCACCCAGAGCGCGTCGAGCGTCGGGTCGAACTGCACTTCGGCGACGACGGCGAGCGAGGTCGCGATCGTGGCGACCCGCGCCGAGGACCCGTCGTCCATCAGGGCGTAGGCGTACACACTCGCGGTGCCCTCGACCCCGACGAAGAACAGCCCCTCGCCGTGTCCGGCGTAGCTCGACGGTGCGTAGGCGGCGCCGGTGCGCTCGTCGGCGAAGCCGTGCGCGGTGAGCCAGGTGTCCGGGATCCAGGTGACGCCCTCGAGCCCGGCGTTCGCGCCGAGCCCGGGGAAGTCCGCGGCGAGGTTCCACTCGTCGGTGGCCCGCAGGGTGCCCTCGGAGCCGTCGGTCGTGGTGTAGCGCAGGACCGACGGGCGGCTCGTGCTCGACACGTCGTTGTTGCGCTCGGTCGACACGTAGACGGCGCCGGGGTCGTCGCTCGTGACGGTCACGCCCTCGGCGTCCGGGGTGCCCGTGCCGTCGGCGTAGCGCAGGTCGGTGCCCGCGGCGTTCGACGGCGCCCAGCCGCCCGCGCCGTCCGAGGTCAGGTGGTAGAGCAGGCCGTCGCCGTTCTGCACGGCCCAGACTTGCCCGTCCCGCGAGGTCTTCGAGGTCGTCCAGTCGAGGCCGCTCAAGTCGCCCGTGAAGGTGTCCTCGTCGTCGAGCACGGTCTCGTCCGGGCCGCCGGGCCAGGCCTCGGCGGTGACGACGCCGGCGAACCGGTTCGCCGCGCCCTTCGTGGGTGCTGCCGTCTCGGCGAAGTCGCCGGTGCCGTCGGGGTTGCGGCCGTACGTCGTGGCGGCGTGCGCCGTCCACGAGGTCGAGTCGACGACCGCACCGCGGGCGTCGAACAGCCGCGCGGAGTCCGCCTTGCCGAGTCCGAAGCCGAACGCCGCCTCGTCGAGGACGGTGAAGCCCCCGGCCGCGACGGTCGTGCCCGCGGGGATCGCGTACGTGTGGTCGTCCTCGCTGTCCCGCAGCACGTACCCGCCCAGGTCGACGGTGGTGCTGCCGGTGTTGGTCAGCTCCACCCAGTCGCCGGGGGTGCCGTCCTGCGACTCGACCTCGTTGATGCGCACGGGTGAGGAGCAGTCGTTCGCCGTGCCCTTCGTCGAGGCCGTGGTGTCCACGAGCGGCCCGACGCCGTCGGCGCAGCGGCCGTAGGTGACACCCGCGTGGGTCGTCCAGGCGTACCGGAGCACCAGGTCGCCGGCGGGGTCGTACAGGCGCGCGGTGTCCGCACCGCCGAGTCCGAAGTCGAAGCCGGGGGCGGTCGCGGACAGCTGGTCGACGACGAAGTACCCGCCGGCGGCGATCGTCGAGCCGCTGGGCAGCACGTACGCGTCGTGCGAGTTGTCGGAGTCGAGGAACGCGTACCCGGTCAGGTCGATCGCGGTGCCCGAGGTGTTCTTGAGCTCGACCCAGTCGGTGTCGTCGGCGTTCGACTCGACCTCGTTGACGACGAGGCCGTTCGCCGCGACGGCGCCGACGGCCGGGTCGTCGTCACCGACGACGGCGAGGGCGGGGCTGGCGGTGACGACACCGGCGGCGACGACCAGGGCAGTCGCGACGGCGGCGCCGATGCGGAGTGTTGGCGGGCGCAGGGTGGGCG
>NZ_QKTB01000048.1:0-14030 GCF_003234405.1 Curtobacterium sp. MCLR17_045
CCCCCCCCACCATCCCCGGAGAGGCAGGCCAGCATGACCCGCAGGACCTGGATACCGGTCGTCGCAGTGGCGGCGGTGCTCGTCGCCGTCGTCGTCGCGATCGTCGCCGTCCGCCCCTGGTCGTCGAGCACCACGACCGCCGCTCGCGGCACGGCGACCCCGACCTCGACCACCGCGCCCGACGGGGCGCGCTCACCGCAGCAGCTGCGGTCGGCGTTCCTGGACCGCTACGTCGAGGGCGGTCGCGTCGTCCGCACCGACCAGGGCGGTGACACCGTCAGCGAGGGGCAGGCGTACGGCTTGCTCATCGCCTACGCGAACGACGACCGTGCACGCTTCGACGCGATCTGGGAGTGGACGAAGGACCACCTGCTCACCGGTGACGACCTGCTGGCGTGGCGGTGGACGTCCGACGAGGGCGTCGCCGACGAGCAGTCCGCGAGCGACGCCGACCTCGACGCAGCCCGGGCGCTCGTGCTGGCGGGGAAGGCCTGGGACGACGACCGGTACACCGCCGCCGGCAAGCGCATCGCGGCGGCGATCCTCCAGCACGAGACGGCCCGGACGGACCTCGGCACGATCCTGCTGCCCGGACCGTGGGCGGATCAGGAGCCCTACAGCTACAACACGTCGTACGCGTCGCCTGCGGCCTTCTCGGTGCTGGCGGACGCCACCGGGGACGACCGCTGGAACGCGCTGAACCGGGGTTCCCGCGCCGTGACGGCCGCCGTGCTGGACGCCACCGACCTGCCCAGCGACTGGTCCCAGGTGCACGCCGACGGATCGGTGGACCCGATGCCGGCCGCCGGTGGCGACGGGCGCGTGCTCTACGGCTACGACGCGATGCGGACGCCGCTCCGGTACGCCGAGGCGTGTTCGGCGTCCGACCGGCAGCTCGCGGCGGCGCTCGCGCCCACGCTCGGACGGACGACGCCGCTCGCCTCGCAGCTCGACCTCGGCGGCACCCCGGTGACGCAGAACACGAACGCGCTGGCCTACACCGCGCGGGCAGCGGCCGAGCAGGCCGCCGGTTCCTCCCGTGCGGCTGCCGCCGACCTCGAGCGGGCCGACCGCACGGCGGCGAACACACCGACCTACTACGGCGACGCCTGGTTGGCCATCGGTTCGACCATGCTGACCTCCGACGTGCTCGGGGGATGCGCCAGCGACGTGGGAGGCGGCTCGTGAGCGGCCGGCGGAGCGCCGGGCGCGTCTTGGCCGTCCGGCGCCGAGGCGTGGTGATCGGTGCCGTGGTCGCCGCCGTCGTGGTGGTCGGGGGCGTGGCCGGGGTGGCGGTCGCGTCGACCGTCGGCGGTGGCGCGTCGTCCCCGCCGCAGTCCTCGTCGTCTCCGTTGCAGTCGCAGTCGCAGTCGTCGTCCTCGTCGTCGTCTTCGTCCTCGGGCTCCGGCACCGACGGGTTCCAGGACCCGGCCGCACCCGAGGCTCGCTCGACGGCCACCCCGGTCAGCGTGTCGATCCCGGCCATCGGCGTGCGGTCCTCGCTCGAGGACCTGCACCGCGGTGCTGCCGGAGAACTCGACCCGCCCGTCGACTGGGACAGCGCTGGCTGGTTCAGCGACGGGATCGTCCCCGGCGAGGTCGGCCCCGCCGTCATCGCCGGTCACGTCGACAGCCCGACGAGCGCCGCGGTGTTCTTCCGGCTCGACGAACTGGTCGCCGGCGACGAGGTCCACGTCCGGATGTCCGACGGCACCACCCGCACCTTCACCGTCGACCGTTCCGAACGCGCCGCCAAGTCGGCGTTCCCGACGAGCGACGTCTACGGCCCCACCCCCACCCCGCAACTCCGACTCATCACCTGCGACGGCACGTTCGACACCGCCACCGGGCACTACACGGACAATCTGATCGTGTTCGCAGACCTCTCGTCGGATTGACCCACCAAGCCAGCGATACATTCGACTGCGAGCACGAGGAGCACCATGAGCGAGACCCTGGTCATCATCCCGACCTACGACGAAGCCGAGAACGTCCGGCCGATCGTCGAGCGCACGTTGGCCGCGACCGACGACTCCGTGCACGTGCTCGTCGTCGACGACAACTCACCCGACGGCACCGGCGACATCGCGGACGCGATCGCCCGCGAGACCGGTCGGGTGCACGTCATGCACCGCACCGTCAAGGACGGCCTGGGCGGCGCGTACCTGTCCGGCTTCGCGTGGGGCCTGGAACACGGCTACGCCAAGCTCGTCGAGATGGATGCCGACGGCTCCCATCACCCCGAGTACCTGCCCTGGATGCTCGAGCTCGCCGACTCGAACGACCTGGTGCTCGGCTCACGGTGGGTCAAGGGCGGCAAGGTCGAGAACTGGCCCTGGTACCGGCTCCTGCTCTCCCGAGGTGGCAACCTGTACACCCGCCTCGCCCTGGGCATCGCGGTGCGCGATGCGACCGGCGGGTTCCGGGTGTTCACCTCGCGGGCGTTCGAGCGGATCGACCTCGCCGGGGTCGCGTCGAAGGGGTACTGCTTCCAGGTAGACCTGTGCTGGCGCGCCCTCGAGGCGGGTCTGCGGGTCGTGGAGACCCCGATCACGTTCACCGAGCGGGAGTTCGGCGTCTCGAAGATGAGCGGCAACATCGTGCGCGAGAGCCTGGCACTCGTGACGAAGTGGGGCATCGACCGCCGGATCCGCGAGACCCGCTCCCTGGTGAAGGACCACCGCAAGCTGCCGTCCGTGCGGAAGAACGCGCACGCGGTGGCCGACCACGCGGGTTGACGCCGGGGACACGCGAGCGCCTGAGCACACGAACGGCGACGGACCCAGTGGGTTCGTCGCCGTTCGTGTGTGCAGCCCGCGGGTGGCTCGCGCAGCCCGCGGTCGGCTAGCGCAGCACGACCACGCCGCGGCCGCGGAACCGGACGACGCCGGCATCGACCTCGGTCGCGCCGAACCCGTAGAGCTCCTCGCCCACGGCGTCGGGCACCGGGACCTCGGCTGCGTCGTCTGCGAAGTTCACCACGACGTGCACCGGTGCCACGTCGGGGCCGAGCAGCCCGCGGGTGAGCACCAGCCAGCGGCGGTCCTCGCTGAAGCGGACGGCGTTCGCCTCGTAGCGGTGGTCGACGAACGCCTGGTCGGTGCGCCGCAGGGCGATGAGCACCCGGTAGGCACGCAGGATCGCAGCGCCGCGCTCCGAGCTGACGTCGGCCCAGTCGAGCTTGGAGTTGGTGAACGTCGTCGGTTCCTGCGGGTCCGGCACCGCTGACTCGTCCCACCCGTGCTCGGCGAACTCCGCGATGCGCCCCTCGGCGGTGGCCTTGCCGAGCTCGGGCTCCGGGTGCGAGGTGAAGAACTGCCACGGCGTCGAGGCCGCGAACTCCTCGCCCATAAACAGCATCGGCGTGAACGGCCCGAGCAGCGTCAGGGCCGCGGCGATCACGAGCCCCTCGTCGTCGAGCGTCGCGGCGAGCCGGTCGCCGGCGGCGCGGTTGCCGATCTGGTCGTGGTTCTGGTTCGCGACGACCAGGGCCGTCACGGGGGAGGTCCCGCGGTCGATCGGCCGGCCGTGCCGCTTGCCGCGGAACGACGACCAGGTGCCGTCGTGGAAGAAGCCGTCCTCGAGCACCTTGGCCAGCGCCGACAGCGGGGCGAAGTCGGCGTAGTAGCCGTTCGTCTCGCCGGTGAGTGCCACGTGCACGGCGTGGTGGAAGTCGTCCGACCACTGCCCGGCGAGGCCGTACCCGGCGGCTTCACGCGGCCGGAACATCACCGGGTCGTTGAGGTCGGACTCCGCGATGAGCGACAGCGGACGGCCGATGAAGGACGAGTAGGCGTCGGTCTCGTCGGCCATCGACGCCAGCACGTGCGGGCGGGTGGTGTCGCGGATCGCGTGCACGGCGTCGAGCCGGAGCCCGTCGACGTGGTGGTCGCGGAACCACATGCGCACGTTGTCGAGTACGTACCGGCGGACCTCGGGGTGCTCGACGTTCACCGAGTCACCCCAGGTGTTGCCGAGCCCGGCCAGCAGGTACGGGCCGTACAGCGGCAGGTAGTTGCCGCTCGGTCCGAGGTGGTTGTAGACGACGTCCTGGATGACCCCGAGCCCCAGCGCGTGCGCGGTGTCGACGAACCGGTCGTAGGCGTCCGGGCCGCCGTACGGGGCGTGCACGGAGAACCAGCCGACCCCGTCGTAGCCCCAGTTCCACTCGCCGTTGACGGCGTTGACGGGGAGCAGCTCGACGAACTCGACCCCGAGTTCGACCAGGTGGTCCAGCTTCTGGGCGGCGGCGTCGAGCGTGCCCTCGGGCGTGTAGGTGCCGATGTGCATCTCGTAGATCACGGCGCCGCGGGCCGGGCGTCCGGTCCACGACTCGTCGGTCCACGCGAACCGTGCGGGGTCGACGACCTCGGACGGGCCGTGCACGCCCTCGGGCTGGTAGCGGCTGCGCGGGTCCGGTCGGACCGCGTCGTCGTCGCCGATGCGGAACCCGTAGCGTGCGCCGACGACCGGCATCACGGCGTCGGTGGACCACCAGTCGTCGTCGCCCTTGGTGAGCGGGTACTCGACGTCGTCGACGACGAGCCGGACCCGGTCCGGCTCGGGTGCCCAGACGGCGTAACGGTCGGGTGCGGTCATGCGTGACCCTCCAGGATGTCGATCTCGGCCTGCGCGTCGGTCTCGGTGGCGTCCGTCGTGCGGTCGGCGGCGGGCCGGGAGGCACCGCTCGCGTCGGACACGGCGGTCACCGCGTCGGCGTGGCCGGCTGCACCGACCGCGTCGGCGGGCACGAGCAGCGCGACCGGGTAGGTGGTGAGCAGGTCGGCCAGCGCGATCCCGCGGTCGGCGGGGACGTGTCGGCCGGTGAGCAGGTCGATGCGCTCGACGGGGACGGCGTGCACCAGTGTGTCGCCCCAGCCGCCGACCCGGTCGAGGCCGATCGGCAGACGCGCCGCGATCGTCACGGCACCGCCGCGGTCGAACGCGATGACGTGGTCGGCCGCGCTGCCGGTGGCCTCGAGCTCCAGGTACCGGGTGAAGAGCTCCGGGTGGTCCCGACGGATGCGCAGTGCACGGGTCGTGACCAGGAGCTTCGCGGCACCGTCGATGCCGATGGCCGGCAGGTCCTCGGGGCCGTCGTCGTCCGGGCCGTCGAGCTCGGCGAGCACGTGGCGCCGCTCGGCGTAGTCGACCGGACGACGGTTGTCGGGGTCGACGAGCGAGCGGTCCCAGAACTCGGTGCCCTGGTAGACGTCGGGGACGCCCGGGGCGGTGAGCTGGACGAGTTTCTGGGCGAGACCGTTCGACCACCCGGCGGCGTCGATCTGCTCGTCGAGGGCGTCGAGCACGGCGACCACGTCCGGGTCGTCGAACGCGGCGTCGACGATCGCGTGCATCTGCTGCTCGAACGCCTCGTCGGGCTCGGTCCAGGTGGTGCTGTCACCGGCTTCGCGGGAGGCCTTCTCGGCGTACGCGTGCAGACGCTCACGGCTGGCGGGCCGGGCGCCGACGATCGCCTGCCAGAGCAGGTCGGCGAACACGCGGTCCTGCAACGGCACGAGCGACTGCAGACGCTCGAGCGTGGCGGCCCACTCGTCGCCGAGCTCGGCCAGCACGGCGATGCGGGCGCGGGTGTCCTCGCTGCGCTTGGTGTCGTGGGTGGTGAGCGTCGTCATGGTGTGCGGCCAGCTGCCGAGCCGTTCGCGCTGTGCCTGGTGGAAGTCCGCCACCGAGACCGCGAAGACGCTCGGGTCGCCGCCGACCTCGCTCAGGGACGACAGGCGCGAGGTGCGGTAGAACGCCGTGTCCTCGACGCCCTTCGCCATCACCATGCCGCTGGTCTGCTGCAGTCGGACCGCCGCCGCGTTCGTCGGTTCGACGAGTGCCGGTGCGATCCGGTCGATGACGTCGTCGAGGTCCGGTCGGGCCTCGGCGGCACGCTCGAGCGCGGTGATGAGGTGGTGGGCGCCCTCGGGCAGGTACGTGCGGTACACGTCGAACGAGGCCACGATCTCGGCGACCGCGTCGACGATCCGCTCGTGCGTGATCGTCTCCGTCGCGGCGCTCGGAGCGAGCAGGCGTGCGAGCCGCTCGACCTCGCTGCCGAGGATGCCGTCCGCGATGCCCCGTCGGGTGTCGTGCGTGAGCTGCTGCCAGTCGGTCGGCTCGGCGCCCGACGCCGCGGTCAGCGCCTGCTCGCCCGCGGGGTCGACGAACACGCGGTCGAGCACCCCGAGGGCGTCGTAGCCCGTGGTGCCGTCGACCGGCCACGAGCTCGGCAGCTGCTCGCCGGGCTCGAGGATCTTCTCGACGAGGGTGTACGCCCCACCGGTCAGGTCCGCCAGGTCCTGCAGGTAGCCCGCCGGGTCGTACAGCCCGTCCGGGTGGTCGATGCGCAGTCCGTCGACGAGTCCGTCGCGGAACCAGCCGCCGATGACCCCGTGCGAGGCCGCGAAGACCTCGGGCTCCTCGACCCGGATCGCCGCGAGGGTGTTCACCGCGAAGAACCGGCGGTAGTTCAGGTCGTGGTCGGCGCGCTTCCAGTGCACGAACGCGTAGTGCTGGCGATCGTGGACGGTCTCGACGGTGTCGCCGTCGTGCACCGTCCCGGGTGCGGTGGGGTAGGCGGTCTCGCCGACGCGGAGCACCGGACGCTCGGCGTCGGACGTGTCGAGCGTGATCGCCTCGAGCAGCCGGTCGTCGAGCACGGGGACCCGGAGCTTGCCGTCGCCGGCCTCCCAGTCCACGTCGAAGGCCCACGCCACGGGGGAGCCCTGCCCGAGTTCGAGCAGGGACCACCACCACGGGTTCGACTCGGGGGTCGCGACGCCGACGTGGTTCGGCACCACGTCGACGATGACCCCGAGCCCGACGGCGTGCGCGGCCTCGGCCAACGCTCGCATCGCCTGGTCGCCGCCGCGGTCGGTGTCGACCCGCGTGTGGTCGACCACGTCGTAGCCGTGGTTCGACCCGGACTCGGCCTGCAGCACCGGCGACAGGTACAGCCAGTCGGCGCCGAGGTCGTGCACGTAGTCGACCAGGTCGCGGGCAGCGTCGAGGTCGAAGTCGGCCGAGACCTGCAGCCGGTACGTCGACGCGGGGACGCGGTTCGCGGCGCCGGGCGTTCCGGCGGTCATCGGGCGGTTCCGCTCGGTGCGGTGGAACCGGCCGGGTTCACCGGGGTGACGGCGTCCTGCGGGGCGTCCGGTGCGGGGGCGCCGTCCTGCTCGGCGTCGACCGGGGTGCTGGTGACCTCGTGGTCGGGCTCGGCACGCAGCACGATCATCGACCGGGCGGGGACGTCGAGCGGGGTGCCCGCGTCGAGCACCTCGTCGCGGGCGCCGGGGTCGGCGGTGTCGATCCGGACGGTCCAGCCGGGGGAGTACTCCTCGGGCGGGAGCGTGAACGTCACGACGTCGTCGTGGGCGTTGAAGTACGTGATGAAGCCGACGTCGGTGACGCGCTCACCACGGGCGTCGCGTCCGCGGATGCCCTCGCCGTTCAGGTACATGCCGACGCTCTTGCCGAAGCCGGAGTCCCAGTCCTCGGGGTCCATCGCTTCGCCCGAGGGGGTCAGCCAGACCACGTCGGGCAGTGGCTCGCCCTCGCCACGACGGACGGGACGGCCGTTGAAGTACCGGGTCCGGCGGAACGTGGGGTGGTCGTGCCGCAGCTTCACCACGTCGGCGGTGAACTGGATGAGGTCTTCGTCCGCGCTGTCCCAGTCGATCCAGCTGAGCTCGGAGTCCTGCGCGTAGACGTTGTTGTTGCCGGACTGCGACCGGCCGAGCTCGTCGCCGTGCGCGATCATCGGCACACCCTGGCTCAGGAGCAGGGTCGCCAGGAAGTTCCGGCGACGCTGCAGCCGCAGGGCGTTCACGGACTCGTCGTCGGTCGGGCCCTCGGCTCCGGAGTTCCACGACCGGTTGTGGCTCTCGCCGTCGTTGTTGTCCTCGCCGTTGGCCTCGTTGTGCTTCTCGTTGTAGGCCACCAGGTCGTACAGCGTGAAGCCGTCGTGCGCGGTGATGAAGTTGATGCTCGCCTTGGGCGTGCGGCCGTCGTGCTCGTACAGGTCGGCCGAGCCGGAGATCCGGGAGGCGAACTCGCCGAGCGTCGACGATTCGCCGCGCCAGAAGTCACGGACGGTGTCGCGGTACTTGCCGTTCCACTCGGACCACTGGGGCGGGAAGTTGCCGACCTGGTAACCACCGGGGCCGACGTCCCACGGCTCGGCGATGAGCTTGACCTGCGACACGATCGGGTCCTGCTGCACCAGTTCGAAGAAGGCCGACAGCCGGTCGACCTCGTAGAACTCGCGGGCCAGTGCCGAGGCGAGGTCGAAGCGGAACCCGTCGACGTGCATCTCGGTCACCCAGTAGCGGAGCGAGTCGAGGATGAGCTGCAGCGAGTGCGGGTGCCCGACGTTGAGCGAGTTCCCCGTGCCCGTGTAGTCCATGTAGAACTTCTTGTCGTCGTCGACCAGGCGGTAGTAGGCCGCATTGTCGATGCCGCGGAACGACAGCGTCGGGCCGAGGTGGTTGCCCTCGGCGGTGTGGTTGTAGACGACGTCGAGGACGACCTCGATGCCGGCGCGGTGCAGCTCGCGCACCATCGTCTTGAACTCCTGGACCTGCTGGCCCTGGTCGCCCGACGACGAGTACGCCGAGTGCGGCGCGAAGAAACCGATGGTGTTGTAGCCCCAGTAGTTCGACAGCCCCTTGTCCTGCAGGGTCGAGTCGTTCACGAACTGGTGCACCGGCATGAGCTCGAGCGTGGTAATGCCGAGGCGCTGCAGGTGCTCGATGACCGCGGGGTGGGCGACGCCGGCGTAGGTGCCGCGCTGCTCTTCCGGCACGTCCGGGTGGGTCTCCGTGAGCCCCTTGACGTGCGCTTCGTAGATGACGGTCTCGCCGTACGGCGTGCGCGGCGGGCGATCACCTTGCCAGTCGAAGAAGGGGTTGATCACGACGCCCTTCATCATGTGCGACGCGGAGTCCTCGTCGTTGGTCGAGTCCGGGTCGCCGAACGTGTACGAGAAGAGCGACTGGTCCCAGTCGATCTCGCCGCTCGTCGCCTTGGCGTACGGGTCGAGCAGGAGCTTCGACGGGTTGCAGCGCGCGCCGGAGTCCGGGTCGTACGGGCCGTGCACGCGGAAGCCGTACTCCTGCCCGGGGCCTATGTTGGGGAGGTACGCGTGCCAGACGTAGGCGTCCACCTCGAGCAGGCGGACGCATTCTTCGTTGCCGTCGGAATCGAACAGACAGAGTTCGACGCGCTCGGCGACCTCGGAGAACAGCGCGAAGTTCGTGCCGCTCCCGTCGTAGGTCGCCCCGAGCGGGTACGGGTTTCCGGGCCAGGTGTGCAAACGGTCCTCCAGGTGTGGGTGCGGCCAACATATCGGCGGCGCTCGTCCGCGTCCGCAGACAAGCCCCAGCTGTGGATGCGTGATGCGCCCCGCGGCCTGTGGAGGAACGGACGAGTAGCGTCGCGCGCATGGCCAACATCGTCTCGAAGATCGCAGACCAGGTCCGCCCGCTCGGGGTCTCCACGAACTACGGAGAACCCGTCGAGGTAGGCGACCAGACCCTCATCCCCGTGTCCGTCAGCTGGTTCGGCTTCGGCGGCGGCGGGGACGACGAGAACGGTGGCGGCGGCGGCGGTGGCGGCGGCCTGTCGGCCCCCGTCGGCGCCTACGTGCGCCGTCCGGGCAAGGACCTCGTGTTCGAGCCGAACCCGATCTCGCTGATCGTCGTGGGCATCCCCTTCGTGTGGGTGGTCGGGCGTGTCCTCCGCAAGCTGGTGCGCGCGCTCAAGAAGTGACCACCTGACGGACGGGAGGCCCGTGGCGACGCCGCCACGGGCCTCCAGTCCGTCACGCGGTCGCGACCGCGTCTAGACTGCTGGCACACACACGGGAGTCCGGGACCGCCGGGCTGAGAGGGAGCGATCGGCGCTCCGACCGTCGAACCTGATCCGGATCATGCCGGCGCAGGGAGGAGTCAGCAGCATGCCTTCAGGCACGTCCACAACCGTCACCACCGCTCCGCGGCGATCGCTGCGTTGGCGGGTCGTCGACATCGTCGTCGCGAGTGTCCTCGCGGTGGCCCTCGGGGTCGTCTTCCGGCTCTGGGAGTTCGGCTACGAACCCATCAGCGCCGTCATGGACCTCGTGCTCCCCGGCACGAAGGCCCTGTTCGGCGGGGTCTGGCTGCTCGCCGGCCCGATCGTCGCGATCGTCGTCCGCAAGCCCGGCGCCGCGCTCTACGGCGAGATGGTCGCCGCCTCGGTCGAGGCGTTGTTCGGCACCCAGTGGGGATGGCTCACTCTTGAGGCCGGACTCGTCCAGGGTCTCGGCGCCGAGATCGTCCTCGCGCTGTTCCTGTACCGCGTCTACCGCCTGCCGGTCGTCGTGCTCGCCGGTGCCGCGGCCGGACTCGCGCTCGGCATCAACGACACCGTCCTCTGGTACCCGGGGCTCGACGTCGCCTTCAAGGTCGTGTACGTGATCTGTGCGGTCATCTCCGGTGCGGTGATCGCGGGGGCGGGCTCGTGGCTCATCGTCCGGGCACTCGCCCGCACCGGGGTGCTGTCGTCCTTCGCGGCCGGCCGCGAGCACAGCCGTCGCGAACCCCGCGCCCTGGTGTGACCGTGCCCGCTCCGTCGGCGACGTCCCCTTCCACCGGCGGCGACGCCGGCGCAGGTGCCGGCGTCCGCGGGGCGCGCATCGTGTTCCGTGGCTGGGGCTGGCGGTACCCGGAGCGCGACGCCTGGGCCGTCCGTGACGTCGACCTGACCGTCCAGCCGGGGGAGCGGGTCGCCGTCGTCGGGCCGTCCGGTGCCGGCAAGTCGACGCTCCTGCGAGCGGTCGCCGGCGTGCTGCCCGACGAGCCCGACGCCACCGACGACACCGCTGCTTCGGTGCAGGGGACACTCCTGGTCGACGAGGCCGACCCCCGCGCGGTCCGCGGGCGTGTCGGTCTCGTCATGCAGGACCCCGAGGCGCACACGGTGATGTCCCGGGTCGGCGACGACGTGGCCTTCGGCTGCGAGAACGCCGGCGTCCCCCGCGACGAGACCTGGGACCGGGTGCGGACGGCGCTCGACGTCGTCGGGCTCGACCTGCCGCTCGACCGCTCCACCGCGCAGCTGTCCGGTGGGCAGCGGCAGCGGTTGGCGCTCGCGGGCGTGCTCGCGATGCGGCCGGGTGCGCTCGTGCTCGACGAACCCTGCGCGAACCTCGACCCGGACGGCGTGGCGCAGGTGCACGACGCCGTCCGGGCACTGCTCGACGAGACCGGGGCGACGCTGCTCGTGGTGGAGCACCGGATCGGCACCTGGCTGGACCTGGTCGATCGGCTCGTGCTGCTCGAACCGGGCGGCGGCGTGGTCGCGGACGGTCCGCCGGCCCGGGTGCTGGCGGACCACGGCGAGGCGCTCACGGCGGCCGGGGTCTGGGTGCCCGGTTCCGAGCCGGCGCGTGGTTCGGCCCGACGGCGGCAGCGTGCGCGCGGACGAGCGGGCGAAATGCCCGGGGCGTCCGGCGGAGCGACCGCGGCATTCCGCCCGCTCGGCGATGGGGAGCCCGGCGAGGGGGCGCGGGAGATGACGTCGGCGGGACGAGCGGGCGAAATGCCCGGGTTGTCCGGCGGAGCGACCGCGGCATCCCGCCCGCTCGGCGAGGGGGAGCCCGGCGAGGGGGAGCGTGACCAGGGGACAGCGGTACTGCTCGACGCCCGGGGGCTCGGCACGGCACGGGGGAAGCAACCGGTCGGGAACGGCATCGACCTGGAGCTCCGGGCCGGGCAGGTCCTCGCCGTCACCGGACCGAACGGCGTCGGCAAGTCGACGCTCGGGCTGACCCTCGCGGGCTTGCTCCCACCGGCCGCCGGTGAGCTCCGCGCCACGGACGCCCTTGCCGACGGCATCGGCACAGCGCCCCACGCCTGGACGAGCCGGGAACTCGCCGCCCGGATCGGCACGGTGTTCCAGGACCCCGAGCACCAGTTCGTCGCCCGCTCCGTCCGCGAGGAGATCGAGGCCGGACCCCGAGCACTCGATGCGCCGGACGCCGCCGAACGAGCCACCGCGCTGCTCGACGAGTTCGGGCTCGCACACCTGGCCGACGCCAACCCCTTCACGCTGTCCGGGGGCGAACAACGACGGCTCGCGATCGCCTCGGTCATCGCGGCCCGGCCGCCGGTCGTCGTGCTCGACGAGCCGACCTCCGGGCAGGACCGTGCCACGTGGCAGTCCGTCGTCGGTCGGCTCGGGGCCCTCGCCGATGCCGGCACCGCGGTGGTGGCGGTCACCCACGACCGCGACCTCGTCCGGGCACTCGACGCCGACGAGGTCGTGCTCGGGCCGGACGGTGCCCTGACCGTCGGTCGCGACCAGGGGCCGTCGGTCGCGACCGCCCCGGAGACGGGACCGACAGCCCGGAGCCGCCCCGGGCCTCCAGACCGGACCGACACGGCCGACCACGCGGCCGACCGGACGGACACGGCGGACGCGGCGGACGCGGCGGACGCGGTGGACGGAACCGACCGGACGAACCCCCTGCGACGACCGCTGCCGGCCCGCGCGACCGGCATCGTCGGCGTCCAGCCGGTCGCGTCGCTGATCGGTGTGCTCGCCCTCGGCGTCTGCCTGGTGCTCAGCCTCGACGTCGTCTCCGCCGCCGTCGCCCTGGCGCTCGAACTCGCTCTGCTGCCGCTCCTGCGCCTGCCGGTCCGGACCCTGCTGCTCCGACTCGCACCGGTGCTCCTCGCGGTGCCGCTGACGGCGGTGAGCATCGCCCTGTACGGCAGGCCCTCGGGTCGGGAGTGGTTCGACCTTGGGTTCGCGCACGTCACCGACGGGTCACTGACGCTCGCGTTGGCGACGGCGCTCCGGGTCCTCGCGGTGGGGGTGCCGGCCATCGCACTCTTCGTGCGGGTCGACCCGACCGACCTGGCCGACGGGCTCGCGCAGGTGCTCCGGCTGCCCGCGCGTTTCGTGCTCGGTGCGCTCGCCGCCGTCCGGATGATGACCTTGCTCGTCGACGACTGGCGACAGCTCGCGATGGCGCGGCGTGCCCGAGGACTGGCCGACTCCGGACGGCTCCGCCGCGGGGCGACGATGGCGTTCGCGCTGCTCGTGCTCGCGCTGCGGCGTGCGACGACGTTGGCGGTGGCGATGGAGTCACGGGGGTTCGGTGCTCCCGGACGGCGGACCTGGGCGCGGGTCGCGCGGTTCGCCGGGCCGGAGTGGGCGATGGTGGCGGCGCTGGTCGGCATCGGTGTGGTGTCGATCGCGGTCGCGGTGAGCGTGGGGACGTGGCGTGCCTGACGCGGAGCGCGCAGCCGGCGCGACGGGCGGCGACCGTGCGACGGGCACCACCGCCGGTGACCTCGCCCCCGGCCTGGCCGCTGCTGCTGCCGGAGTCGCCGCTGCCACGGGCCGGCGCGCCGTCGTGCTCATCGACGGCCGGTCCGGCACGGGCAAGACCACCCTCGGAGCACAGGTCGCGGAGCAGCTCGGTGCGCAGCTCGTGCACCTGGACGACGTGTACCCGGGGTGGGACGGCCTGCGTGCGGCTGCCGACGCCGTGGTGACGGACGTCCTCGGAGCGCCGAGCGGGTACCGACGCTGGGACTGGGCGGCCGATGCGCCCGCGGACTGGGCGTCGGTGGACCCCGACCTGCCGATCGTGGTCGAGGGGTGCGGTGCGTTGTCGCGGGCGTCGGCACCGCTGGCGTCCCTGCGGGTGTGGCTCGAGGCCGACGACGCCGTGCGCTGGGACCGGGCGATCGGCCGCGACGGCGAGGTCTTCGCGCGCGAGTGGGACCGCTGGGCCGCGCAGGAGCAGGCCTTCATCGCCGCCGAGGACCCGGCCGCCCTGGCCGACGTGGTCCTGCGGACGTAGCGCGCGGCGGGCGGCGCGGGCCACGCGCCGCCACGTGGCGGTACCGAGGTTTCGCGCTCAGCGACACCGCACGGCCTCCGGAAGGCGAGAACTGTCGCCCAGCGCGAAATGTCAGCCCGCCCCGCCCGCCGCGCGCTACGTCCGCAGGACCACGTCGGCCAGGGCG
>NZ_QKTB01000049.1:0-10805 GCF_003234405.1 Curtobacterium sp. MCLR17_045
GTCGAAGGAGCCCCCACCGCATGAGCCCCCGCCGCCCCGACGACGTCGAACCGTTCCGCCCGATCGACTGGACCGGCGAGACGCCCCCGGCGATCCCGGCCCGGTTCGTGCCGGAGCACGTGGCCATCGTCATGGACGGCAACGGCCGGTGGGCGAACGGCCGCGGCCTGACCCGGATCGAGGGGCACAAGGCGGGCGAGGCCTCACTGCTCGACGTCGTCGCCGGGGCGATCCAGATCGGCGTCGGGCACGTGTCGGCGTACGCGTTCTCGACCGAGAACTGGAAGCGCTCACCGGAAGAGGTCCGGTTCCTGATGGGCTTCAACCGCGACGTCATCCGCCGTCGCCGTGACCAGCTGCACCAGTGGGGCGTCAAGGTGCGGTGGGCCGGCCGGCGTCCGCGGCTGTGGCGGAGCGTCATCGACGAGCTCGAGACCGCCGAGCGGATGACGGCGGGCAACGACGTCCTGACGCTGACGATGTGCGTGAACTACGGCGGCCGGAACGAGATCGTCGACGCCGTGCGGGGCATGGCCGAGGACGTCGCAGCCGGGCGCCTGAAGCCGAGCCAGGTCACCGAGAAGGCCCTGGCGAAGCGGCTGTACGTGCCCGAGATGCCCGACGTCGACCTGTTCCTCCGGAGCTCGGGGGAGCAGCGCACGAGCAACTTCCTGCTGTGGCAGTCCGCCTACGCCGAGATGGTGTTCCTCGACCGGCTCTGGCCGGACTTCCGTCGCACCGACCTGTGGGGTGCGATCGAGGAGTACGCCAGCCGCGACCGACGCTACGGCGGCGCGGTCGACACCCCGACGGCCTAGCCCGAGCCCGAGCCCGAGCCCGAGCCCGAGCCCAAGCCCCCGAGCCTGGCCCCTCAGCCCGGCAGCGGCCCCTCGAGCAGGTGGGCCGCGGAGCGCACCGCGTCGAGCGCCGCACGGACGCTCGGTACACGATCGGCACCACGGGCGACGACCACCTCGACACGCCGGGCCAGCTCGTCGTCCACGGGGTCGATCGCGACACCGGCGGGGATGACCGTCGTCGCGAGTGCCAGCCGGGGGAGCAGCGCCACCCCGAGCCCGGCGGCGACGAGTCCCACCACCGCGGCCGCGTTGTCCGTCTCGAGCACGATGTCCGGCGTGAACCCGGCGCTCGCGCACGAGGCGAGCAGGTGCCCTCGGCACCGCGGGCAGCCCCCGATCCACCGGGCGTCGTGGTGGGACGCGAGGTCCACGACGGTGGAGCCGGCGGTGCGGAGTCGCTCCGTGCCTCCCGGCTCGACCGGTGTCACCAGCGCGAGCGGGTCGCGACCGAGCGCCCGGGTGACGAGGCCCGGGTCCGGGGTGGTCCCGACCTCGTCGCCGACGTAGGTGAAGGTGAGGGCGACGTCGACCTCTCCGCCGCGCAGCAGGTCGAGTGCCTCGGGCGGCTCGACCTCGACGTACGAGGTCGTCACGCCGGGCGCCGTCGCGGCGAGCCGGGCGAGCACGGCGGGCACCAGGGCGGAGGACGCGCTCGGGAACCCGGCGAGTCGCACCCGGCCACGGCTGAGTCCGCCGACGGCGTCGAGGTCCTCGCGCGCCGCGGTCAGCGCGGCCTGGACGTGCAGGGCGTGGTCGGCGAGCACCTGCCCCGCGTGCGTGAGGGTCGCGCCCCGTCCGCCCCGCAGCACCAGCGCGTGGCCGAGACGCTGCTCGGCCCGGGCCAGCAGCTGGCTGACGGCCGGCTGGCTCGACCCGAGTGCGGCGGCAGCGCGGGTGATCGACCCGCCGTCGGCCACGGCGCGGAGGACCCGGAGCAACTGGGGATCGATCTCGTCCATCATCCGATGTTATCGGTGGCACAACGAACCGGCTCTGGTGTGATGGGTCGGGAACCGGGACGCTGTCCGCATGGACTCCTTCCCCGCCGGCCGCGGCTACCTGGCGGCGTGCACCGCGGGCCTGCCGACCCGCGGCACCCTCGCCGCCCAGCGCGCCGACCTCGACGCGTGGTCGCGGGCCGAGACGTCGCCCGCCCGGTACGGCGCGCTGGTCGAGCAGGGACGTGCGCTCTTCGCCGCGCTGGTCGGCGTCCCGGCGGAGCGCGTCGCGACGGGCTCGCAGACCTCGGTGATGGCCGCGGTCGTCGCCGACGCGCTGCCGGCCGGCGCCGAGGTGGTCGTCCCCGACGGCGACTTCAGCTCGGTCGTCTTCCCGTTCCTCGCCCAGGCACACCGCGGCGTCCGGGTCCGGAGCGTCCCGCTGGACCGGCTCGCCGCCTCGGTCGGGCCCGACACCGCCCTCGTCGCGTGGTCCGCGGTGCAGTCCGCCACCGGCGTGGTCACCGATCCCGACCCGGTCGTGGCCGCCGCCCGACGCGTCGGCGCCCTGACCCTCTGCGACCTCACGCAGGCCGCCGGCGTCCTGCCCGTCGACGCCGCCCCGTTCGACGTGACGCTCACGCACACCTACAAGTGGCTCTGCGCGCCGCGCGGCGTCGCGTTCATGACGCTCTCCGACACCGCCCTCGGCCGGCTCCGCCCGGTGCAGGCCGGCTGGTACGCGGGAGCGGACGTGTGGTCCTCCTGCTACGGCCCCGCCATGCACCTGGCCGACGACGCGCGGCGCTTCGACGTCTCGCCGGCCTGGCAGGCGTGGCCCGGTGCCGTGGCCGCGCTCGAGCACGCGGTCGCGCTCGACCAGCAGGCGGTCTGGAGGCACGCCACCGGTCTCGCGGATCGGCTGTGCGACGCCCTTGGGTCGCCCCGGCAGGGCGACGGGCAGGCGATCGTGACGTTCGCGGACGCCGACGGGGCGGCCCTCCGGGCCCTCACCGCCGCAGGCGTCACCGCCTCGGGGCGTGCCGGGCGACTGCGCATCGCGTTCCACCTGTGGAACGACGAGTCCGACGTGACCGACGTCGTGGCCGCACTGGGCGGGGTGGGGCCGACCACGTCGGCGAGGTGAGCGTGGAGGGCGGATCCGGGGCGGGCCTCCCGGGCCAGGATCGCCGGTAGTCTTGCCCGGACCGTTTCCGCACCGAGCACCCAGCTCGGCGACCTCTGGAGCACCCTTTGGCACAGCCCTCCCGTCTCGACAGCGTCATCGCCCTGGCCAAGCGCCGCGGCTTCGTCTTCCAGTCGGGTGAGATCTACGGAGGCTCCCGCTCCGCATGGGACTACGGGCCCCTCGGTGTGGAGCTCAAGGAGAACATCAAGCGCCAGTGGTGGCAGCGGTTCGTCCGGGGCCGCGGGGACATGGTCGGCCTCGACTCCGCGGTGATCCTGCCCCGCAAGGTGTGGGAGGCCTCCGGCCACGTCGCGACCTTCACCGACCCGCTGGTGGAGTGCCTGCACTGCCACCACCGGTTCCGCGAGGACCACCTGATCGAGGCGTTCGTCGCCAAGAAGGGCCGCGACCCCGAAGGCCGCATGGCCGAGATCGCCTGCCCGAACTGCGGCACCCGCGGTGAGTGGACCGAGCCCCGCGAGTTCTCCGGGATGCTCAAGACCTACCTCGGCCCGGTCGAGTCCGAAGAGGGCCTGAACTTCCTGCGCCCCGAGACCGCCCAGGGCATCTTCGTCGACTTCGCGCAGGTCGTCACGACGAGCCGCATGAAGCCCCCCTTCGGCATCGGGCAGGTCGGCAAGGCGTTCCGCAACGAGATCACGCCCGGCAACTTCATCTTCCGCACGCGCGAGTTCGAGCAGATGGAGATCGAGTACTTCGTGCCGCCGGCCTCGGCCCAGGAGCACTACGAGCAGTGGATCGCCGACTCGGTGGCGTTCTACACCGACCTCGGAATCGACCCGGAGAACCTGCGTCGATTCGACGTCCCGGACGGCGAGCGGGCGCACTACTCCGACGCCACCGCCGACATCGAGTACCGCTTCGGCTTCACCGGCTCGGAGTGGGGCGAGCTGATGGGCGTCGCGAACCGCACCGACTTCGACCTCAACAACCACATCGAGGCGTCCGGCCAGGACCTCCGGTTCTTCGACCAGGCCGCCAACGAGAAGTACGTGCCGTACGTCATCGAGCCGTCGTTCGGGCTGACCCGTGCACTCATGGCGTTCCTGCTCGACTCGTACCACGAGGACGAGGCGCCGAACGCGAAGGGCGGCGTCGACAAGCGCACCGTCCTGCGCCTCGACCCGCGCCTGGCCCCGGTGAAGGCCGCCGTCCTGCCGCTGTCGCGCAACGAGCAGCTCTCGCCCGTCGCCCGCGGCCTGGCCGACGACCTGCGCAAGAACTGGAACGTGGACTTCGACGACGCCGGTGCCATCGGCCGTCGCTACCGTCGCCACGACGAGATCGGCACGCCGTTCTGCATCACGGTCGACTTCGACACGCTCGAGGACAAGGCCGTCACGGTGCGCGAGCGCGACACCATGGGCCAGGAGCGCGTCTCGCTCGACCAGCTGCAGGGGTACCTGGCGCAGCGGTTGCTCGGCGCGTAGGGGTTCCGGCGGCTCCGCAAGACACCGGTGTTCGTGCGTTGCACACCCGTAATCGGGTGTTCGACCTGCGAACACCGGTGTTTCGCTGCGTGCCACGGGAATGCGCGCCGCACGAGCGCGTTGGGGTCAGCATGAACGACTCCGTGAAGGTCGATGTCTGGTCGGACATCGCCTGCCCCTGGTGCTACATCGGCAAGCGCAAGTTCGAGGCCGGCGTCGCCGCGTTCGGCGCCTCGAGCGAAGGCCGCCCCGTCGAGGTCGAGTACCACTCCTTCGAGCTGAGCCCGGACACCCCCGTCGACTTCGAGGGGACCGAGGCCGAGTTCCTCTCCGGCCACAAGGGCATGCCCGTCGACCAGGCGCAGCAGATGCTCGACCAGGTCACCGCCATCGCCGCGGGCGTCGGCCTCGAGTACGACTTCGAGGCGATGCACCACACCAACACCGTGAAGGCCCACCAGGTCATCCACCTCGCCAAGCAGCACGGCAAGCAGCTCGAGATGGTCGAGCGTCTGTTCACCGCCTACTTCGAGCGCGGCGAGCACGTCGGACAGGAGTCCTCGCTCGCCGACCTGGCGGCGGAGATCGGTCTCGACCGCGACGAGGTCCTCAGCACCCTGCGCGACGACGCCCAGCTCGCTGCGGTCCGCGCCGACCAGGCACAGGCACAGGCGTACGGGATCAACGGCGTGCCGTTCTTCGTGATCGACGGCAAGTACGGCGTCTCCGGCGCCCAGGACCCCACGGCGTTCGAGCAGGTGCTCCGCCAGGTGGTCGCGCTCCGCGAGACCACGCCGGAGGAGGTCGCCTCGGCGGCCGAGCGCGCCGCGGACGACGCGAGCGCCGACGTGGCGGTGACCCGATGACGGACATGACCATCAGTGACCAGGTCGCGGTGCGCCTCCAGGCCGTGACGTCGGTACCGTCCGTGCCGGACGCGCTCACGGGACTGCCGGGCGTGCGCGGCCTCTCCGCCGCTTCCGGCGTTCCCGGCGTTCCCGGCCTGGAGGCCCGTCCCGCGTTGCTGACGCTCGTCACGCCCGGCGGTGCGCCGGTCTGCGAGGGCGACGCCTGCCTGATCGACGCCGGCTCGTTCGCCGGGGCCGAGGGCGACTGGTCCGAGGTGCCGGACTGACGGCTGCGTCAGTCGCGCTGCGGTTCCTCGTCGGTGATGTCGGCGACGGTCGCGCCGTAGGCGGCGACGAGCGCGTCGGCGTCGACGAAGGCGCTCGCCCCGTGCCGGCCCGCACCCAGGGCGACGCGGCGTCCGACGATGCGCTCGTCGGCGTACACCGGCAGGTCGCCCGTGGCGCCGATCGGCGTGATGGTGCCGCGCTCGTAGCCGGACGCCCCGAGCGCGGTGGCGGCGTCGGGCATCGAGAGCTTGTTCACGCCGACGACCGTGCGGAGCTTCTTCCAGGCGATGCTGCGGCCGCCGGGCACCAGGGCGAGCAGGAACCCGCCGTCGTGGCGCTTCACCACCAGGGTCTTGACGATGTCGCCGGGCTCGATGCCGAGCAGTTCGGCGGCCTCGTGCAGGGAGTCCGCGGCGGGGCGCTCGACCACTTCGACCGGCAGGCCGCGGGCCTGGGCGTCGGCGTCGAACCGGGTGCTGGCGTCGGTCGTCATGTGGAGAACGCTACCGGCGCGCACCGACGTGGGAAGATGGGACAGGTATGACGATCACACAAGCACCCGCCTCGCGAGTCGGCGGCCCCCTGCGCATCGGCCCGATCGAGGTCGACGTGCCGGTCGTGCTCGCGCCGATGGCCGGGATCACGAACATGGCCTACCGCCGGCTGTGCCGCGAGTACGGCGCCGGGCTCTACGTGTGCGAGATGATCACCTCGCGTGCGCTGGTCGAACGGACCCCCGTGTCGATGCAGCTCATCCAGCACCACGAGTCCGAGACCCCGCGGTCGATCCAGCTGTACGGCGTCGAGCCGAACACCGTGGCCGAGGCGGCGTCGATCCTGGTGGGCGAGGACCGTGCCGACCACATCGACCTGAACTTCGGGTGCCCGGTGCCCAAGGTCACCCGCAAGGGCGGCGGCGCGGCCCTGCCCTGGAAACTCGACCTGTTCCGCGAACTCGTCACCAAGACCGTGCGCGCCGCGGGCGACGTCCCCGTCACGGTGAAGATGCGCAAGGGCATCGACGAGGACCACCTGACCTACCTCGACGCCGCCCGCATCGCGCGCGACGCCGGTGTCGCCGCGGTCTCGCTGCACGCCCGCACCGCGAACGAGCACTACTCCGGGCACGCCGACTGGTCCGCGATCGCCACCCTGAAGGAGACCGTCACCGACATCCCGATCCTCGGCAACGGCGACATCTGGTCGGCCGCCGACGCGCTCCGGATGATCGACGAGACCGGCGCCGACGGCGTGGTCGTCGGGCGTGGCTGCCTCGGCCGCCCGTGGCTGTTCGGCGACCTGGCCGCGGCGTTCCGCGGCGAGGGGCTGCGGTACATGCCATCCCTGGGCGAGGTCGCCGACGGGTTCCGTCGGCACGCCGAGCTGCTCGTCGAGTTCTTCGGCGACGAGGAGCACGCCTGCCGTGACATCCGCAAGCACGTGGCCTGGTACTTCAAGGGGTACCCGATCGGCAGCGACGTCCGGGCCGGCCTGGCGATGGCGTCGAGCCTGCAGGAGATCGACGACTTCCTCGGCCAGCTCGACCACGACGCGCCCTACCCGGGTGCCGACGCCGAGGGGCCGCGCGGTCGTGCCGGACACCCGAAGCGCACCGCCCTGCCCGACCGCTGGCTCGAGAGCCGCGACGTCGACTCCGAGTTCCGCAAGGTCCTGGCCGCCGCCGAGCTGCACCACAGCGGCGGATGAGCGCCACCGCCTCGTACGGCCCGGCGGACGCGGAGCGCTGGCTCCCCGAAGAGCACGGCAACCGCCGCTCGGACTTCGCCCGTGACCGCGCCCGACTGCTGCACTCCAGTGCGCTCCGGCGCCTGGCCGCCAAGACCCAGGTGCTCAGCCCGACAGCGGGGCTCGACTTCGCCCGCAACCGGCTGACGCACTCGCTCGAGGTCGCGCAGGTCGGCCGCGAGCTCGCCGACTCGCTCGGACTCGACCCCGACGTGGTCGACACGGCGTGCCTGGCGCACGACATCGGGCACCCGCCGTTCGGGCACAACGGCGAGACCGCGGTGAACGCCTGGGCGACCGGCATCGGTGGCTTCGAGGGCAACGCGCAGACGCTCCGGTTGCTGACGCGGCTCGAGCCGAAGGTCTACGGCGTCCGGCCCGGCGCCGACGTCGACCGTCCGTTCGGGCTCAACCTGACCCGTGCGTCGTTGGACGCCAGCTGCAAGTACCCGTGGCCCGCTGCGCAGGGGGTGTCGGAGTCGTCGTCCGGGCGCACCAAGTTCGGCTTCTACGACGACGACCACGACGCCTTCGAGTGGCTCCGTGCCGGCGCCCCGCGTCGCCAGCGGTGCATCGAGGCGCAGGTGATGGACCTCGCCGACGACATCGCGTACTCGGTGCACGACTTCGAGGACGCCGTCGTCGCCGGGTTCATCGACGTCGCGGCCCTGGGCGACCGCGTCGGTGAGAACGACATCGTGACCGCCATGCACGCGTGGGTCGGCGACGACCTGAGCCGCGACGAGCTGCTCGAGGCCTTCGACCGCCTGCGCGCGCTGCCGCTCTGGATGACCGCGTACGACGGCTCCCGCCGGGACGCCGCACGCCTCAAGAACCTGACGTCGCAGCTGATCGGCCGCTTCGCGCGCACCGCAACGACGGCCACCCGCGAGTCCTACGCCTCGGGATCGCTCGTGCGGTTCGCCGCGTCGGTCGTCACCCCGCCCGAGATCATCGGCGAGATCGCGGTGCTCAAGGGCATCGTCGCGGCCTTCGTGATGACCCAGGGCGACCGTCAGCCCGTGTACGAGGACCAGCGCCGCGTGCTCACCGAACTGCTCGACGCGCTGGCGGCGACCGGTGCGTCCGACCTCGAGCCGGGCTTCGCCGCCGACTGGCACGCTGCGGACGACGACGCCGGCCGACTGCGCGCCGTCGTCGACCAGGTCGCGAGCCTGACCGACCAGGGCGCACTCGCCTGGCACCGACGTCTGGTGGTGGGTGACCGTGACCCGGTCCACATCGCCGTCTGACCGGTCCGCCGACGTCGGTCCCACGAACTAGGATCGAGGGGTGGCTGGCAGGATCGCGCGGAACGACATCGACGAGGTCCGCTCGCGTGTCAACATCGCCGACGTCGTGGGCGACTACGTCACGTTGAAGCACGCGGGCGTCGGGTCGATGAAGGGCCTGTGCCCCTTCCACGACGAGCGCTCCCCGTCGTTCCACGTCCGGCCCCAGGTCGGCCGCTACCACTGCTTCGGCTGCGGCGAGGACGGCGACGTCTTCAGCTTCATCATGGCGCAGGACCACACCACCTTCGCCGAGGCCGTCGAGCGCATGGCCGCGAAGATCGGCTTCACCCTGCACTACGAAGAGGGCGACGGGCCGCGCACCGACTACAACACCCGTGCTCGGCTGATCGCCGCGAACGAAGCCGCGCTCGAGTACTTCACCGCGCAGCTCACCACGGCCGCCGCCGACCCCGCCCGCCGGTTCCTGGGGGAGCGCGGGTTCGACCCCTCGGCCGCGCAGCACTTCGGCGTCGGGTTCGCCCCGAAGTCCTACGACATGCTCAAGGACCACCTGCGCGGGCGCGGCTTCACGATGGAGGAACTCGTGTCCGCCGGCCTCGTCAGCCAGGGTGACCGCTCGCCGTACGACCGGTTCCGCGGGCGGCTGATGTGGCCGATCCGCGACGTCACCGGAGCGACCATCGGGTTCGGGGCGCGCCGCCTGCTCGAGGACGACAAGGGTCCCAAGTACCTCAACACGCCCGAGACCCCGATCTACCACAAGAGCCAGGTGCTCTACGGGCTCGACCTGGCCCGCCGCGACATCTCGAAGCAGAAGCAGGTCGTCATCGTCGAGGGCTACACCGACGTGATGGCGTGTCACGTCGCGGGCGTCACGACCGCGGTCGCCACCTGCGGTACGTCGTTCGGTGTCGACCACATCAAGGTGCTGCGCCCGATGCTCGGTGACCTGGCCGGCGCCGACCCGAACGCCAACGGCGAGGTCGTGTTCACGTTCGACCCCGACGAGGCCGGGCAGCGCGCAGCCTCGCGTGCCTTCGCGGAAGAACAACGGTTCGCGGCGCAGACCTACGTCGCCGTGGCGCCCGGCGGGCTCGACCCGTGCGACCTCCGGCTCGCCCGCGGTGACGACGCCATCCGCCGCCTGGTCACGAACAAGCGCCCGATGTTCGAGTTCATGATCCGCCGCACCCTGGACGGCCACGACCTCGAGACCGTCGAGGGGCGCGTCGGTGCCCTGCGCGCTGCTGCGCCCGTGCTCGCCGGTATCCGCGACCGCTCACTGACGCAGGGCTACGTGCGCGAACTCGCCGGCTGGCTGGGGATGGAGATCCCCGAGGTCCGTCGGTCGGTCGAGACCGCCCGACGCCGTGCGGGCTCCGCCGGGCAGGACGACCGGTCCGCAGGCGCCGGGCGCGACGGCCGCAACGGGAACGGCACCGACGGGGCCGACACCCCCGACGAGCCCGTCGCCGGCATCCGCTCGCTGCCGAACGACCCGATCAGCCGCATGGAGCGCGACGCCGTGATGGCGATGGTGCAGCAGCCCACGTCCGTCGGCGCACCGATGCTCGGGCTCGCCGCGTCGGCCACGTTCTCGACGCCGATGCTCGCCGCGGTGCGGGACGCCGTGGTCGCCAACGTCGACGTCATCGGCGCGGGGGACTGGCTCGACCGGCTGCTCGCCGACGTGCCGGCGCCCCTCCGCACCCTGACGCACGAACTCGCCCTCGCACCCATCCCCGCGCGCAACGCGGAGGACCTGGCGGCCTACTGCCGGAGCATCGTCGTGGCCCTCGTCGAGCGCGACCTGCTCGCCCGCAAGGCCTCGTTGCTCGGGCAGCTGCAGCGCGCCGACCCGCACGAGCAGGCCGAGCGCCGCGCCGAGATCCAGCGGCAGCTCGTCGACATCGACGGGCAGCGGATGCGGTTGCGCGCCGACGCCGAGGCGTCCTAGGGCTCTTCGCGCGCGGCTCGCGCGGCAGTTGGCGGGTGCGCCAGATCGTCTCGGTCGCACGACGCGCCGGGTGCGCTTCACCGAGGTCGCACGAACTGTCGTGCGGCGGGGCTGCGAGCGGCAGTTGGTGCGACTTCGGCGGTCCGTGGGTGGTCAGGACGTACCGTCTGTGGGGCGTCGAGTGGTCGCAGGGCGTCGGTTGGCCGGGGTTCGGCCGACGGGACGTGACCGCGCGGGGTGAGGCGGGCGGTGAGTCGTGACCGGTCGGCGGG
>NZ_QKTB01000005.1:0-177345 GCF_003234405.1 Curtobacterium sp. MCLR17_045
CTCGGCCCCCTCACGCTGTTCCTGGTGCGGGCCCCCCGCAGCTACCCCCCCCCCCCCCCGCCGGCGCGACCGTTCGGTCAGCTGCGCCGCCGCGCGCCCGCGGAGCGTGGCGGATTCGCGCGCAGGTGCTCCGCCGCTCCCCCGAGGATCCGCGCGAGGTCGTCGACGTCCGCGTCCGACATCGACGCGAACAGCAGGGTGTGCAGCGCCTCGATGTGTCCGGGGAAGACCGCGGCGAGGACGTCACGACCGGCCCGGGTGATCGTCACGACCGTGCTGCGTTCGTCGTCGGGCGAGGGCCCGCGGGTGACCAGCCCGCGCTGCTCGAGCAGTTGCGCCTGGTAGGTCAGCCCGCTGCGGCTGTAGACGACCCCGTCGGCGAGGTCGGTCATGCGCTGCTGCCCGCCCGGAGCATCACCGAGCCGGGCGAGCAGCTGGAACTGCACGTAGCTCAGGCCGCCGACGTCGCGCAGCTGCCGCTCGACCGCGTGGCGCAGCAGGCTGCTCACCTCGGTGAAGGCGAAGTACGCCCCGAGCTGCGTCGGGGTCAGGGAGTTCGGCGCATCGGTCACAAGTTCCATCCTACTTGTTGCTTCGAATTCGAAGCAGTGCTAGCGTCACCGACAGTTGCTTCGAACTCGAAGCACACGAGCAACACCGACGAAGGGCACGATCATGCAGGCAGTACGGTTCCACGAGGTCGGCGGTCCCGAGGTGCTCCGCACCGAGGACGTCGAGCAGCCCACCCCGAGCGCCGGGCAGGTGCGACTCCGCGTCGCCGCCTCGGCGTTCAACGCGGCGGACAACGGGATGCGGGGCGGGTTCCTGCCGATCCCGGTCCAGCTGCCGCACGTCCCCGGCTACGACGTGTCCGGCACCGTCGACGCGCTCGGCGACGGCGTCGAGGGGATCGCGATCGGGGACGCGGTCGTCGCGTTCCTGCCGATGGAACTCGACGGCGGGGCGGCCGAGTACGTCATCGCCCCGGCGGACGCGGTGGTCGCCGCACCGACGAGCATCCCGCTGGCCGACGCGGCGGCGCTGCCCTCGGTGGCACTCACCGCGTGGCAGGCACTGTTCGACGACGGGCGGCTCGAGGCAGGCCAACGCCTGCTGGTCATGGGAGCCGGCGGCGTGGTGGGCAAGTACGCGATCCAGCTCGCCGTCCGCGCCGGGGTCCACGTGATCGCGACGGCGAGTCCGCGCAGCATCGAGGCCGTCCGGGCAGCCGGCGCCCACGAGGTCATCGACCACACCACGGCCGACGTCCGTGCCGCCGTGACGGAGCCGGTCGACGCGCTGCTCAACCTCGCCCCGATCGACCCGCAGGACTTCGCGGCACTGGTCGACGTCGTGCGCGACGGCGGCGCGGTCGTGAGCACCACGGCGTTCATGGCCACGCCGGGCGACGAGTCCCGCGGGGTCCGGGCGGCGACGGTGTTCGTCCTGCGCAACCGCGAACGCCTGGCGGAGCTGGTGTCCCTGGTCGACGCCGGGGTGCTCACGGTCGAGGTCACCCGGCGCATCCCGCTGACCGAACTGCCGTCCCTGCACGCCGAGGCGGCCGCCGGACGGATCAGCGGCAAGGTCGTGGTCCTGGTCGGGTGACGGCCGTGGGACCCCGCCGCACCAGCACCACCCGCAGCAGCGCCGGATACGCTCGGCGCATGACGGACCAGGGGTGGCACGAGGACGTGCTCGGAGCACCGTACGAGCGGCTCGAACTGCCGCTCGGCACCGACTCCGAGGGACCCGTCGTCGCCACCCTGGTCCGCCGCCGGCACACCC
This sequence comes from Curtobacterium sp. MCLR17_045, assembly GCF_003234405.1. Taxonomy (NCBI): domain Bacteria; kingdom Bacillati; phylum Actinomycetota; class Actinomycetes; order Micrococcales; family Microbacteriaceae; genus Curtobacterium; species Curtobacterium sp. MCLR17_045. The sequence continues at coordinate 1,789 of NZ_QKTB01000005.1, forward strand.
CGACGGACCTGCTGCTGCACGGTCGCGGGCCCCTGCACGGGGTCGACGTGCTCTACGTGCACGGCTGGTCGGACTACTTCTTCCAGGTGGAGCTCGCCGAGCGCCTCGAACGGCTCGGTGCCCGGTTCCACGCGCTGGACCTGCGGAAGTACGGTCGGAGCCTGCGCCCGTACCAGACCCCGGGCATGGTCGACGACCTGGCGGTGTACGACGAGGACATCGCCGCAGCGCTCGACGCGATCTCGGCCGAGCACCCCGGCTCGGACCGCCGCCGACTCGTCCCGATGGGCCACTCCACCGGCGGCTTGACCCTGTCGCTCTGGGCAGCCCGGCACCCGGAGCTCGTGCACGGCCTCGTGTTGAACAGCCCGTGGCTCGAGTTCCAGGCCACCGCGGTCGGCCGGGCCATCGTCGCACCGGTCATCAAGCTCGGTGCCCGTCGGAACCCCCTCGCGCCGATGCCCGCCGTCGACCCCGGCTTCTACACCCGCACCGTCTCGGCCGAGGGCGAGGGGTCGTGGACCTACGAGCAGCAGTGGCGGCCGGAGCGTGGCTTCCCCCTGCACCCCGGGTGGCTCGCCGCGGTCTTCGACGGCCAGGCACAGGTCGAGAAGGGGCTCGGCATCGGGGTCCCGACCCTGGTGATGCTGAGCGACAAGAGCATGCTCCAGCCGCGGTGGGACCCGGGCATGGCGCGGGCCGACGTCGCCCTGAACGTCGACACGGTGGCGCACCGCTCGCTCTCCCTCGGCGAGGAGGTCACGGTCCGCCGACTCGAAGGCGCCCTGCACGACGTCGTGCTGTCCGCGCCGGAGGTGCGGGAACGGGCGTACGACGCCATCGGGCGGTGGGCGACCACCCTCCGCTAGTCCCGCGACGACAGTCCCGCGACGCGTGCGACTCAGTCGGCCAGCCCGGCGACCGCGGCACGGGTCGCCGCGGCGACGAGCGCGTCCGACGGCTCCGCACCGGGATCGGCCCGGCTCGTCATCACCACGAGCACGACGGGGTCGCGCCCCGGCGGCGTCACGACCGCGATGTCGTTCCGCACCCCGTAGGACGCCGTGCCGGTCTTGTCGGCGACCCGCCACGACGGGTCCACCCCGGCACGGATCGTCGCGTCCCCGGTCGTGTTGCCGAGCATCGCCTCGCGCAGCACCCGACGGTCGGCAGCGTCGAGGGCGTCCCCGAGCAGCACCGTCCGGAGGTCCGCCGCGAACCGCTCCGGTGTCGCCGTGTCCCGTCGGTCACCCGGGATCGCCTGGTTCAGGTCGGGTTCGACCCGGTCGACGCTCGTCGTCCGGTCCCCGATGCCGCGCAGCCACCGCTCGACGGCGTCCGGCCCGCCGAGCCGTTCCACCAGCAGGTTCGCCGCGGTGTTGTCGCTGGAGCGGAGCGCCGCGTCGACGAGCTCGCGCACCGTCATCCCGGTGTCGACGTGCTCGCTCGTCACGGGCGCGTACTCGAGCAGGTCGCCGCGGTCGTAGTGCACGAGGGTCGCCAGGTCGGCGTCGGACGAGGCGTCGAGGACCGCAGCCGCGATGAACACCTTGATCGTCGACGCGAACGCGAACCGCTTCCCCGCACGGTGCGCGATCGTCCGACCGTCCCCGGTGTCGACGGCGACGACCCCGAGCCGCGCGTCGTACCGCCGCTCCAGCGCCGCGAAGGCCCGGGCAGTGGCCGGGTCGGTCGACGGCGCCACGGACTCGGAAGCCGACCCAGAACCAGAAGCCGTTGCAGAAGCCGACGCCGACGACGTCGGCCCGGTCGACGCCCCGCCCGGGCCGCCGGAGCACCCCACCAGCCCGACCAGCACCAACGCCGTCAGAGCAGCGGCCGTCATCCTCGTCCCACCTCGCACGCCCCGAGCCTGCCCGACGACCGTGCAACTACCCTGAGCGGCATGCCAGCTCCCGCCGTCCGCCTCACCCGTCTGGACCCCACCGGCGCCGACCGCCAGGAGCTGCTCGCGTTCCTGACGTCCGAGGAGTTCCCGTTCCACGTCCGACGGCGCATCAGTGCGGCCGACGCGGCGAGCGCCGTCGACTCCGGCACCTACCGCGACGACGAGCACGACACCTCCTGGCTCGACCACGACGATCACGGCCGCATCGGTCTGGTCCGCCTCGAGGACCTGGCCGACCCCGTCCCCCTGTTCGACCTGCGCCTGGCCGGTCGCTTCCGGGGTCGGGGCCTCGGCGTCCCCGCCCTGCGTGCGGTGACCGACCACGTGTTCACGACGATGCCGGCGATCACGCGTTTCGAGGGCCAGACCCGCGAGGACAACACCGCCATGCGCCGGGTCTTCGTCCGCGCCGGGTGGGTGCAGGAGGCCCACTACCGCGAGGCGTGGCCCGTCGACGGCGGCCCGGCCGTCGGGTCGGTCGGCTACGGCGTGCTGCGCCGCGACTGGGAGACGGGCGAGAGCACCCCGGTGCCGTGGGACGACGTCGCGCTGTGAGCGGCTGACGGTTCTGGTTCACGATCCTCGGGGTTCGTGAACCGGAACCGTCATCGCGCGGACACGAACCGCCGTCCCGCGCCCGTCTCGTGGGCAACAGGCGGACGGGAGGCCCGTGGCGGCGCCGCCACGGGCCTCCCGTCCGTCGGTCGGTCGCGTCTCAGGACCGTGACAGGCGCTCCACGGTGGCGTGCGCGCCGTCCGCGATGAGCCCGTCCAGGGCGTCGCGGTACGCGGCGACGAACCGTTCGTCGTCGACCAGGTCGCCGAAGACCTGGCGGTTCGCGATGAAGGCGAGGCGGTCGTCGCGCTGGGTCAGGGCGATGCGGTGCAGGGGCTCGGCGAGCCGGTCGACGATCTCGATCGGTTCACCGGACTCGTCGGTGCCCTCGTCGTAGCGGGCCCACGACGCGACGATGCCGGCGGACAGCGTGACGGGCCGACCGGCCGCCAGGTTCTCGCGCACGACGGGGAGCAGCCACTTCGGGATCCGGTCGCTCGACTCGGCGCAGAGCCGGGCGAGGGTGTCGCGCACCTCGGGGTTCTGGAAGCGCTCGATCAGGGTCGACTTGTAGTCCTCCAGGTCGATGCCGGGCACCGGGTGCAGCGTCGGCGTGCCCTCGTCGTCCATGTAGCGGCGCAGGAAGGTCGCGATCGCCGGGTCCTGCGTTGCCTCGTGCGCGTAGCGGTACCCGGACAGGTAGCCGAAGTAGCAGAGCCCCTGGTGGCTGGCGTTGAGGAGTCGGAGCTTCATGAGTTCGTACGGCTCGACGTCGTCGACGAGCTGGACGTCGGCGTCCTCGTAGGGCGGGCGGCCGGCGGGGTGGGCGTCCTCGAGCACCCACTGGAAGAACGGTTCGGCGACAACGGGCCAGGCGTCGTCGATGCCGAGCTCGTCGCGGACCCAGGCGCGGTCCTCGTCGGCGGTGACCGGGGTGATGCGGTCGACCATCGAGTTCGGGAACGCCACGTGCTCGTCCATCCAGTCCGCGAAGGCCGGGTCCTGCAGCCGGGCGTAGGCGGTGAACATCGACCGTGCGACGTGCCCGTTGCCCTGGATGTTGTCGCAGGACATCACGGTGAACGGGTCGAGGCCGCGGTCCCGCCGGCGGCGCAGTGCCTCGACCACCAGGCCGAACACCGTGCGGGGCGGGCCGTCGCCGCGCAGGTCGGCCGCGACGCCGGGCTCGTCGGCGACGAACTCGCCGGTGACGTGGTCGAAGTTGTAGCCGCCCTCGGTGATGGTCAGGCTGACGATCCTGGTGTCCGGGTGCGCCATCTTCTCGACGACCGCGTCCGGGTCGTCGACGGCGAGCAGGTACTCGACGATGCTGCCGACGACGCGTGACTCACGGGTGCCGTCCGGGTGCTTGAGGACGAGCGTGTACAGACCGCCCTGCTCGGCCATCGCGGTCGCCATCCGACGGTCCTGCTCGAGCACGCCGATGCCGCAGATGCCGTACTCGCGGGCCTCGCCGCGCTGCAGGAGCCGGTCGATCACCATCGCCTGGTGCGCGCGGTGGAACCCGCCGACGCCGAAGTGGACGATGCCGGCGGTGATGCCGTCGCGGTCGTAGGTGGGCACGGCGACACCGCTCGCGGCGATCTCGTCGAGGGTCTCCGGGGACAGGCGGACGGGCATCGGTACTCCTTCGTACGGTGGCGGTTCGTCCGGCCAGTCTGGCACCCGGCACCTCCGCCTGAACAGCGGTGCAGCACAGACGTTCTGCGCCGGGGGACGAACCTGGGGATGCACTCAACATCGTTGCACCGAGTGCATCGATGCACCTAGTGTTCGATCTCGTGACCATCGCGACCGACCGCCGTGCTGCCCTCAAGGCGAAGCACCGTGCGGCGATCCTGCAGGCCGCTCGCGACCTGATCGACGAGCGTGGCGGCCGCGACTTCAGCGTGGACGACCTCGCTGCCCGGGCCGACATCGCCCGGCGCACCGTGTTCAACCACTTCGCCTCGCTCGACGAGGTCCTGCTGGCAGTGTGCGAGCAGGAGCTGTCCGTCATCATCGACCGGTTCCTCGCCGACATGGCCCGGACCCCGGTGGGCGACGGCAGCCGGGCCTCGATGTTCGACGAGCTCGAGTCCGCCGCCCGCGGTGCCGACCTGGCTCCCGCGATCGCCAGCATGTACCGGATCCTCGGCGACCCCGGCAAGGACGACCCGAAGGCCGCGGTCCTGACCCAGACGGCGTTCTCGCGGGTGACCGAACGACTCCGGCACGAGGTCGCCCGGCGCTACCCGGCCGCCGACCCCCTGGACGCCGCACTGCTCGTCGAGTCGCTCATGAGCGGCATCGTCGTCATCGCGGAGCACTGGCTGGCGACGTCCGGCCCCGAGCTCGACCGACCGGCGCTCGACGCGTGGGACGACCTGCTCGCACGACTCGTGCACAGCGTCCGCAGCGGCTACATGGCCGACGACTGACACCGCTCCACCTCCTCATCCCCCAGGGGTCCACCGGCGCACCCCGCACCACCAGCACCTGACACGAAAGGACCGCAGGCAACCGCATGGCCGGTCTCCTCTACCGTCTCGGACGGTTCTCCGCACGACGCCACTGGCTCGTGATCATCACCTGGGTCGTGATCATGGCCGTCGCGGGCGTCACGTACACGCTCTTCGCCGGCACGATCTCGTCGTCGATCACGATCCCGAACACCAAGACCAGTCAGGTGCAGGACCAGCTCGCCGACAAGTTCCCGTCGGCGAACGGCGGCAACGGCACGATCGTCTTCGAGACGAAGGACGGCAAGGCGTTCTCGTCGTCGCAGCAGTCCGAGATCGACGACTTCCTGACCGGCCTCGAGAAGCTCGACGGCGTCAAGGGCACGACGAGCGGCTTCGCCACCCAGGACCAGCTCGACGAGGGCCAGCAGAAGATAACCGACGGCAAGGCCACGCTCGCAGCCAACGAGAAGAAGCTAAGCGACCAGCAGAAGACGATCGATGCCGGCAATCAGCAGATCGAACAAGCTCAGAAGCAGATCGACGCGCAAAAGGCACAGGCTCAGGCGCTGACCGGTGCCGCAGCGGCGGCAGCTCAGCAGCAGATCGCGGCGGCCCAGGCGAAGCTCGACGCACAGCAGACGTCGTTGGAGTCTGGCCAGCAGCAACTCGATGCAGCGGCCAAGAAGCTGGCAGACGGCAAGACGGAACTCGACGAAAACGCGGCCCGGCTCGACCTGTCGAAGGACATCCGCTTCGTGTCGGACAACGGCAGCGCCGCGATCGGCACCGTGCAGTTCACGAAGTCGACCTACGAGGTCCCCGCGGACACGAAGACCGCCATCGCGGACGACGCCGAGTCGGCCGACATCCAGGGCGTCAACGTGTACGTCTCGAACGACATCGCACAGGGTGTGCCGTCGATCCTCGGCCCGGGGGAGATCGGCGGTGTCATCATCGCCGCGATCGTGCTGCTCCTGATGCTCGGAACGGTCATCGGCGCCGCGGTCCCGCTCGTCAGCGCCGTGCTCGGCGTCGGCGTCGCCTCGCTCACCGCCCTGTCGTTCTCGAGCGTCGTCGAGTTCATCTCGGTCACGCCCGTGCTGGGGGTGATGCTGGGCCTGGCGGTCGGCATCGACTACTCGCTGTTCATCCTGAACCGGCACCGGACCCAGCTGAAGCAGGGCATGCAGGTGCACGAGTCGATCGGGCTCGCCAACGGCACCTCGGGCAACGCCGTGGTGTTCGCCGGTGCGACGGTCATCGTCGCGCTGCTCGCGCTGAACATCACCGGCATCCCGTTCCTCGGCCTGATGGGCACGGTCGGTGCGGTCGCGGTGCTCTTCGCGATCCTCATCGCGACCTCGTTCACCCCGGCCCTGCTGTCGCTCATCGGCATGCGGATCCTGCGGAAGAAGGAGCGCGCGAAGATCGGCAACACCGACTCCACGCGGATCCCGAACAAGCCGATGTCGAGCTGGCGCGCGGTCATCACCCTCGTCCTCGGCGTCGCGGTGCTCGGCACCATCGCCCTGCCCGCGACCCAGATGCGCCTCGGCCTGCCGAGCGGTTCGTCCGAGGCCGTCGAGTCGAGCCAGTACAAGGCCTACAAGACGCTCGAGAAGGAGTTCGGCGCCGGGCAGAACGGCCCGCTGCTCGTCGTGGCGACCCTGCCGGAGTCGATCAGCAAGAGCGACGTCACCGCGACCGAGGTCACCATCGGCCAGGCGATCGCGAAGAACGACGACGTGAAGGCCGTGCTGCCCATCGGCGCCTCGAAGGACCGCGACATCGTCGCGTTCCAGGTGAAGCCCGCCGGCGGCCCGGACAGCGTCTCCACCGAGAACGTCGTGAAGGACCTGCGCGAGCAGACCGTCTCCACTGACGACGGCAAGGTCACCCTCGGCGTCGCCGGCAACGCGTCGGCGAACATCGACGTGTCCGAGAAACTCTCGAACGTGCTGCCGCTCTACCTCGTGGTGGTCGTCGGGCTCTCGCTGATCATCCTGATCATCGTGTTCCGGTCGTTCCTCGTGCCGATCACCGCCACCGCCGGGTTCATCCTGTCCGTGCTGGCGTCGTTCGGTGGGCTGACCGCGATCTACCAGTTCGGCTGGCTCGGCTCGGTCTTCGGTGTGCACGACCCGGCACCGATCCTGAGCTTCCTGCCCATCATCGAGATCGGCATCCTGTTCGGTCTGGCGATGGACTACCAGCTGTTCCTGGTGTCCGGCATGCGTGAGGCCTACGCCCACGGCGCGAGCGCGAAGGTGGCCGTCCAGCGCGGTCTGCACGCGGGTCGCGCGGTGGTCACGGCGGCGGCGATCATCATGATCTCGGTGTTCGCGGGCTTCATCTTCTCGGACTCGTCCACCATCAAGCCGATCGGCTTCGGGCTGGCGTTCGGTGTGCTGATCGACGCCTTCGTCGTCCGCATGCTGCTCATCCCGTCGGCGATGCACCTGCTCGGCAAGAGCGCCTGGTGGTTCCCGAAGTGGCTCGACCGCATCGTGCCGGACGTCGACGTGGAGGGCGCGAAGCTCGAGCGCACCCACCCGGTCGCCGGCCACGAGGACACGCACACCGGCACCCACGCGCTCCCCGTGGAGCCGGACGCGAACGCGCACGACTCGGGCCACCCGCCCGCGCACCGCGCGTAGTCGACGCACCAGCGCAACCACCCTGGAGGCCCGGTGCCGGTCCACGAGACCGGCACCGGGCCTCCAGGCCGTTGCGCCCACCGCCCCGGGTCGCGACCACACCACTTCGTGCACGAACGAAGTACCCTGAACGCATGACCCAGACCGCACCGGACCCGCTCGCGCTCGACCGGCAGCTCTGCTTCGCACTCGCGGCGACGAGCCGCAGTGTCATCGGGCTGTACCGCGACCTGCTCGAGCCGATGGGCCTGACCCACCCGCAGTACCTCGTGATGCTCGCCCTGTGGGAGCGGGACCCGCGGTCGGTGCGCGAGATCGCCGGGGAGCTGCGACTCGACTCCGCCACGCTGAGCCCACTGCTCAAGCGACTGGAGGCCTCCGGCTACGTCCGCCGCACCCGCAGCGCCGCCGACGAACGCCAACTCGAGGTGTCCCTGACGACCGCCGGGCACGCCCTGCGCGACCGGGCCCAGGCGGTCCCGCTCGCCGTCGCCGACCGGCTCGGGTGGCCACTCGCCCGACTCGAGTCCCTGAAGGACGAGCTGACCGAGCTGCTGGAGCGCGTCGACCAGGTGTGATCCGCGGCCATCAGTGCCATAATGGTTCGTGCACGAACGAAAGGATGCACCGTGGGACGCTTCGGCCAGTGGTACGAACGGTGGAACACGACGCTCATCAACAAGATGGGCCCCTCGCAGATCGGCGCCGGTCGCCCCGAGGGCATCGACGACCGGACGATCGACCGGGGCTGCCCCCTCTGCGGCAAGCCACTCTCGCAGCACCAGGTGATCCGGCCCGAGGGCCAGGTGCGCTCGTCGACGCTCGTGTGCCCGCGCGACTGACCGCACTGCCTGAAGAAGTGCTCCGAGGCGGAATTGCATGGGACAACTCGTCGTTCGCCCTGACGTGAAGCTCTTCGAACCCGCCTCCATCGGCGCCCTGTCCCTGTCGAACCGCGTCGTCATGGCCCCGCTCACGCGCACCCGCGCCGGCGAGCACGGCGTCCCGAACGACCTGCTCGTCGAGCACTACCGGCAGCGCGCCGGCCTCGGCATGATCATCACCGAGGGCACCTGGCCCGTGCAGGAGGGCCGCTCGTACCCCGGGCAGCCCGGCATCGAGACCGACGACCAGATCGCCGGCTGGCGCCGCGTGACCGACGCCGTGCACGCCGCCGGCGGCACCATCGTCATGCAGCTCATGCACGGTGGCCGCGTCTCGCACACCGACATCTCGCAGACCCCGCGCATCGTCGCCCCGTCCGCCATCGCCGCCCCCGGGCAGACGCACCTGGCCGACGGCTCGAAGGCCGACATGCCCGTCCCGCACGAGCTGACCACCGCCGAGGTGCAGGAGGCCGTGCAGGGCTTCGTGCAGGCCGCCCGCAACGCGATCGCCGCCGGACTCGACGGGGTCGAGGTCCACGGCGCCAACGGCTACCTGGTGCACGAGTTCATGTCGCCGGTGTCGAACACCCGCACCGACCAGTACGGCGGCTCCCCCGAGAACCGCGCACGCTTCGCGATCGAGGTCACCACGGCCATCGCCGAGGCCATCGGCGCCGACCGCACCGGCATCCGCCTGTCGCCCGAGCACGGGATCCAGGGCGTCATCGAGGACGACGCGGACGACGTGCGCGCCACCTACACCGCCGTCGCCGAGGGCCTCGCGCCGCTCGGCCTCGCCTTCGTCGACGTCCTGCACGCCGAGCCGACCGGTGACCTGGTGCAGCACGTCCGCCGTACCGCGGGCGCGCCGTTCATCGTGAACTCGGGCTTCTCGTCGCTCACCACGCGAGACGAGGCCATCGCGATCGTCGACGGCGACCACGCCGACGCCGTCGCCGTGGGCCGCGCCGCGATCGCCAACCCGGACCTCGCGCACCGCTGGGAGCACGACGCCGAGCTCAACGAGCCGCGTCCGGAGCTCTTCTACGGCGCGACCGCCGAGGGCTACACCGACTACCCGTCGCTGGCCGAGGCGCGCGCGACCGTCGCGTAGTCGACGCACCACCTGAGAAACGGGAGGCCCGTGGCGACACCGCCACGGGCCTCCCCTCCGTACCGGGGCCACGTCGCAGGCGTGCGCCGACGGTCAGTGGTCGAGGACCGAGAGCGAACCGACCACCGCGACGGCCAACGGTCCGCTGTAGGACACGCAGACGACGCCCATCCACACGGCCCCCGCCCACGTCGCTCGCAGACGGCTCTTCCGCCGGTCGCGGAGCACCAGGCGACGCCCCGCGGCGGCGATCGCGTCGGCGTGCCCGTCCTCGAGCAACGAACGGTCGTCCTGGTACCGGGAGGCGGCGCGCACGACACGGGGCACGACCTCGCCCAGGACTGCCTCGACCTGCATCCACGGCGCAGGGCGCGACCAGTCCGCGGTCCCCGGCGCCGAGAAGACCAGCCGGTCGTCGACCATCTCGACGTTCCAGCCGGCCGCGTGGTCGACGAGCGCCGCCATCACGTCAGGGGTGAGGACGTACAGCGCGTCCCGGCCGTAGTCCTCCGGCGCCCACACCCGGAAGTGCCGGTCGAAGTCGCCCTCCAGCGACATCCGCTGCCGGTGGCGGAGCACCACCGGCAGGTCGCTGCGACGACCGTCGTTCGCCGTGGCGTCGAGGAGCAGGTGCGGCAACGCTCCGGGCAGCCGGACGGTCAGGTACGTCCAGTCCCGCGAGACCATCCAGCGCCGCAGGACGCAGCCGAACTCGACGTCCGGGACGCCGTCGACGTGCACGGGGGCGGCGCCGAACCGGGGGTGGACGCGGATGCCGGAGTAGCGCGGGGTGATCATCGAGTCGAGCGGCTTCGGACGGACCGGACGCGCCGGGTACCCACTGGCCTCCCCCGTCAGCACCGCCCGAACCTCGTCCGGACGCAGGGTCCGACGTCGTTCGCCCCGGACCAGGAGCACGACGAGCCCGACCACACCGGCGACGAGCACCACGAACCAGGCCGCCCAGCGGACGACGTCCCCGACACCCGCACCGTTGTGGACGAGCCCGGTGCCCCAGACCACGAGCGCGGACGCGAGCCACGCGAGCGGGACCTCGATCGCCAGGAGCAGCGCGTTCCACCACCACGGGGCTTGTCGCGGGCGGCGCATCCGCGGTCGTCGCGCCGTCTCCGCCGCGAACTCGTCGTCGGACGCGGTCAACCAGCGCAGGTCCATCGGCCCCCCCCCCTCTGGAGAAGGATCGTAGCGTCCGCGCCGAGAACGCCCGGCGGAGCCGTCCTCGTCTCCTAGGATCGACGCAGTGAGTACAGCAACGCCGGGCGAGCGGGGCCCCGCGCACCGAGCGCGCGACACCACGCGGTGGGACATCCAGGGCCTCCGCGCGTTCGCCGTCCTCGCGGTCGTCGTCTACCACCTGTGGCCGGGCGCCCTGCACGGTGGGTTCGTCGGCGTCGACGTCTTCTTCGTGATCTCCGGCTTCCTGATCACCGGGCTGCTGCTGCGGGAACAGCTCGCGACGGGCACGATCCGGCTCGGACGGTTCTGGTCGCGCCGGGCCAAACGCCTGCTGCCGGCCGCGTTCCTCACCATCGTCGTCACGGGCATCGCGGTGCTCGTCGCCGTGCCGAACGCGCTGTGGGGACAGTACGGGCGTGAGCTGATCGCCTCGACGGTGTACCTGCAGAACTGGGAGCTCGCGGCGAACGCCGTCGACTACCTGGCGTCGGCCGACGCCCCCTCACCGTTCCAGCACTTCTGGTCGCTGTCGGTCGAGGAGCAGTTCTACATCCTCCTGCCGCTCCTGCTGCTCGGCGTCGGGGCACTCGCACGCCGTCGGTTCACGCCGCTGGAGACCGCGCGGCTGCTGCTCGGCAGCGTCGTCGTGCTGTCCCTCGTGTGGAGCATCGTGCAGACCGCCACCGACCCCGGCGTCGCCTACTTCTCCACCGGCACCCGCGCGTGGGAGTTCGCACTCGGCGGTCTCGTCGCCACCGTGCACCTGCCCGAGGTCCGCACCGAGGTCGCCCGACGGGTCCGCCTGGTCGCCACCGGCATCGGCGTCGTGGCCCTCGCACTGTCCCTCGTCGTGATCACCCCGGAGACGGCGTTCCCCGGGATCGCGGCGCTGCTGCCGGTCGCCGGTGCGGCACTCGTGCTGCTGTTCGGCGCGGGGACCGAGTTCGAGGACGTCGGTGCGCTGCGGCCCGTCGCCTTCTTCGGTCGGATCTCGTACGCGCTCTACCTCTGGCACTGGCCCCTCGTCGTCATCCTGCCGATCATGCTCGGCCGTCCGCTCGACTGGGCGACGAGCTCGGCGGTGCTGCTCGTCGCGATCGGTCTGGCCACCGCGACGACCATCTGGTTCGAGGAACCCGTCCGGTTCTCGACGTGGCTGCGGGACCTGCAGCCCCGCGGCGTCGTCTCCCTCGCCGTCATCTGCAGCTTCACCGTCGTGACGCTCGGGGCAGCCACCCTGACCGCCGTCTACGTGCAGGAGGTCAACGCGACCACGGTCACGAAGCAGGTCACCGCGGAGCAGGAGGACGACGACGAGTCCTGCTTCGGTGCCGCCGCGCGCATCGGCTTCGCCGACCCCTGCGTCGACCCCGAGCTCGCCGACGTCCGTGTGCCCGCTCCGGCCGTGGCCAAGGACGACGACGACAACCGCGCCGAGTGCTGGAGCGGCACGTTCCGGCCCTGCGTCCTCGGCAAGACCACCGGCTGGTCGAAGCACCTCATCGTCATCGGCGACTCGCACAGCAACGCACTGCTCGGTGCGTACGAGAAGATCGCCGACGACAACGGCTGGCGGATCGACCTGGCCGGCGCCGGCGGGTGCTACCTCACCACCGCGCAGCAGGACTCACTGAGCCCCTCGTCGATGCGGGGCTGCAACTCGTGGAAGCACGCCGCCATCGACTACGTCCGCGAGCACCGCGACGCCGACGCCCTGGTCGTCACCCACTCCACCACGCAGATGCCGGTCAGCCTGCCGCCCGGAACGGCCCGCGACAAGGCCACCCGCAACGGCCTGGTCGACGCGTGGGAGCAGGCCGCCGGTGACGAGCTGCCCGTCATCGCGGTCCGTGACAACCCGGTGCCCCGCCCCGACGTCGTCGCCTGCCTGAGCACGATGTCCGGGCCGACGACGGACGCCTGCGACCGGTCGCGCGCCGAAGCACTCGGCCTGACGGACTCGTCGGTCGAGGCCGTCGCCGCGTTCCGGGCGGCCGGGGGCAAGGCAGCCTCGATCGACCTGAGCCGCTACTACTGCACCGACACCACGTGCCCGGCAGTCGTCGGGGGCGTCCTGGTCTACCGGGACAGCACGCACATCACGGCGACGTGGGCGTCGTCGCTCGAGCCGTACCTGGAGCGTGCGCTGCGGGACCGGTTGGCGGCGTTCGCGCGCTGAGCCGGACCCCCCGGAACGGGCGGACTGAGCGCTTCATCAGACGATCGTCTGCCGAATTGCAGGACCGTCCCAAGTTGAGGGACGAAGTTGCTCGGACCATGCCGCGGCCATCAGCATCGCACAGCGCGATCGACGGCCAGCGGACGCTCGAGGCAACTGAAGGGGCACCCCCGTGCACATCTCGCGCCGAACTGCGCTCATCGGCATCACCGCCACCGTCCCGCTCGTCACGACCGCACTCGCGGCCCCGGCCGACGCCGCCACCCCGTCCGGCGCGGCCGGCTCCACCGGGTCGACCGGTTCCTCCGGCTCGTCCGGCTCCGCCGACTCGGGCGTGCTGGCCGTGCAGCGCTGGCTCAACACGACCTTCGGGCACCTGCACGGATGGGTGCACGTGGACGAGGACGGGCTGACCGGCAGCGGCACCGTGCTCGGGATCGTGCAGGCCACCCAGTCGCTGCTCGGCATCTCCCCCGTGGTCGCGACGTTCGGGCCGACGACCCGTCGGAAGCTCGAGCAGCACGGCGACGTCGGGGCCGAGACGGGCGACGACGCCGCCACCTGGCGCCGGCTCGTCCAGGCCGGACTGGTCTGCAAGGGCGCCTCGACCGTCACGCTCACCGGTGAGTACGACGCGGCCACCGTCGCGGCCGTGCAGGCGCTCCGGTCCGACCTGGGTGCCGAGCCCGGCGCGCTCCCGCTGTCGGCGCACCTGTTCGGCGCGCTCCTGACCGTCGACCCCGTGCGACTCGCCTCCGGCGGGTCCCGAGCGGTGCGCACGGTGCAGCAGTACCTCAACCGCACCTACGCCGAGGCGACCGGCGGCGCGTACGGCAGCACGAGCGGACTCGTCGACACGAGCACGTACTCGGCGGCGATCCGCGCGGTGCAGGTCGCGGTGGGCGTCACGGTCGACGGTGCCTGGGGCCCGGGGACGGCCGCCGCGCTCCGTGCCGCGGGCCCGAGCGTCGTCGGGGTCGGGGCCACCGGCGCCTGGGTGCTGCTCGTCAAGGCGCTCCTGGTGCTGAACGGCGAGCGCGTCGTGTTCAGCAGTGCCTACTCGGCGGCGGACGCCGCGGTGGTCCGTGCGTTCCAGCAGTTCCAGGCGTTCCCGCCCGCCGAGCAGACCGGGACGTGCGACGCCGGCACCTGGGCAGCCCTGGCGGCGAGCACGGGTGACCCGGACCGTGCGACGACCGGTGCCGACACCGCGGTGCGCCTCGACGACGCCCGCGCGGCCGCCGTCCGGGCGTCCGGTGCCACCAGCGTCGGCCGGTACCTCACGAACCACCAGCGTTCCGGGGCACTCGACAAGGCCCTGACCCCCGAGGAACTCCGCGTGATGGCGAGCGCCGGCCTCGGGCTGTGGCCGATCTTCGAGGAGGGCGGGTTCGCTGCCTCGTGGTTCACGGAGGAACAGGGCGTCCGCGACGCCCACCGCGCCCACGACGCGGCCCGGAAGCTCGGGATCCCGAAGCAGACCACCGTCTACTTCGCCGCCGACTTCGACGCGACCGCGGCGCAGGACGAGTCGCTCGTGGTGCCGTACTTCCGTGGCGTCGCCGCCGGCCTGCGGGACCGGGGGAACCTGTACAAAGCGGGCGTCTACGGCTCCCGCGCCACGTGCACCGCCGTGAGCAGCGCCGGACTCGCGCACTTCTCGTTCGTCGCCGGGATGTCGCCGGCCTGGGCGGGCAACCAGCTCGAGCCACTGCCGGGCAACTGGTCGCTCAACCAGATCCAGAACCGCACGGTCGGGTCGGGCAACGGGTCCACCGAGATCGACGCCGTGGTGGACTCCGGGCGCGACCCGGGCGTCCCCGCGGCGCTGCTGGCCGACTGACCGGCCGCTGACCGGGATCGAGCACCGCCGTGACCACCACGACCCCGCGTGACGACGAGCCGCACGCCGTGTTCCCGCACCGTGCCACCTACGTCTTCTCGAACTTCGAGGAGGCGATCTCGATGGACTGCTACTGCGACGAGGGCGCCGACCACTTCGGCGTCTACCCGTTCTACGACGAGGTCATCAAACCGATCATCGACGATCTGACCCGACGCGTCCGGCGCCGGTTCGGGAAGGAAACCCCGTGAACACCGCACACCCCACCACCCCGACCACCGCCCGGCACCGCACCCGCCGGACCGCCGCGACGGCCCTGGCCTTCGGGCTGCTCGCGGCGGGCATCGCCCTGCCGACTTCAGCGGCGAACGCCGATCCCCTGCCCACGTCCGCCGAACCGACGGGTTCCACGATGACCATCTCCCACGACGGTTCCCGTCCCGCGGCGTCGACGGCGGAGCTCGACACCATCGGCACGCTCATCCTCCGACGGCTCGAGCTCGCCGACCCGGTGGCGGAGTCGAAGTGGCTCAGCGGGAAGCCGGTCGCCGATCCGGTGCGCGAACAGGCCGTCGTGGACGAAGCGGTGACCCTGGCCGAGCAGCAGGGCGTCGACCCCGTGCTGGTGACCCGGGTGATCCGCGCACAGATCGCCGCGAGCAAGGTCGTCCAGCGCGGCCTCATCAACCACTGGACGCACAACCCGTGGACCGCACCCACGACAGCCCCGGACCTGACGACCATCCGCCCCCAGCTCGACGCCATCGACACGGACCTGGTGACCGCGCTCGGCCAGGCCCAGACCGTCGCCCAGGACCACCGGTGCGCACACCTGGTGGACGCGGAGCGGAAGCACCTCGACGTCGGACTCGACTCGCTGCACCGGAAGGGGATCGACGTGGCCTGGCACACGTTCTGCGCCGCCTGACGCGGGCAGGGGACGGGCCGTCATCATGAGCGGCCCTAGGATGTGGTGTTCACTGATCGCTCAGCTCCGGGCGAGGAAGGACACCGCGCCAGATGAACCAGCGGCAGCTCGCCATGGAGGCCTCTCGACGAGCCATCATCGATGCCGCGGGGCAGCAGTTCGCCGCCTTCGGCTACGAGGCGACCACGTTCTCCCGCGTCGCCGAGGCGATGGGGAAGCCGAAGTCGGCGATCGGGTACCACCTGTTCCCGTCGAAGAAGGACCTGGCGACGGCGGTCATCGAACTGCAGCAGCAGCGCTGGCGTGAACTCTTCGACGCACTCCCCGCGCAGCCGGGCATCGAGCGGCTGACGGTGTTCCTCCTGACCACCGGGATGGACGTCCGCCGGGGCTCGGTCGCGGGCGGCGCGGTCCGGCTCCTGCACGAACTCGGCAAGGCCGGCGTGCCGGTGCCGCGCGGCTTCGACTGGTTCGAGATGACGCGGGGCGAGCTCGTCAGCGCCGGGGTCGCGGCGGCGGACGTGGACGCGGCCGCGGTCCAGCCGTCCGTCCTGCTGCTCCTCAACACGACGCTGGGCATGGTGGACGGTTCAACGCAGCTGACCGACGACGAGCTCGTGGCGCAGCTCAAGGCGCTGTGGGCACCGCTCTTCACGTCGTTCGGCATCGCCGGTGCGTCCGAGGTCATCGCGGCGGCCCAGCCGTACACGCCGGCCACTTCGTGAGCAGGAACGGTCGAGTCCGTCTCGGGGACTCGACCGTTCCTGCTCACGAAGTCGCACGGACGTGACGCGCAACGGACGGACCCGTGCGCGCACGCCGGCCGGAACGACGAAGGGCCCCGGTGGAATCCACCGGGGCCCTTCGTCGTGCTGCTTGCCTGTGCGCTCGAAGGGACTCGAACCCCCAACCTTCTGATCCGTAGTCAGATGCTCTATCCATTGAGCTACGAGCGCGTGGCCTTGCGGCCGTGGAAGACTCTACAACAGGTGCGGCCCGGGCGCCAATCGAGGCCCTCCGGCCCCCGTGCTCGGCGTGTCGCGAACGGTCTCCGACGGCCGCAACGTCACAGCGCCGCGGGCTCCTCGTCGAACACCTCGGCCAGGAACACCCTGAGCGCCTGCCACGACCGGCGGTCGGCGCGCTCCTGGTACTGCGCGCCGTGGTCCGGAGCGTCGGTGCCCGGCACCGCGAACGCGTGCATCGCACCCGAGTACGTCACGACCTGCCAGTCGACGTCCGGCGCCGCCCGCATCTCGTCCTGCCACGCGTGCACGGCCTCGTCCGGCACGACGGGGTCGGCGCCCCCGGTGAGGACGAGCAGCTTCGCACGGATGTCCGCGGCGTCCGAGGGTTCGTGCGCGATGAGGCCACCGTGGAACGCCACGGCACCGACCAGGTCGGCCCCGGTCCGTGCGAGTTCGAGTGCGGTGGAGCCGCCGAAGCAGTACCCCATCACGACGACGCGGGTGGGGTCGACGTCCGGGTCGGCGAGCAGTCGCTCGAGCCCGGCGGTGGCGCGGGCCCGCAGCAGGGGCAGGTCCTGGTAGAAACCGCCGGCGACCTGGGCCGCCGTGTCGTCGCCCGGGCGGACACCGGCGCCGTAGATGTCCGCGCCGAACGCGACGTAGCCGAGCCGGGCGAGCATCGTCACCCGGGCCTCGACGTGCTCGTTCACGCCGTGCCAGTCGTGCACGACGAGGACGGCAGGACGACGGCCCGCGACCGCGGCGTCCTTCGCGAGCACACCGAGCAGTTCGGTGCCCTCGTGGTCGTAGGGGACGTCGTCGACACGGATGTCGGCGCCGGCGGGTTCGGGAACGGTCTGCAGGACGTCGTCGGTGGTGTTCACGTCGCCCGACGCTACGCCGCCACTCGGGCTCAGGCCTCGATGTTGTCCCAGCCGTCCGGGCCGACGGACCCGGCGGCGTACTCGTCGAGGGGTGCCTTGCCGGCCTTCCACGCGTCGAGGAACGGCCCGACGACCTTCCAGCCCTGCACGGCGCTGTCACCGCGGACCGACAGCGTCGCGTCGCCCTCGAGCACGCCGGCCAGCACCTCGCCGTAGGCACTCAGGCGCCCGGGGTTGAACGTCACCTCGAGGCTGGTGTGGTCGATCGTGTACGGGTCACCGGCGCCGTTGACGTTGAGCTCGAGCTGCATCTCGTCCGGGGCGATCCAGATGCGCAGCCGGTCCGGCAACTCGGTGCCGGTGAGCCCCTCGGGCACGTGCGGGGAGTCCTTGAACGTGATGACGATCTCGCGGCGCTGCGCGGCGAGCGCCTTGCCGGACCGCAGGGTGAACGGGACGCCGGCCCAGCGCCAGTTCGCGATCTCCAGGGTGAGCTGGGCGAGGGTCTCGGTGCCGAGCGACGGGTCCACGCCGTCCTCGTCGACGTACGACGGCAGCTGGCGGTCCCCGACGGTGCCGGCGGTGTACCGGGCGCGCTTGCCCGCGGTGACGACGTCGCCGCCCCACGGCCGGACGGCCCGCAGCACGAGCTCCTTCTGGGTGCGCAGGTCGTCGGCCTTGATCGAGGCGGGGGCCTCCATCGCGACGACGGCCATCACCTGCAGCAGGTGGCTCTGGATCATGTCGGTGAGCGCCCCGGCCTTGTCGTAGTAGCGCGCCCGGCCCTCGAGACCGAGGGTCTCGTCGTAGACGATGTCGACGCGCTCGACGTGCTGCGACGAGAGCAGCGGTTCGATGATGCGGTTGGCGAAGCGCAGCCCGAGCAGGTTGAGGACGGTGGAGCGGCCGAGGAAGTGGTCGACGCGGTGGATGCGTTCCTCGGGGATGAACGAGTGCAGCAGGTCGTTCAGGTGCGAGGCACTGTCGGCGTCGGTGCCGAACGGCTTCTCGAGCGCCAGGCGGGTGCCGGCGGGCAGGTCGAGGTGGGCGAGCTGCTCGCAGCTCTTCTCGGTGACCGCCGGCGGCAGCGCGAAGTAGATCGCGGGGTCGTGCTCGCACGCGGCGAGCAGTGCCCGCAGGTCGTCCGGGTCGGTGACGTCGGCCTTCCGGTAGGTCGAGGCGTCGACCACGGCCTGCAGTCGCTCCGGCAGCGCTGTGTCACCCGAGGCGCCCTCGTCCTCCTCGTTCTTCGACGCCTGCGCGTTCTCGAAGGACTCGCGCACCTGCGCCTTCCAGTCGGCGTCGGACAGGTCCTCGACACCGGCCCCGACGAGCTGAATGTCCCAGTCGTCCTTCACCTGGAGCAGGGTGGCGAGGCCGGGCAGGAGCAGGCGCTTGGACAGGTCGCCGCTGGCTCCGAGGATGAGCAGGCTGGTCTGGAGGCTCGACATGCAGCAGACGGTACTCATCGGCCCCGGTGGATGACCGGGCCGCTACGGTGGTGTCAGTCCGGCGCGAGGGAGCACCATGAGCAGTGGGTACGAAGGGCGACGCCTCCGTGTCGCCGTGGTCGGGACGGGCATGATCGCCGGCGTCCACGCCCGGGCGGCCCGGGCCTCCGGCGCCGAGGTCCTCGGTGTGCTCGGCCGGAACGCCGCCCGGTCCGAGCAGGTGGCGGCGCAGCTCGACCTGCCCCGTGGCTACGCCTCCCTCGACGAGGTCATCGCCGACGCCCCCGACGTCGTGCACATCTGCACCCCGAACGACCAGCACCACCCGCAGGCGCTCGCGGTGATCGCGGCCGGCATCAACGTGGTGTGCGAGAAGCCCCTGGCGATCGACCCCGCGCAGGCCGCCGAGCTCGTCGCCGCCGCTGCCGAAGCCGGTGTCGTGGCCACCGTGCCGTTCGTGTACCGGTACCACCCGATGGTCCGCGAGATCCGGGCGCGCGTCGCCGACGGGGAGCTCGGCCGGCTGCTCGCGGTGCACGGCCACTACCTGCAGGACTGGATGCTCGACGAGGACGCCTCGAGCTGGCGGGTCGACCCGACCTCGAGCGGGCTGTCCCGCGCGTTCGCCGACATCGGCTCGCACTGGTGCGACCTGGTCGAGTTCGTCACGGGTGAGCGCTTCGCCTCGGTGTCCGCCGCGACCGACATCGTCTACCCGACGCGGCCGGCGGCGTCCGGTCCGTCGTTCTCCGGCTCCCCCGACCCGGACCCGGTGGCCGATGCGGCCGAGCGCGCCGAGGTCACCACCGAGGACACCGCCGTCGCCACCTTCCGCACGGCCACGGGCCGCATCGGCAACGTCGTGATCTCGCAGGTCGCCTCGGGCCGCAAGAACCGCCTGTGGTTCGAGGTCGACGGCACCCGCGGCAGCGCGGCGTTCGACCAGGAGCAGCCCGAGTCGGCCTGGTTCGGCAACGAACGCGGCGCCCAGATCGTGGTCCGCGACCCGTCGCAGGGGTACCCGGACCAGCGCCGGCTGGCGATCGTGCCGGCCGGGCACCCGCAGGGGTACCTCGACGCCTTCGCGGCCTTCGTCGCCGACACCTACACCGCGGTCCGCACCGGGGTGGCCCCCGACGGACTGCCGACGTTCGCGGACGGCGCCCGCTCCGCCGACATCATCGAGGCCGTGATCGGCAGCGCGGCCGAGACGACCTGGCGGGAGATCCGGTGAAGCTCGGCATGCTGACCGCCTGCCTGCCCGGTTGGTCACTCGACCGGATCGCCGGGTTCGCCCAGCAGCAGGGCTACGAGCGGCTCGAGGTCGCCGTCTGGCCCGGCACCGGCGGTCGCGACTTCGAGGCGGCGCACCTGCCGGTCGCCACGTTCACCGACGAGGACGCCCTGGCCACCCGCGCCCTGCTCGACCGCACCGGCCTCGAGATCTCGGCGCTCGCGTACTACGAGAACAACCTGCACCGGGACCCGGAGCACCGTGCCGCGGTGCGGACCCACCTCAAGCACGCGATCGACACCGCGCAGACGCTCGGCGTCCCGTACGTCGGCACCTTCATCGGGCGCGACACCACGAAGTCCGTCCGCGAGAACACGGCCGAGGGGAACCGGGTCCTGCCCGAGCTCGTCGACTACGCCGGCGAGCGCGGCGTGCGGCTCGTCATCGAGAACTGCGTGATGGAGGGCTGGCACCCCGACGGGTACCCCGGCAACATCGCGTACTCCCCCGAGCTCTGGGGTTGGGTGACCGGTCTGGGCTTCGGCCTGAACTGGGACCCGTCGCACCTGACGTGGATCGGCATCGACCCGGTCGAGACGATCCTGCCGTTCGCCGAGCACATCGTGCACGCCCAGGCGAAGGACCTCGAGCTGTTCCCCGAGCGGCGCAACGAGTACGGGTTCTTCGGCAAGGTCGACAAGGGCGACGACCCGTGGGACATGGGCTGGTGGCGGTTCCGGGTGCCGGGACGCGGTGTCGTGGACTGGCCGCGCGTCGTCGACCGCCTCTACGAGGCGGGCTTCGACGGCACGCTGAGCGTCGAGCACGAGGACCCGCTCTGGGGCGGCACCGACGACCGGGTGCTCGAGGGGCTGCGCATCGCGCACCGCACGCTGCGTCCGCTGATCGCGCAGGAGCAGTAGCCGGTACCGAACAGGAGCCGACACCGAGCACCAGCCAGCACAGGCGCCCTGGCCTGGAGGCCCGGATCACGTGACCGACGTCGGTCACGTGATCCGCGCCTCCAGTCCGGTGCCTGTGAACGGACCCGTGCGCGCCCGCGCACGCTGGTGCCATGAGCACGACCGTGAGCGACTTCGTCATCGACCGCATCAAGGCGTGGGGGGTCTCCCGCGTGTTCGGGTACCCCGGCGACGGGATCGGCGCCTTCGACGGCGCGCTCGGCAAGGCGGCGTCGACGGGCGACGGCCTGGAGTACGTCCGCCCCACGCACGAGGAGATCGCGGCGCTGATGGCGACCGCGCACGCGAAGTTCACCGGCGAGGTCGGGGTCTGCGTCGCGACGTCGAGTCCCGGCGCCTTCCACCTGCTGAACGGGCTGTACGACGCGCAGATGGACAACCAGCCGGTGGTGGCGATCGTCGGCCAGCAGGGGCTCGCAGCGATGGGGTCGTTCACGCAGCAGGAGTCGAACCTGGAGCGCGTGTTCGCCGACGTCGCCTGCTACGTGCAGACGGTGGCCACGCCCGAAGCCGTCGGTGTGGTGCTCGACACCGCGTTCCGCACGGCGTCGCTCCGCAAGCAGCCGGCCGTCGTCGTGCTGCCCCACGACGTGCAGGCGATGGCGTACGACGCGCCGCCGCTGGAGCACTGGGCCTCGCGGTCGAGCGACGTCCCCGCGTCCACCCGGATCACGCCGCCCGCCGACGAGGTCCGGAAGATGGCGGAGATCATCAACGCCGGGTCGAAGGTGACGTTCCTGGTCGGTGCGGGTGCGCGCGGTGCGACGGCCCAGGTGCTCGCCGCCGCCGAGAAGGCGGGCGCGGGGATCATCACAGCACTCCGCGGCAAGGACGTGATCCCGTCCGACGTGCCGTACCACTCGCAGCAGCTCGGGCTGCTCGGGTCGCTGCCGTCGCTGCACCAGATCCGCGACTGCGACACCCTCGTGCTGCTCGGCACGAACTACCCGTACGGCGAGTACATGCCGAAGACGGGGCAGGCCCGGGGCATCCAGGTCGACATCAAGCCTGAGCAGCTCGGCCTGCGGTACCCGACCGAGCTGAACCTGTGGGGCGACGTCGGCTCGACGCTCGACGCGGTGCTCCCGCTGCTCGAGCAGAAGACCGACAGGTCCTTCCAGCAGACCGTCGCCGACGAGATGCGCGAGTGGGAGTCGGAGATGCGTGCGCAGTCCGAGGTCGCCTACGACGACGGCGTGAACCCGCGCCGGGTGATCCAGGCCGTGAACGACCGGCTGCCGGACGGCGTCACGGTCACCGCGGACGCCGGCACGACGGCCGACTGGTACGGCCACCACATCCGGCTGCGCGAGGGCATGCGCGGCGACATGTCCGGCCGCCTCGCGACGATGCTCGCAGCCATGCCGTACGCGGTGACGGCGAAGTTCGCGTTCCCGGACCGTCCGGCGGTGTGCACGATCGGCGACGGTGCATTCCAGATGCTCGGCATGAACGAGCTGATCACCGTGAAGAAGTACCTGGCGGCCTGGCCGAACCAGCAGCTCGTCATCGTGGTCATGCACAACGACGACCTCGGCCAGGTGTCGTGGGAGATGCGCACCGAGGACGGCAACCCGATGTGGCGCGGTTCGCAGGACGTCGAGTCGATCGACTACGCCGGGTACGCGACGCTGCTCGGGTTCCAGGGCATCGCGGTGCACGAGGACTCCGAGGTCGAGGCGGCGGTCGAGCGCGCGTTCGCGCACCAGGGGGTGACCCTGATCGACGCGTACGTCAGCCGGAGCGTCCCGCCGTTGCCCCCGCACATCACGAAGGAGTACGCGATCAACACGGCGAAGAGCCTGCTGAAGGGTGACCCGGTCGAGTTCGACGTCGTGAAGGACTCCGCCAAGGCGATGGCGACCGAGGTCACCGAGCGGGTGAAGGGCGCCCTCGGCCGCGACTGAACCGGGTCGGGCGGGCGGAGGGGACGGCCGTGTGAACGTCGTGTGACGAGTTGCGCAGGGGTCTGGCGAGTCGCCTGTGCGTCTTCGTAGGTTCGACGGCGATGAACACTTCCCACACCACCGGAACCGCCGGTGCGACGACCCGACGACGCCTCGGCGCCGGCGCGGCCCTCGCCACCGCCGGGGTCCTGGTCGCACTGTCCGTCCCGTCCGCAGCCGTCGCCGCCGAGGGCGACACGACGATCGACATCATCGACGTCAACGACTTCCACGGTCGCATCGAGTCCGAGGGCACCGCCGCCGACAAGGCCGCCGGCGCCGCGAAGCTCGCCGGCGTCGTGCAGTCGTACCGCGAGGCCAACCCGAACACGATCTTCGCCAGCGTCGGCGACAACGTGGGCGCCTCGACCTTCACCTCGCTCATCCAGCAGGACTCCCCCACGATCGACGCCCTGAACGCCATGGACCTCGACGTCAGCGCGATCGGCAACCACGAGCTCGACAAGGGCCAGGACGACCTGACCGGCCGCATCGAGGACCGCGCCGACTGGCCGTACGTCTCGGCGAACATCGTCAAGGCCGGCACCACCGACCCCGCCTTCACGCCGTACTCCATCGTGGAGAAGGGCGGCGTCAAGGTCGGCTTCATCGGTGCCACCACCGAGGACCTCATCCCCGGGCTCGTCAGCCCCGGCGGCGTCGAGGGCCTCGCGATGGCCCCGATCGTCAGCCAGGTCAACCGGTACGCCGAGCAGCTCACCGACGGCAAGGACGACAACGGCGAGGCCGACGTGCTCGTCCTCCTCGTGCACGAGGGCGCCACCACGAGCGCGCTCTCCGACGCCACGGGCACCGGCGCGTTCGGCAAGATCACCTCGGGCGTCTCGTCGAAGGTCTCGGCCATCGTGTCGGCGCACACCCACGCGACGTACAACCACTCCATCGCGGGCCCCGACGGCACGAAGCGTCCGGTGATCCAGGCCGGGTCCTACGGGGTGAACCTCGGACACCTGCAGCTCACCGTAGACGCCGACAAGCAGCTCACCGGCATCACGTCCTCGGTCACCTCCGTCAACGAGGACAAGCGTGTCCCCGCCGACACCACCTCGGTCAACGCCGTGAGCGACATCGTGACCGCCGCGAAGGCCGTCGCCGACGTCAAGGGCGGCGAGAAGCTCGGCGAGATCACGGGTGACCTGCGTCGCGCCGTGCAGTCCGACCGCAAGGCCGAGAACCGCGGCGGCGAGTCCGTCCTGGGCAACTACATCGCCGAGGTCCAGCGCAGCGCCACCGAGCGGAACGGCTCGCAGGTCGCCTTCATGAACCCGGGTGGCCTCCGTACCGACATGGTCTACGCGTCCAGCGGCGCCGGCGACCCGGACGGCACCGTCACCTACAAGGAGGCCGCGCTCGTCCAGCCGTTCGCCAACACCCTGGTGACGAAGGACATGACCGGCCAGCAGATCAAGAACGCCCTCGAGCAGCAGTGGCAGCCGGACGGCCTCGAGCGTCCGTTCCTGAAGCTCGGCGTCTCGGACGGCTTCGCGTACACCTACGACCCGTCGAAGGGTCGCGGCGAGCGCATCACCGGCATGACCCTCGACGGCAAGGCGATCGCGCTGACCGACACCCTCAAGGTGACCGTCAACTCGTTCCTGTCGACCGGTGGCGACAACTTCGCCGCCTTCGCGACCGGCACGAACGTCGCCGACTCCGGCCAGGTCGACCTGCAGGCCCAGGTGGACTACTTCCTCGCCAACCCGAAGGTCACGCCCCCGGTCGACCAGCGCGCCGTCGGCGTCACGGTCACGCCGACCCCGGCCGGTGGCTTCCAGCCCGGTGACGAGATCGAGCTCGACCTGTCGTCGCTCGTGTTCAGCAGCGAGGACCCGGCGAAGGCCGGCTCCGTCTCGGTCACCGCGGACGGCAAGGAGCTCGCATCGTCGGCGATCGACCCGACGATCACCGACAAGAACGACGAGCAGGGTCGCGCGACCCTGACCGTCACGGTCCCCGAGATCGAGGCGCCGGCCGCACGCGCCGCCGCCCGCACCGCCGGTTCCGTCTCCCTCGCCGCGGTGGCCGAGCCGGTCGCCACGACGGACGCACCGCTCGTCGTCACCCTTCCGGGTGACCAGACCGTCACCCTCGCCGTGACGATCCCGGTCGCCGCAGCGGTCGACCCGACCGACCCGACGGACCCGACCGACCCCACGGACCCGGTCGACCCGACCCCGGCCCCGACCCCGAACCCGGGCGGCGGGGTCATCCCCGGCCCCGGCGCCGGTGACGGTGACGACGCCGGCATCGGTGGCGTCGGCGGGACCGACGACGACCCGCGCGCCGGTGGCGACCTCGCCTACACGGGTGCGGACCTGACTGCTCCGGCGATCGCGGCGGGCCTGCTCCTGCTCGCCGGGATCACGGCACTCGTGGTCCTCCGCCGCAACCGCGCACGACGTGCCGCGACGGTCCTGACGGACTGACCCCGAGCCTGCGGGCACACACGCGAACGGGCCGTCTCACCCTGGTGAGGCGGCCCGTTCACGTCGGCCAGGAGGCCCGGGACTCGTCCGGCGCACGCGTCGCGCGACCTGGCGGTCACGGTTGCTGTCCCATCCCGGTCGATCACTGCGGATCCGCTGATCCGCGGGGTACTCTCGGGGTTGTCGCACCGCGACGCGTCGTGCCGGGTCGCTTTCAGCAAGTCGACGGTGGTTCCGTTCGGCGAGACTCCGCGACCCGGGCGTCCTCCGCCTCCAGGGAAACGGCGGAGGGCGCCCACCCCTTCGGGTCAGCGCCTCAGGTCAGCGACTCAGCTCATCGGAAGAGCTGCTCGCCGATGTACGACCCCTTGCGGGGTGCCGGCGGCACGGCGAACACCGCGGAGCCGATGTGCGAGACGTACTCGTTCAGCCGGTCCGAGGCACCGAGCTTCCGCTGCAGCCGCGTGAAGTGGTCCGGGTCGTTCACGTAGGCGATGAACAGCAGCCCGGCGTCGAGCTGGCCGTACTCGTTGAGCCCGTCGGTGTAGTTGTACGGCCGGCGCAGGATCTTCACGCCGCCGTTCGCCTCGTGCGCGGCGAGGGCGATGTGCGACGTCGCGTCGATCTTCGTCGCACCGTCGTCGTCCTTGGCGTGGAAGTCCGGGGTGGTGTGCTCCTGTCCGCCGGAGAGCGGTGCGCCCTGGATCTTCGTCCGCCCGAACACCCGCTGCTGGTCGCTGACGACGTCGGCGTCCCAGGTCTCGATGTTCATCCGGATCTTCCGCACCACCTGGTAGCTGCCGCCCGCCATCCACCCGGCGTCGCGGTCGAGCCAGACGAACCGGT
Source organism: Curtobacterium sp. MCLR17_045 (assembly GCF_003234405.1). Classification (NCBI taxonomy): domain Bacteria; kingdom Bacillati; phylum Actinomycetota; class Actinomycetes; order Micrococcales; family Microbacteriaceae; genus Curtobacterium; species Curtobacterium sp. MCLR17_045. The sequence continues at coordinate 28,283 of NZ_QKTB01000005.1, forward strand.
CGTGGTCGGCGTCGGTCGTGATGTTCCGGGTGCCGTCCTTGAACCCCATCAGGTTGCGGGGCGTGCTCTGGTGCGGCCCGGCCGATGCCCGACCGAAGCCGAGCACGGTCCAGCGGACGGTCGCCGTGCCGCGGGCCATCCGTGCCAGGTCGCGCACCGCGTGGTACGCCACCTGGGGGTCGTCGGCGCAGGCCTGCAGGGACAGGTCCCCGCCGGTCAGGCCCTCCTGCAGGTTGTCGCTCGGCAGCGTCGGGATGTCGGCGAGCGAGGCCGGACGGCGGTCGGCCAGCCCGAAGCGCTCGTCGAAGACGCCGGGTCCCAGGCCCACCGTGACGGTCAGGGACGCCGGCCCGAGGTCGAGCGCCTCGCCGGTGTCGGCACCGACCCCGTTGCCGTGCGCGGGTTCGACGCTGCCGACGGTCTTGCCGGCCTGCAGCTGGGCGATCGCGGCCGACCAGCGGGCGAGGAGCACCTGCAGCTCGGTCGTGACGGTCGTCGACAGGTCGAACGTCATGTAGACGCAGTACCGCTGCGGGGTGGTGCGGATCCCGCCCTGCGGCTGCCGGGCCGCGGTGGCGTAGAACGGCTGGCTCTGCGACAGGTCGATCGACTCGTCGCCGTTCGTCGCCGCCGTGAACGGGTTCACGCCGGTCGCCGCGGTGGCGCCGCCGATGCCCGCAGCCGCGCCCACCCCGGCGCCGGCCACGGCCAGGCCGGCGCCGAACAGACCACGGCGGGAGACGCTCGCCCGGGGTGCCTCGTCCGCGCGGGGTGCCTCGTCCGGCTCGGTCACGCGGTCGCGACCTTCTCGGCCAGGCGGGACAGCGGGTCCTGCAGCGCCTGGATCTGCTGCGAGATCGTGTTCGCGTCGGACTTCTTGGTGGCGGCGTCCCACGTGGCGAAACCGCCCAGGTCGTCAGCGTCGCGGTAGCCGTCCATCATCGTGTTCGTGGCGTCGAACTGCTTCGCGATCTGCTTCGTCAGGGTCGGGTCGAGCTTGGTCAGCCCCGGCTTGAGGTACGCGAAGGCCTGACGGGCACCCTCGACGTTGGCGGCGAGGTCGACGAGGTCGATGTGGCTGTACGCCTCTTCCTCGCCGGTGATCTTGTTCGACTGCACCTCTTCGAGCAGACCCGCGGCACCGTTCGCCAGGTCCTCCGGCTTGTAGTCGAGCGTCGGCACGAGCTTCGCGAGCAGCTGCACGTCCTCGGTCAGGTCCGCGGCGGTCCGCTTGGTCGACGCGGTGATCTTCCCGGCCTGGAACAGGTCCTTCTCGACGGCGTGGAACCCGCTCCAGCCGACGGCCGGGTCGAGGTTCGAGGCGCGCATGTCGATCAGGTAGTCGAGGTTGCCGGCGTTGTCGGTGGCCTTGAACCCCTTCTTGACGAAGCCGTCGACGTCGCTCTCGACGTGCTCGTAGAACGGACGGGCGTTCGCGTAGTCGGTCTTCGCCGCGTCGAGGTCGCCGGCGTCGATGTGCTCCTGCATCTGTTCGACCGCGGCGACCATGTCGGTGACCTGGCCGTCGACGTAGGTCGCGTACCCCTTCGTCCCGTCGCGGAGCAGGGTCGAGGCACTGCTGTTCGCTGTCGACGCGGCCTTGCCGGTGACGGTGAAGTCCGTCAGCTCGGTCTCGGCGCCGGGGCAGTACACCTGGTACTTCCCACCGGTCAGCGTGGCGGTGAACCGGACGGCGTCGAGGCCGGGTGCCAGGTTCTCCTTCTCGCCGAGGATCCGCTGGTCCTGCAGCAGCTCGACCTCGGTGATCGCGGTCGACGACTCGTTCTTGACCGTGAAGGTGACGGGGCCCGCGGGGACCTTCGTCGAGGACACCGCACAGGCGTCCTGCCCGTCGTTGGTGAGCGTGATGGTGACGCGGGAGACCTTCGCGTCGCCGGAACCGGAGCCGTCGGCTCCGGTGGACCCGCCGGCGCACCCGGTGAGTGCGAGGGCGGTGACGGCGCCGAGGGCGCCCAGGGTGATCAGGGGTCGGACGGGCTTACCGAAGGACATGGTCGGTGCTCCTTGCAGGGTCCGCGGCCGGAGGGCCACGAGCGGGGACGGGTTCGGGGGTGGGGACGGTGGGGAGTCGCCGGCGACGGCGGTCACGGAGGGCCAGCAGCGCCTGCGCGGCGGCCGCGATGCCGAGGGCGATCGGCAGCCAGGCCTTCCAGAGCAGCAGGTCGGCTGATCGCGAGTCCGCTGCGGCCACCGAGGCGGCCGACCGCTCGACGCGGGCATCGGGGACGGACCAGACGGTGCGGTCCAGTGTCGTGGTGCGCGCGGACGGGAGGCCCCCACCGCTCAGCGTCAGCACCTCGCGTTCGTCGCGGGTCGCGTCCAGGACCCCACCGCGGACGGTCCACAGGGTCACCGTGTCGCGCACGGCCCAGCGCGCTGCGAAGGGGCCGGGGTTCGTCGACGGGGAGACCCCGACGGGCAGGCGGCCGAACAGGGTGACGAGGTCGTCGAGCGTCAGGGTCGACGGACGGTCGGCACCGCTCCCCTGCTCAGTGTTCCCGTCCTGCACGACGCGCCACCGGTCGGCGGCCACGCCCGCGCGGGTGACGCGGCGGTGGGCCGACGTCGGCAGGGTGATTCGGGCCTCCTGGCCGGTTCCGGTGCCGGCCACGCGGAGGACGCCGGACGCACCGTCGACGCTGGCGGAGACGGAGCTGGCGTCGCCGCTGACCGCGGTGGTGCGGGGCAGGTCGACCCCGCCCGTCGGTACGGCGATCGCGAGTGCCGCTGCCGCCACGGCGAGTGCGCCGGCGACGACGGCGCGCACCCGGGGCAGGCGGCCCGGCGACGGACGCCAGGCGCGCGGCCAGAGCGTCAGGGCCAGCACCGGGACGACGTAGAGGACCCAGCCGAGCACCTCGATGACCCGCGGGTCCGGCGGGATGCCGAGCACGCCGGTGACCAGGGCGCCCTGCACCGAACCGTTCGGGGCGAGCCACGACAGGTCGACGGTGCGCTGCTGGCCGATGACGATCCAGCCGGCCTCGTGCGCGCGGCGGAGGACGGTCAGCACCAGGCCGCCGGCGACGAAGACCAGGAAGACCCCGGTGCCGGTGAAGAACCGCGACAGGTTGAGGCGGACGCCACCGGTGTAGATGCCGAAGCCGACGACGACCGCGGCCGCGATGCCGATCACGGCGCCGAGGGCGGCGAGGCCGGTGTCCGACGACGCCTGGAACGTGGCGAGGAGGAACACCGAGGTCTCGAAGCCCTCCTTCAGGACGGCGAGGAACGCCATGCCGGCGAGGGCCCAGGCGGTGCCGCGGCCGAGCGCCGCGGTGGCACTGGCCTCGAGATCGGCGGTCAGGGTGCGCGCGTGCGTGCGCATCCAGACGATCATGCCCGTGACGAAGACGACGGCGACGATGCCGATGACCGCCTCCATGCCCTCCTGCTGGGCCTGCGGCAACGCCTGCTCGACGGCCTGCAGCCCGAAGCCGACGGCGATGCTGAGCAGCACCGCGAGCCCGACGCCCGACCACATCGGGGCGAGCGGGACGCGGTTGCGACGCAGGAACGCGGCGATGATGCCGACGATGAGCGTGGCTTCGAGGCCTTCACGGAGACCGATGACGAGAGTGGCGAGCATGACGAAGGTGAGGCTAACCTAACCGCCGAACGGCCCGCCAGTCGTGCGACGTGATGTTTGATGGTTCTCATGAACCTGCTGTCCGTCGACGGCCTGGCGTCGGTCACGAACGTGCTCGACCTCGCCGGGGTCTTCGCGTCCGCCCTGCTCGGCGGCTCCATCGCCCGCGCGATGGACTTCGACCTGTTCGGGTTCCTGGTCGTCGGGTTCGTCTCCGGACTCGGCGGCGGGATGCTCCGCGACACCCTGCTGCAGAACGGGCCACCCGTCGCGCTCGTCGACCCGCTGTACGTGCCGGTCGCCGTCGCCGGGGCGCTCATCGCGTTCCTCGTGTCGTTCTCCGAGCTCACGTGGGACCGGCTGTTCACCGTGCTCGACGCCGCCGTGATCGGGTTCTGGGCCGTGGTCGGCGTGCAGCGCACCTACGACGCCGGGCTCGACTGGCCCGCCGCGATCATCATGGGGACCATCACCGCGGTCGGCGGCGGGGCCATGCGCGACCTGCTCCTGCGGCGGGTACCGGCGGTGTTCGGCGGGAACGCGCTGTACGCCACCGTGGCCGTCGCGGCGTCGGCCGTGATGGTGATCGCCTCGGCGCTCGGGTCGCCGTCCCTCGGCATCCTGCTCGCGATCACCCTGTCGCTCGGGCTCCGCTGGGGAGCGGTCCGCCGGGGCTGGGGGCTGCCGAACGGCCGTGACTGGCAGCCGAAGTCGACCCTCGGTTCGCTGCTCCGGCGCGGTCGGAGCCTGCGACCGGACGCGCTCCGGTTGCTCCGGCGCCCGGGCCGTCGGACCGGTGCCGGCAGTGTCCGAGAAGAGCACGAGGACTGAGGGGCTGTCCTCCGCGGCCCCGCGACGCTACGATCAGTACCGCCGGGTATCGTCCTGGCAGTTCTGCCGGGGATGGTCCCGGTGAACGCTGTCCGCACAGCACCGACGCGACCCGAACGCGCCGGTTCCGAGCAGACGTGGGGATGGGGGCTTCGCTGATGCCGCGCGGGATCAGACGCGCGGCGCGGCAGGTCTCCCCCACGATGCTCTCCCCGACGACCACCACCACAGGTCGGAGCAGCAACCGATGAGCGACGACGCTTCCCCCACCCAGCGCATCCCGCGTGCCGAGGTCCGGGAACGCCTGCTCGCCGCCGGAGCCGCGGTCTTCGCCGAACAGGGTGTGTACGGCGCACGGCTCGACGACGTCGCAGCACGCGCGGGGTTCAGCAAGGGTGCGGTCTACTCGAACTTCTCGTCCAAGGAAGACCTGCTCGCCCAGGTCATGCAGCGGTCCACGAACGTCGTGCTCGGCTCACTGCAGGAACTCGTGCACGCGGACATCGCCGCGGTCGACGTCGGGGACGTCCTGCGCGCCGCGTTCGGGCAGAACGACCAGAGCGAGCAGTTCGCGCTGCTCTCGGCGTTCCGCGGGTACGCGGTGCGGCACCCGGAGCTGCTGCCCGAGTTCATCCGGCAGCGCCGGATCCTGCAGGACGGGGTGCTCGAGCTGGTGCGGCTGTGGCTCGGTGCCCACCCCGAGGTCGAGGTCGGCATGACCCCGGAGGAGTTCGCGACCGTGCTCATCGGGGCGAACGTCGGCCTGGTGTTCGACGCGCCGGCGCTGCCCGGGGTCGATCCGGGCGAGCTCGTCGCGACCCTGGTCGAGGCGGTCATCCGCCGGCGCTGACGCGGGGTGCCGCGCTCGGCGGCGCGGGCGCGGGCGGCGTGCGGCGGCAGCGGCGGGGCTTCGCACCGTGCGAGGTTCGCGACCCCGTGCCCGCACGACCGCCCCGTGCCCGCCCACAGCCCCGCACCGAGCCACCAACCACGCACCACCCGACGAACCCCGCACCGTGCGAGGCTCGCACGGTGCGCACGCGCCCGCGTCAGGCCGTGCGACGATCGCGACGGCGAGGCTTCGGCCCGTCGTGGGACCAGGCGGACGACGGCAGCAGACTCGGCGGCAACAGGCGCGACCGCACGACGCGCACCGTGGGGACCGAGGCGTCGAGCGCCTCCCGAGCGTCACGGACGTGACGCTCCAACGCCGCCGTGTCCACCGATGCGGCTCCGCCGGCGGCGAAGCGCTCACGATCGACCGCATCGACCGCGGCCTCCAGGTGCGGCACGACCGACTCCGGCAACCCGGGCCGCAGGCGTCCGAGCACGGCTCGGGCGGTCCGGGCCACGGCGGCGGCGTCACCCGGCGGCGCGAGGCCCGGCGCGTACCCGTGGTCGGCGACGTCGTCGAGCAACTCGCGCCACGCCTGCACGGCGGGTGACCGACCGGCAGCGATCGCCGACAGCCTCGACCGGCGGCGGACAGCACGCACGAGGCCCGGGGCGACGAGGACCGCGAGCACGAGCAGCAGGCCCACGAGCAGCCCGACCGGTCCTCCGCCGCCGCCGGTGCCGGACGCACCCGTGGCACCCGGAACCGGGGACGCCGACGGGGTCGGTGACGCTGACTCGTCCGCCGGGGTGGTCTGCTCGGGCGCCGGCAGCGGGGTCTCCGGTGCCGCTGCGGTCGGCGAGGCCGAGGGCTCCTCGGACGGCGCAGCTTCGTCGGAGTCGGGCGTCGGCTCGAAGGCGACCCACCCGGCGCCCTGGATGTACAGCTCGGGCCAGGAGTGCAGCTGCCGGTTCGACACCGCGTACTCGCCGTCGGGCTGCGGCGACCCGGCACGGTACCCGACCGCGATGCGCGAGGGGATGCCGAGCGTGCGGGCCATCACGGCCATCGCGGACGAGAAGTGCACGCAGTACCCGTCGCGGACCTTCAGGAACGTCGAGACGACGTCCATGCTGTCGCCGTCGTAGCCCTGCTCGACGGGGGCGGTCTCGGAGTAGGTGAACAGGTCGCTGCGGAACCACTGCTCGAGGGCCCGCGCCCGCCCGTAGTCGTCAGTCGCGGCGGCGGCGACCCGGGTCGCGGTGGTCGAGATGTTGGCGGGCAGGTCGTCGGGCAGGGCGAGGTCGGTGCGCAGCTGCTGGCGGCTGGGCTCCCGGAAGCCCCGGCCGTCGGATCGCGCGAGCACCCCCGAGGCGGCGACCGCATCGAGGTAGTCGTTGGCGAACGTCGAGGCCCCGTAGACCTCGTACATCGCGCCGCGGGCGGTTGCGGCTCCGGTCGACCGGACGGTGCTCGAGTTCCCCATCCACCGCCACTGCGACAGGTCGAGGTTGGTGGACTGCGACTCGATCGACACCGCACCCGACGGCACCGGCAGGTAGGTGCTGGACAGCCCGGTGATCCGGACGGTCACGTCGCCGCGGCTCGCCAGGCGCGGGTTGACGCCCTCGGCCCACTGCTGTTCGTCGGCCGTGTCGGCCTCGGCCGCGTTCGTCACGGTCGGCACCCAGTCCCCCGTGCCGAACTCGTCGAGGTCGGCGAGCTTGAGGTACTCGGGCTGCCCGTCGGACGAGCGGTACCGGAACACCTCGAGCTCGCTCGGACGGCGCAGGTCGTTGCCGAGTTCGAGCAGGGTGCCGGGCCGTCCGGGCTGGATCGGCGACTGGATCGCACCGGTCACGCCGGACAACCAGCTGGCGTTGAGCGGCACGATCGTCGGCAGCCCGATGGCCACGACGAGCCCGATCGCCCCGACGACCGCGGCCGGCAGTGCCCGCTGCACCGGACGCACGGACAGCCAGAGCAGGGCGAGGAACGCCACCGCCGTGGTGATGACGAGCGGGGTGCCGGCGGGCTGCCCGGTGATGACACCCGGCACGATCAGGATGACGAGGGCCGGAGCCGCGGCGAGCGACGGGATCCGCGCGATGGCGGCGAGGAACAGCGAGACCGCCGCCACCCAGCCGATCGACGCGGTGACGACGAGCCGGATCGCGTCGGTCTGCGGCAGTGGTGCGGGGTTCAGGCGGATCGCGGCGAGCGTCTCCCCGAGGGCCCCGTCGGCGTCGAGCCACCCGAGCGGTTGGATGTCGTTCACCAGGGCGGCGGCGCACGAGCAGGCGATGACCGTGCCGACCAGGACGACGAAGCGGATGCCGGGCGTCTGGCGGCGCACGGCGAGCATCACGGCGACGAGCACGGCGACGACGACGACACCCGATGCCCACCAGGCGATGCCCTGCACGAGCGGCCGGATGGCGAGGGCGGCGAGGAGCACGGGCACCGGCGCGAGGGCCACGACCCAGGCGCTCGGGACGTCACGCAGGTCGTCGTCGCGGTCGAGGATCTCGCGCACGTCGGCACGGCCACGCGCCGGTGCGCTCACCCCGGTCACCGTGCGGCCCCGGACGGCGTCGCGCCGACGACCGGTACCACGAGGGTCCGCCAGCCGCCGCGGTCGAGGATGCCCCGCACGGCCGGGTCCGGCGGCACGATCGTCGCCAGGATGCCGCGGCTCGAACCGCTGGTCGCGCTGACGAGCTCGGCGGCTTCCTCCGCGGTGCAGGTGCCCGTCACGACGGCGGTCATGCCGTGCACGTCGCGGCCGCGGACCTCGGGCAGGACGTCGGTGACTTCGCGGGCGTCGGAGCGGAGCCGGACGTCGGCGAGCCCGACGAGCACGTCGGTGAGCCCACCGACGTCGCCCGCGTGCCGGGTCGCGCCTTCGGGACCGTCGAACACGAGCACGACACGGGAGGTCCGGGCTGCGAGCGCGCGGGCGACACTGGCGGCCACCACGACGGCGTGCTCGAAGGCCTGGTCGCCGCCCAGGTCGGAGAGCTCGGCGAGGTCCTCTCGGCCGAGCCGCTGGTAGGACTCACGCCGGACGTCGAGGGCGATCACGGCCTCGGGCGGCTGGGCCTGGGTGGTCTGGCGGACGTGCAGTTCACCGCGCCGAGCGCTCTGGGCCCAGTGCACCCGGCGGATCGGGTCACCCGGTCGGTACGGGCGGAGTTCGCTGTCGTCGGCCGAGCCACCCTGTCCGACCCGGCCCTCGTCGGCCGAGACCGCACCGGCGAGCGCCCCGGCGTCGATCGCCCCGAGGGGGGCCGAGGCGGGGACGACGACGACCTCCTCAGCAGGGACGACGGGACGGTCGATGCGGAGCAGGCCGAACGGGTCCTCGACCCGGATCGTCACGGGGCCGACCAGCGAGCGGCCACGGTGCATCGCGAGTGCCTCGACGTCGAGCACTGCCGGCGGCAGGTTCGGCCCGACCTCGGCGTAGGTCTCCGCCTCGGCCAGGCTGGCGAAGGCGTCCTCGAGCTGTTCGCGCACGAGCAGCGTCGCCCGCGGGCCGATCGGCAGGCTGGTGCTGCCGAGGGTGATGCGTTCCCGGTAGACCTCGCCCACCTGGACGATCGCCCGTGCGGTGCTGCGGCTGCCGCGGAGCGGGGTGGCGACGACGAACGCCATCACGATGCCGAGCACGACCAGGACGAGCAGCAGCAGGCCGGCCGTGACGGCGACGCTCGTGGTGCCGACCAGACCGCCGCCGACCAGGCCGATGCCGACGGCGATGACCGTCCAGCCCCGGATCGTCGGGCGCGGGAACGGGGTGCGTCGGGCCAACGACAGCCCCCGGCGGCCGAACCGTGCCGCCGTGGACCGCGCGGCACCGACGCGTCGCAGCAGCGACGGCGGTGCCGATGGACCGGCCATCAGGAGCGGACGGGGGTGGCCGTGAACGGGATGGCGGTGTCGGAGACGATGCGGACGACGATCTCGCGCACGGTGTCCTCGCCGGTGCCGCCGAGCCCACGGGCGACCGGCACGAGCCGGTGCGCGAGCACGATCGGGGCGAGCGTCGCGACGTCGTCGGGGGTGACGAACGGGCGGCCGAGCAGGGCTGCGTGCGCACGGGCCGCCTGCGCCAGGTGCAGCGTCGCGCGGGGGCTCGCACCGAGCACGAGGTCGGGGTGGGTGCGCGTCGACCGGACGATCGCGATGATGTACGCCTCGACGTCGGGGGCGATGTGCACCCCGGCGACGGTCTCGATGATCGCCCGCAGCGTGGTGACGTCGACGATCGGCCGCAGGCGCGACAGCGGGTCGCTGCCGCCGCGGTTCGCGAGCATCTGCCGTTCGGCGTCGACGCTCGGGTAGCCCATCGCGATGCGCGCCATGAAGCGGTCCCGCTGCGCCTCGGGCAGCGGGTACGTGCCCTCCATGTCGATCGGGTTCTGCGTCGCGACGATCATGAACGGGCGGTCGAGCGGGCGCGTCACACCGTCGACGGTGACCTGCGACTCCGCCATCGCCTCGAGCAGGGCCGACTGGGTCTTCGGGCTGGTGCGGTTGATCTCGTCGCCGATGACCACGTTCGCGAACACCGGGCCGGGCGAGAACCGGAAGGTGCCCGACGACTGGTCGAAGATGTTCACGCCCGTGACGTCGGACGGCAGCATGTCCGAGGTGAACTGGATGCGGTTCACGGACCCGCCGACCGAGGCGCCGAGCGCCTTGGCGAGCACGGTCTTGCCGACGCCGGGGACGTCCTCGACGAGCAGGTGCCCCTCGGCGAGCATCACCGTCAGGGCCGTGCGGATGGCTTCCGCCTTGCCGTCGATCACCGTGGCGACGGAGGCCACGATGTCGTCGCCCACCGCCCGCACGTGTTCGAGCGGGAAGGCGGGGTGGGTCGGCTCCGGCACGCAGGGCTCCATCGTCGGGGACAGGTGTCGTGCATGCTACATCGGGCCGGTGACAGCACCCGGTACGGGTGCACGGACTGGTCGTTCCGCGCACCGGTGGCCGATCCGCGTGTGGTGGGGCCGGGAGGCACGGCCCACCACTTGCGGGTCCGTCACCCGGTTCGCGGAACGGTTCACGGGCCTCCAGGCAGTGACCGGGTCGGCTGACGGACCGTCAGGACCGGGGCGCCAGCGCCACGTCCGCGGCGCGCAGCACGCGTGCGGCGACCGCGACTCCTTCCTCGCGCCCGAGCTCGGTGTCCTCGTGCTCGATGTTCACCCACATGTCCGGGTCGATCGCACGCAGGGCCTCGAGGAACGTCGTCCAGTACGCCTCGTCGTGGCCCTTGCCGAGCGCGACGAAGTCCCACGCCGACGGCTTCGGCCACTCGTTCGCCCACTCGTCGCCGCCGAGGTTCGTGCGTGACTCGTCGGGCGACAACCGGCGGAACGAGTTGTCGAGCACCCCGTTGATCGCGGCGTGTGGGTTGATCCGGACGTCCTTCGCGGCGGCGTGGAACACGAGCGGACCGAGGTCGTGGGCGACCGCCACCGGGTCCATCTGCTGCCAGAACAGGTGCGAGGCGTCGAGTTCCACCCCCACGTTGGTCAGCCCGCCGCGCTCGACGAGCTCCCGGATCGACGCCGGGTTGAACACGAGGTTCTGCGGGTGCAGCTCGAGTGCGACCTTGACGCCGTGCTCCCGGGCCAGGGCGTCGATCTCCTGCCAGAACGGCACCGCGACGCTCCACTGGTGCTCGAGGACGTCGAGCGCGGCCGAGTTCCAGGCGTTCACGATCCAGTTCGGCCGCGTCCCGCCCGGCTCCCCCGCCGGCAGTCCGGACATCGTGACGACGCGGTCCTGCCCGAGGCGGGCCGCGAGGCGGATGCTCCGCCGGACGTCCTCGGCGTGCGCGGGACCGATCGCCGGGTCGGGGTGCAGCGGGTTGCCGTTGCAGTTGAGGCCGGCGATCTCGACGCCGGTGCCCGCGAACTGCGCGAGGAACGCGTCCCGCGCCCCGTCGTCCTGCAGGATCGCGTCGATGTCGGGCACGTGCACCGGGGGCAGGAACCCGCCGGTGTTCAGCTCGATGCCGGTGAGGCCGTTGGCCGCGATGACCCGGAGTGCGTCGGCGAGGGGCCGGTCGTGCAGGATCGCGTTGTAGAGGCCGAGTTTCATGCGCGGACACCACCCTCCGTGGTCGGGACGACGGCGTCGGCAACGTCGACGGACGTGCCCCCGGCTGCGGCGGACCGTGCCACCGCGTCGAGGACCTCCATGTTGTGCACGCCGTCGTCGAACGTGGCGTTCGCGGGCAGGGCGTCGAGCACGGCGCCGGAAAGCCCCGCGATCTCGTCGAGGAACGCCCGCGCCTGGTACTCGAACATCTGGTTCTGACCCCAGCCGACGCCCGGGGCGTCCATCGCCATGCCACCCGCGACGTAGGGGTGGTCCGGGCCGAGCACGACCTGGCGGTACCCACCCAGACGCGAACCGTCGGACTGCAGCGCGAGGCCGATCTCAGAGGCGCGCTCCTGGTCCCAGCGGGCGGCGCCGCGCTCGCAGAACACCTCGATGACGAGGCCGTTCGGGTGCCCGGCCGCGACGCGGGAGGCCTCGAGCGACCCGACGACCGTGCCGTCGCCGAACCGTGCGCTGAACGTGGCGTAGTCGTCGTTGCCGACGGCCTCGGTCGCACCGGTGAGCGGGACGGCCCGCCCCCGCAGGGCGTGTCCGGCGGCCACGGGTCGCTCGGTGATCGACGTGGTGAACGTCCCACCGCTGATGCTCCGGACCGGGCCGGCCAGGAACTCGGCGACGTAGGACAGGTGCGAGCCGACGTCGGCGAGCGCACCGGACCCGGGCTCCCCCGCGAAGCGCCACGAGAACGGGACGTCGGGCGAGGCGCCGTAGTCGGTCCAGTACCGGCCGGAGACGTGCAGGACCCGGCCGAGCGTGCCGTCCTCGACGAGCTCCTTGATGGCCGCGAGCCCGGGAGCCCGGCGGTAGGTGAACCCGATGCGACCGAGCACCCCGCGCTGCGCGGCCTCGGCAGCGGCGGACGCCATCGCGCGGGCATCGTCGAGCGAGTCGGACAGCGGCTTCTCGCAGAGCACGTGCTTGCCGGCGGCGAGCAGCCCCTCGACGATCTCGCGGTGCAGGGTGTTCGCGACGACGACGCTCACCACGTCGATGTCGTCCGCTGCCGCGATGGCCCGCCAGTCGGTGTCGTGCCGCTCGTAGCCGAAGCGCCGTGCGGCCTCGGCGGCGAGGGGCTCGTAGACGTCGCCGACCGAGACGAGCCGGACCGGTGGCAGCGTCGAGGTGAAGAGGGAGGGTGCGTTCCGCCACGCAGCCATGTGGGCCTTGCCCGCCATGCCCGCGCCGATGACGGCGACGCCGATGCTGTCGCTCATGTTCTCTCCTTCGAGAAGGTCGCTGGATCCCGATTCTGGAACGTTCCAGAACGTGTCGGTAAACTGTAGCCGCACCAGCCCATGTCCTGTCAAGCACCGTGCCGGAAAGGCTCAGCGTGACCCCTCGCCCGCCGACGATCATCGACGTCGCCGCACGCGCAGGCGTCTCGAAGTCCCTGGTGTCGATGGTGCTGCGCGACGATCCCGGGGTCTCCCCCGCCCGCCGCTCCGCGGTGCTCGCCGCCGTCGCGGAGCTCGGCTACCGCCCGAACCGCGCCGCCGCCATCCTCGCCGGCACCCGGACCCGCACCATCGGCGTCATCGTCGACGACTTCCGGAACCCCTGGTACGTCCCGATGCTCGACGGCATCCGCGAGGCCCTCGCCCCGCACGGACTCCGCCTCACCCTCGCCGACACCCGCGCCAACGCCCACCTCGACTCCTCGCCCTTCGACGACCTGGTCTCCCTGCGGGTCGACGGCGTGGTGCTCGCCGCCGAGGGCTTCCCCGACGTCGTCGTCCCCGCCGACACCCCGGTCGTGGTCGCCGGCGCGCGCGAGGACGTCCCCGGCGGACTCGACGTGGTCGCCTCCGACGAAGCCGCCGGCGGACGGTTGGCAGCGGATCACCTGATCGGCCTGGGTCACCGCCGCATCGCCCACGTCACCGGTTCGGGAGGCCCGGCTGCGCTCCGCCGCGACGCCACCGTCGCGCAGCTGGTCGCGTCCGGCATCGAGCCGCTGGTCTACGGCTCCGGCCCGACCTCGGAGACGACCGGCTACGAGGGCATGCGGCTCGCCCTGCGGGAGCACCCCGACCTGACCGCGGTGTTCGCCGCGAACGACGTCATGGCGATGGGGGCGATCGCCGCCGTGCAGGAAGCCGGACTCCGCGTGCCGCAGGACGTCTCGGTGATCGGCAACGACGAGACCCCGCTCGCCGCGTCACCCCTGCTGCGCCTGACGACGGTCGACCCGCACAACGACGAGGTCGGGCGCCTGGCGGCTGCGCGGTTGGTCGAGCGGATCGGCGCCGCAGCGGGGACGCCGACGGATCCCATCAGGACACTCGTGCCCCCGACGCTCGTCGTGCGGTCGACGACGGAACCGCCGCGCGCCTGAGTGGTGACCGCCCCGGGGCCGACGCCGGCGGGGCGGAGGTGCGCCGGGCCTCCAGGCCGGGTGCGAGGTGACCCGAGGTCAGACGCGCGCACCCTCGAGCCGGTCGACGGACTCGGCCAGGTCGGCGAGTTCGGGGACCTCGTGCGCCTCGGCGAGGGCTCCCTCGAGCGCCTCGGCGTGGATCGGTGTCGCACGCTCGAGCAGGACCTGCCCGGCGTGCGTGAGCTCCGTGTAGAGCCCGCGACGGTCGTCGGCGCACAGGACACGGGTCAGCAGGGCACGCTCCTCGAGCCGGTTCACCAGTCGAGTGGTCGCACTCGGGCTGAGGGCGGCCGCGCGGGCGAGCTGCTGCATGCGCATGTGGAAGCCGTCCTGGCGGCGCAGGGCATCGAGCACCGTGAACTCGACGACGGACAGGTCGACCTGCCGGAGGGCCCGCTCCAGGCGCGTCTCGATCAGGCCGTGCAGCGCCGCCAGGGTGCGCCAGCCGTGGGCACGGACGGCGGTGGAGGTGTCGTCGACGGACATCGGGGCTCCTTCGGTCGGTGCAGACGGCGACAGTTGCTTGCGCGGATACCCCGCGTGTGCAACTATCGATATCCCGCGTCTGCAACAACCAGCGTACGCGGCACAGCTGCACAACGGAAGGACATCCATGCCCGCGGGACTCATCGCCCTCGCACTCGGCGGATTCGGCATCGGCCTGACCGAGTTCGTCATCACCGGCCTGCTGCCCGAGGTGGCGGCCGACTACGGCGTCACCGAGACCACCGCCGGCTGGCTCGTCACCGGATACGCCCTGGCGGTCATCGTCGGGGCCCTCGGGGTCACCGCCGCGACCACGCGACTCCCCCGCAAGCCCGTCCTGCTCGGGCTGCTCGTACTGTTCATCGTCGGCAACACCCTGTCCGCGATCGCCCCGACCTACGGCGTGATGATGGCCGGCCGCGTCATCGCCGCCCTGTGCCACGGCGCGTTCTTCGGCATCGGCTCGGTCGTCGCCGCGAACATGGTCGAGCGGTCCAAGCGCGCCTCGGCCGTCGCCCTGATGTTCACCGGGCTCACCGCGTCGAACGTGCTCGGCGTCCCGTTCGGCACCTTCCTCGGCCAGGCCGCCGGTTGGCGTGCGACGTTCTGGGCGATCGCGGCCATCGGCGTCGTCGCCCTGATCGGCGTGCTCGTCCTCGTCCCCGCGGTCCGCTCCACCGAGGTTCCGTCCCTCGCCCGCGAGCTCGGCGCCTTCCGGTCCGGGCAGGTCTGGCTGTCGCTCGGCATGACCGTGCTCGGCTACGGCGGGATGTTCGGCGCCTTCACCTACATCGCGTACACGCTGACCTCGGTGTCCGGCTTCCCGTCGTCGGCGGTGCCGTGGCTGCTCATCGTGTTCGGCATCGGGCTGTTCGTCGGCAACTTCGCCGGGGGCAAGCTCGCGGCCCGTTCGATCGACCGCACCCTGCTCGTGGTGCTCGTCGTGCTGACCGTGGTGCTCGCGGCGTTCGCCCTCGTCGCGACCTCGCCGGTGCTCACCGTGATCGCCCTCGTGCTGATGGGGGCGTTCGGGTTCGCAACCGTCCCGGCCCTGCAGACGCGGGTGATGCAGTACGCCGACCACGCACCGACCCTGGCGAGCGGGGCGAACATCGCCGCGTTCAACCTCGGCAACGCACTCGGGGCCTGGATCGGTGGTCTGACGATCGCCGCCGGGCTCGGGTACACGTCGCCGATCTGGGCGGGGTCGGGCATCACCCTGGCGGCCGTCGTGCTGACGCTCGTGGCGATGGGGGCGGTGCGTCGGGGACGCGCGGGAGTGCGGACCACGACGACAGGGAGCATCGCGACGGTCTGATGCGCTTCCGGTCCGAGAACGACGAAACCCCGGTCCGATCGGACCGGGGTTCATCGTCGTGCGGAGACGGAGGGATTTGAACCCTCGGTCCCCTCAAAGGGGACTCCACCTTAGCAGGGTGGTGCACTCGGCCGGACTATGCGACGTCTCCAAGCACTCTCGCGAGCGCTGCGACCACCATACAGGAGGACCGCGCCACTCTCGACCCGCCGCACACCCGCGCGTGGCACGACCCGTCACGCTCGGTCCCCCGAAGTGGGGACACGTGGGGGTTGTCGGGGCGTACCCCACTACATACCATCATCGGGACGCGGCAATCACGTTCCGGGGCTCGTCCCCGTCGTCGCGACACAGCACCCGACGTCGTTCCCCGTGCGGGCCCGGCGCGCCCGATCGCGTGGCGCCCGGCGGGGAGCGACTTCACCTGGGGGCGCGGCCCACCACCGCGCCCCCGTTTCTGCGTTCGGGGGCGGGTGCACTGCTGACGTCCGGGCGCACGCACGCACGGCATTGGTCGGGCCCACGAAAGCGACACTGCGCCACCGAGCTCGGCCGTCACAGGTGCCAGGGCGACAGAGTGTCGCGGATGTTCGGCGGCAGACTGTCGCTTTCGCGGAAGGGGGCAGGGGCGGGAGGCGGCAAGCAAGCGACCGTCCGCCCGCGGCTCAGTACCCGAACGCCTTGGAGCAGGTCTGCTGGTCGGCGGACTGGCCTTCGAGCCCGTCGATGGTCTCGGGCGTCGCCGAGGGGGTGCGCGGCGCAGCAGACGAAGGCGCTGCCGGTGTCGCGGGGGTCGCGGGCTCCGGCGCAGCGGCCGGCGACGACGGTGCAGCGGTCGGCTGCTGCGGACTCGGCTGCGTCGGACTCGTCTCCGACCCGATGCCCGTGCTGTCCGCCCCGAGGGAGAACGACTGGTCGGCCTTGATCTTCGCGAACAGCTGGTCGGCCAGGTACGTGGTCGGCTCGACCTTGCCCTCGTAGACGCCGGTACCGCCCGTGGTGCCCGGGTACTGCACGAAGTTCACCTGCGCCAACGGGAGGTCGCGCAGCGCCAAGCCCATCTGCACCATCGTCCCGATGTCGTTCAGGCTCTGGGACAGCTGCATGTTCGACGCCGCCGCCCGGGCCAGCTTGTACAGGCGGGCCGGAGAACCGAGGGTGTCGTTCGACTTCACGGTACGGAGCAGCGACGACAGGAACACCTGCTGGCTCGAGATCCGGCCGAGGTCCGATCCGTCGCCGACCCCGTGCCGGGTGCGCAGGAACGCCAGGGCCTCGTCGCCCTGCAGGGTCGAGGTGCCGGCGGGCAGGTTCAGCCCGGTGTACGAGTCGGTGATCGGCTGGGCGACGCAGACCGGCACGCCGCCGATCGCGTTCGACATCTCGATGACGCCCTTGAAGGACACCGCGGCCGAGTACTGGATGTCGAGGCCGGTCAGCCCGGCGACCGTCTGGGTGACGCAGTTCAGGCCGCCCTCGCCGAACGAGGTGTTGATCGGCTGCGCCGCCATCGCCGGAGCCGTGCCCGTGCCGTCGGTCTTCTTGCAGGCCGGGATCGGCGTGACGAGGTCGCGCGGGATGCTCACCGCGGTCGCGTTGGTGTGGTCAGCCGAGACGTGCAGCAGGATGTTGACGTCGTTGAGCGTCGCATCGCGCTCCCCGAAGGCAGCACTCTGCTCGGGGTCGTTGTCGGTGCCGACGACGAGCATGTTGAACCCGCCCTTGAAGGCGCTGATCGGCTTCGCGCCGCCCTTCGCCTGCGGTGCGGGCTGGCCCTGGATCTCGACGCCGTCACCGAGGTCGTCCGTGACCTGCTTCGCCGCGATCGCCGTGACCGAGACCGAACTCACCAGGGCCACGGCGACGACGGCGGAGACCGTCTTGGCAGCGGTCGCGAAGGGGCTCGAGCGCCGCAGACGTCCGTGCCGTGCGATCCCGGACGCTCGGTTCAAGCGGTGGGATCGATCGCGGACGTCGTTCACGGGCACTCCTGTCGTCGGTGGACACGCCGGGGACGGCAACCGGTCAAGGCTGCCACGACGTTGCCTGACGATCCAGTGCGAGGGACACCGGTGACGCTCACTGTGCGGTGCCGCGACCTGCGGATCCTCGGCGGTCGGCGCGGACCTGAGCGGATCCGCAGCCGACGTCGGTTCAGGCGGACACGACCACCCGGAAGCGGTCCGGCAGGGCGATCAGGGCGGACGACAGGTCGAGGAGCGCCGCGGCACAGTCGTCGAGGGCGTCTCGCTCCGCAGCGGCCACGGCCCGCTCGACGATCTCGACCCGTCGTCGCCGGTCGACCACGGCATCGATCCCGTTCGCCAGGGCGACGTCGTCGGTGAAGAACATGTCGAGCACGATGCGCTGCGACAGCAACCAGTCGCCACTGACCGACGACCCGCGGCGCCGCAGGTACCAGGCACCGAGTTCGACGAAGGCACCGGCCTCGGTCCAGCACTCCCGCAGCCACACCTTGTCGAACCGGTCGTGGTACCCGACGGAGTTCGACGGCGGATCGACGAGCAGAGCCTGGGCGATCCGCAGTCGCTCGATCATCTGGTCGACCGACCACTGCGAGATCACCACACCGACGTAGCGCTGCACGCTGGCCAGCTGCAGGGACTCGAGGGTCACGAGGGCTTCGCGCACCGGTGTGCGCGACACCCGCATGTCCGATGCCAGGGTGTCGAGCCGCAAGCGCTGCCCGCGGCGGTACTCCCCCCGCAGGACGTGGTCGAGCAGTCGCAGGAACACCGCGTCGCGCAGCAGGCTGCGGCGCAGGCCGTGGGGATCGAGGCCGCCGGCGCCGGCTCGGATGGGGGTGTGCTCCATCAGCCCAGGCTCACGCACGGACGGCACCCCCGAGGCGAGGGCGGTCGCTGCCGTGGATCGTGGTCGCCGGTGTCGCGCTGTGGAGGAGTGCCATGCAGGCACAGTGACAGCGCTGCGACGGCGGCGCTAAACACTCTGAATACAGAATGTCAGGCCGCCGCCGCAGGGCTCACCTCCGGTCGGACTTCGCGTCCCCGGTGAGCACCGAGAGCGGTTGGGTGACGTCCTCGAGCCCCTTCCGCGCGGCGTCGACCCCGAATATCAACGCCACCACGCCGCCGCCGATCATCACGGCAGAACCGAGCAAGTACCCCCAGAACAGCGGCTCCCGGGATGACCCGTCACCGATGAAGGCACCGTAGATGGCCGGTGCGACCGCACCGAAGATCTGCGCCAGGGCGAAGAAGTACGAGATCGCCTGCGACCGCAGCTCGAGCGGGAAGATCTCGCTGACGGTCAGGTAGGCGCTCGACGCACCGGCCGAGGCGAAGAAGAACGAGACGCACCAGAACGCGACCTGCACCGTCGCCGAGATCGCGTCCGCCCGGAACAGGAACGCGGACGTGGCGAGCACGAGGCCGGAGACCAGGTACGTCAGGAAGATCATCTGCCGACGACCCCAGGTGTCGAAGAAGCGCCCCAGGATGATCGGGCCGAGCAGGTTGCCGATCGCGAACGGGAAGAAGTAGACCGCCGTCTCCGCCGTCTTCAGACCGAAGAAGTTCGTGAGCACGAGGGCGTAGGTGAAGAAGATCGCGTTGTACAGGAACGCCTGGGTGATCATCATCGTCGCGCCGACGATCGTGCGGGTCGGGTACTGCTTCAGCAGCACGCGCGCGATGGCCAGGAACCCGACGCGGTCGGTCGGCGTGACCGTCATCGCCTTCGACTGGTCGACCTCCGGCAGGGGCTTGCCGGTCGCCTTCTCCACCGACGCCTCGATGCGGGAGACGGTGGCCTCGGCTTCTTCCTCGCGCCCGTGCGTCATCAGCCACCGCGGACTCTCCGGGATGTGACGTCGCAGGAAGATGATGGCGATGCCGAGCACCGGGCCGAGGAAGAACCCGATGCGCCAGCCGATGTTCTCGGCGAAGTAGGACGTGTCGAGCAGGTAGATGTTCGCGAACGCACCGAGTGCGGCACCGCCCCAGTACGTGCCGTTGATGGCGATGTCGACGTGCCCGCGGTACTTCGCCGGGATGAGCTCGTCGATCGCCGAGTTGATCGCCGCGTACTCGCCGCCGATGCCCAGCCCCGCGACGAACCGGAAGGCCGCCAGGAACCAGAAGTCCTGCGCGAGGCCCGCGATGCCCGAACCGATCAGGTAGATCGCGAGCGTCAGGATGAACAGCTTGCGCCGACCCAGCCGGTCGGACATGCGCCCGAACACCAGGGCACCGACGACCTGGCCGACCAGGTAGATCGTGCCGAGGGACGTCACCTGCTGCGTCGACAGGTTCAGGTCCGCCTGGAAACCCGCGTTCGAGACGATCTGGATCTCGAGACCGTCGAGGATCCAGGACACGCCGAGTCCGACGACGACGCTCCAGTGGAACCGGGTCCACGGCAAGCGGTCCATCCTGGCGGGCACCAGGCTCTTGATGGTTGCGTTCGCGCTGCTCACGAAATGGGACCGTACGCCGAGATCGCCGATGTGGTTCAGATGCGGAACGAGCAACCGGGGGCGGAGCCGGATCCCCCTACTTCGAATCCGGCTCCGTCGCCGGGATCTCAATGATCGCAAGTGCGATGGAAACCCACAAGCGGACGGGAGGCGCGGTGCGGGCCCGCCACGCGCCTCCAGTCCGACCCTGGTCGCCATCGCGAACGCGGCGTAACGTCCAGAACGTGACCCGACCTGACATCCGCACGGTCGGCGAGCTCCGCACCTCTGGTCACGTCCAGAAGACGGTCCGCGCCGAGATCCGCGACAACCTGCTCACCGCCCTGCGCCAGGGCACCGATCCGTGGCCCGGCCTGCACGGCTTCGAGACCACCGTCATCCCCCAGCTCGAACGCGCCCTCATCGCCGGCCACGACGTCGTCCTGCTCGGCGAGCGCGGCCAGGGCAAGACCCGCCTGCTCCGCACCCTGCAGGGCCTGCTCGACGAGTGGACGCCGGTCATCACCGGCTCCGAGCTCGGCGAGCACCCGTACGAACCGATCACGACCGCGAGCATCCGGCGCGCCGACGACCTCGGCGACGCCCTGCCGATCAGCTGGCGGCACCGCGACGACCGCTACGTCGAGAAGCTCGCGACGCCGGACACGAGCGTCGCCGACCTGATCGGCGACGTCGACCCGATGAAGGTCGCCGAGGGCCGCAGCCTGGGCGACCCGGAGACCATCCACTTCGGACTCGTCCCCCGCGGACACCGTGGCATCGTTGCGATCAACGAGCTGCCCGACCTGGCCGAACGCATCCAGGTCGCGATGCTCAACGTGATGGAGGAGCGCGACGTCCAGATCCGCGGCTACGTGCTGCGGCTGCCGCTCGACGTGCTCGTCGTGGCGAGCGCGAACCCCGAGGACTACACGAACCGCGGCCGGATCATCACGCCGCTGAAGGACCGCTTCGGCGCCGAGATCCGCACGCACTACCCGATCGAGCTCGACGACGAGATCGCCGTCATCCGGCAGGAGGCCCAGCTGACGGCCGAGGTCCCCGACGCCCTGATCGAGATCCTCGCCCGGTTCACCCGCGCACTGCGTGGTTCGAGCGCCGTCGACCAGCGCAGCGGTGTGAGCGCCCGGTTCGCGATCGCCGGTGCCGAGACGGTGTCCGCGGCCGCGGTGCACCGCGCAGCACGCCAGGGCGAGGACGAGGCGGTCGCCCGGCCGATCGACCTCGAGACCGCGGTGGACGTCCTCGGCGGCAAGATCGAGTTCGAGAACGGCGAAGAGGACCGTGCCGACGAGGTCCTCGAGCACCTGCTCCGCACCGCGACCGCCGAGACCGTGCGCTCCCGCTTCAAGGGTCTCGACTTCGCGGTGCTCGTGGACGCGCTCGACGGCGGCACGATGGTGACCACGGGCGAGCAGGTCAGCGCCCGGGCGTTCCTCGAAGGCCTGCCGTCGATCGGCGAGTCCGACCTGTACGACCAGGTGTGCGACCGGATGGGTGCCACGAACGACGGCGAACGGGCCGGCGCGATCGAGCTCGCGCTCGAGGGCCTGTTCCTCGCCCGGCGCATCAGCAAGGAGTCCGGCGGGGGCGAAGCCGTCTATGGCTAGGCAGAACCGGCGCCTGACGCGCGACACCCGGTACGGCCGGTACACCGACGGCCCCGACCCGCTCGCCGCCCCGGTCGACCTGGCCGAGGCGCTCGACGCCATCGGGCAGGACGTGATGGGCGGCACGTCGCCCGAGCGCGCGATGCGGGAGTTCCTGCGACGCGGGGGCCGGACGCAGCGCGGTCTCGACGACCTGGCCCGTCGGGTGGCCGAGCGACGCCGCGAGCTGACGAGCAAGAACAACCTCGACGGCACCCTGCAGCAGGTGCGGGAGCTCCTCGACCAGGCGCTGCTCGCCGAGCGCGGGGAGCTCGCCCGCAACGTCGACCTCGACGACGGCGACCGGGCCCTGGCCGAACTGCAGCTCGACAGCCTGTCGCCCTCCCCCGCCGCCGCGGTGCAGGAACTCGGCGACTACGACTGGACGAGCCCGACCGCGCGTCAGAAGTACGACGAGATCAAGGACCTGCTCGGCCGCGAGGTGCTCGACCAGCGCTTCGCCGGCATGAAACAGGCGCTCGAGGGTGCCACCGACCAGGACCGGGCCGCGGTCAGCGCGATGATGCAGGACCTCAACGCCCTGCTCGAGGCGCACGCCCGCGGCGAGGACACCCGGCAGCAGTTCGACGACTTCATGGACCAGCACGGCGAGTACTTCCCGTCGAACCCGGCGAACGTCGACGAGCTGCTCGACGACCTGGCAGCCCGCGCGGCCGCGGCGCAGCGCATGCGCAACTCGATGACCCAGGAGCAGCGGGACGAACTCGACGCCCTCGCCCAGCAGGCCTTCGGCTCCCCCGACCTGATGGGGCAGCTGTCCCACCTCGACCGTACCCTGCGCGCACTGCGTCCCGGCGAGGACTGGGGCGGATCCGAGCGCATGGAGGGCGAACAGGGGCTCGGGCTGGGCGACGGCACCGGGGTGTTCCAGGACATCGCGGACCTCGACGCCCTCGCCGACCAGCTCGCCCAGTCCGGACCGGGCTCGGAGCTCGACGACCTGGACCTCGACGCGCTGTCCCGGCAGCTCGGCGACGAGGCTGCGGTCGACGCGAAGACCCTGCAGCGCCTCGAGCAGGCGCTCCGGAACTCCGGGGCGATGCGCCGCGGTGCCGACGGGCAGCTCCGGCTCACCCCGAAGGCGATGCGGCAGCTCGGCAAGAGCCTGCTCAAGGACGTCGCCCAGCGGATGTCCGGTCGCCAGGGCGCACGGGACCTCCGTCGATCGGGCGCCGCGGGCGAGCCCTCGGGGGCGTCGCGGCAGTGGGCGTTCGGCGACACCGAGCCGTGGGACATCCCCCGGACGATCACGAACGCCGTCGTGCGGACGGCGGCCAGCGGGCGGCAGGGAGCCGGCGTGCGCCTGAGCATCGAGGACGTCGAGGTGCAGGAGACCGAGGCCCGCACCCAGGCCTGCGTCGCGCTGCTCGTCGACACGTCGTTCTCGATGGCGATGGAGGACCGCTGGGTGCCGATGAAGCGCACCGCCCTGGCGCTGCACACCCTGGTGTCGACCCGGTTCCGCGGCGACGACCTGCAGCTCATCGCCTTCGGTCGCGAGGCCGAGGTGATGGACGTCGAACAGCTCGTCGGCCTGGACGCGATGTGGGACAAGGGCACGAACCTGCACCACGCCCTGCTGCTCGCCAACCGGCACTTCCGGAAGCACCCCACGGCCCAACCGGTGCTCCTCATCGTCACCGACGGCGAGCCGACGTCGCACCTCGAGCCGAACGGGCAGGTCTGGTTCGACTACCCGCCCGACCCGGTGACGATCGCGCTCACCGTGCGGGAGCTCGAGAACGCCGGACGCCTCGGCGCCCAGACGACGTTCTTCCGGCTCGGCGAGGACCCGGGGCTCGCCCGGTTCATCGACGCGATGGCGAAGCGGGTGGACGGCAGCGTCGTGGCACCGGAGAACGACGACCTCGGGGTCGCTGTGGTCGGTTCGTACCTCGGCTCGCGTCGCGGGGCTGGCGGCGCGCTCTTCCGCGACGACTGGGGGCTCTGAAGCCCACACGAGACGGACTGGAGGCCCGTGGCGACACCGCCACGGGCCTCCAGTCCGTCCCTGGGTGCGTCTAGAACAGCGGCCAGGGCACGGCGGGCCCGTGACCGGGCGGCGGCGGGAAGATCCCGACGGCGCGCAGGGCCGCGCAGCGCGCCCGGAGCGTGTCGATCTCCTCGTCCGTCAGGTGCTCGGCGAGCTCGTCGCCGAGACCGCCGCGCAGGGCGTCGGACACCCGGTCGAGGCCCTCGAGCTCGTCCGGCCCGAGCGGCTCCCCGATCCAGCCCCACAGGACCGTCCGGAGCTTGTGCTCGACGTGGAAGGTGAGCCCGTGGTCGACGCCGAAGCGGTGGCCGTCGGGCATCGCGAGCACGTGCCCGCCCTTGCGGTCGGCGTTGTTCACGACGACGTCGAAGACGGCCATCCGGCGCAGGGCCTCGGAGTCCTCGTGCACGAGCGTGACGGGCTGGTCGTGTTCGTCGATGGCCTCGAGCACGGGCAGCCAGGGCGAACCGTCCGCCTCGGCGAGCTCCGGCGTCACCAGGTCGACGGCGTCCTGCTCGGGGTCGACGTCCTGCCAGCGCTGCACCATGCCGGGCCCGAACGGACCGTCACCCATCCACGTGGGTGGGACGACACCCCAGCCGAACGCCTCGGAGACCAGGTGCGCGGCGATCTCGCGGCCGGCGAGCGTGCCGTCCGGGAAGTCCCACAGCGGGCGCTCGCCCTCGATGGGCTTGTAGACGACGGTCGCGCCGTCGAGGTCGGCGAGGAAGGTGGCGTTGGACGCCTCACGGATGCGCGCCCGGACGGACAGCGAGCCGTCGCTCATGCGTCGCCGGGCGGACGACCGGCGGCGACGACCTCGCGCGTGCGCTCGACGAAGGCCCGGGCGGTGCCGACCGGGATCTTCACCTGGAACAGCTCGGCGGGCTCGGGGATCTCGACGACGGCTTCGATCTCGATGCCGTCCTCGCTCTCCTCGGACACGATCTCGACCTCGTCGTCGATCGGGTACGCCTCGATGACGACCTGCGCGGTGGACGGGTCGAAGCCCAGGCTCAGGGCCCCGGCGCGGAACTCGGCCTCGACGGGCTGGTCGAGCGGCTCCGGGTCGCGGAGTTCGACCGGCACCGACGGTGGCACGCTGAAGCGGTTGTCGTCGACGGTCGCCACCTCGTCGAGGAGCTCGTCGATCTTGTCGGCGAGCACGGCGGTCTGCTCCTTCTCGAGCGCGACGCTGGTGACGCGCCGACCGGAGCGGGCCTGGATGTAGAAGGCGCGCTCACCCGGACGGCCGATGGTGCCGACGACGAGGCGGTCCGGCCAGTCGAAGCCGTGGACGATGGTGGGCATACCCGCATTGTAGGAGCGCTCGGCTCCGGCCGTTCAGGGTCCGGCAGGACCCGCGGGCGCGTCGGGCGCCGGACGCCCGGTGCCGGTGTGCGCATCGGGTTCCGGATGGCCCGCGCCGCCGCCGACCGCGGCGTCCCCGCTGGGTGCCGGGGCGGTGCGCAGCCAGGACAGGTCACCGGACTCGGTGTTCGTCGCGACGACCTCCGGGCGGTGCTCGCCGTAGCGCACGACGGACACCGAGGCCGGGCCGACGCCGATGCGCTGGAACAGGTCCAGGTGCATGCCGAACGCGTCGGCGAGGACGCTCTTGATGATGTCGCCGTGGCTCACCGCGACCCAGACGGCGCCGGGTCCGTGCTCCGCCTCGACCTCGGCGTCGATGCGCCGGACGGCCGCGACGGCCCGGGACTGCATCGTCTGCATGGACTCACCGCCGGGGAACACGACGGCGCTCGGGTTCGCCTGCACCGTGCGCCAGAGGGGCTCCTTCGCCAGGTCGGCGAGCTTCCGGCCCTGCCACTGCCCGTAGTCGGCCTCGGTGATGGCCCGCTCGATCAGCGAGGCGGGTGCACCGGTCCGCCGGTCGGTCTGCCGGTCCGTCTGCCGGTCCAGGATCGCGCGGGCGGTCTGTCGGCAGCGCTCGAGCGGACTCGACACCACGGCGACGACGGGCACCGCGGCGATGCGCTCCGCGGTCCGCTCGGCCTGGGTGCGGCCGACGGCGTCGAGTCGCACGCCGGCGGTGCGTCCGGCCAGGACGCCGGTGGCGTTCGCGGTGGTGCGTCCGTGACGGACGAGGAGGACGGTCGCCATGCGCCCGATCCTAAGCGCGGGACGCGGTCGCCCTTGACGGTCCGCCCGGGGACCGATCAGATGGGGGCATGGCCGGGCGGCATCGACTCGCACTCTTCGCCACGTCGACGGTGACCGGGTTCGGGATCGCGACGTGGATCACCCGGACGCCCGCGATCCGCGACGAGCTCGGTGCCTCGATCGAGGCGATGGGCCTCGTCCTGCTCGGGCTGTCGATCGGATCGATGATCGGGATCCTCGGCGCCGGGGCGCTGGTGCGACGGACCGGCAACCGCCCGCTCATCCTGCTCGGGGGCGCGCTGCCCGTCGTCGGCATGGTGCTCGTCGCGCTGCTCGCCCCGGCGCAGGTCGCCGCCGGGGTCTGGGCCGGGCTGTTCCTGATCGGCTTCGGGGCGGGCGTCGCCGAGATCGGGCTGAACGTCGAGGCCGCCGCGGTCGAGCGGCAGATCGGACGACCGGTCGTGCCGGTGCTGCACGCCTGCTTCAGCCTCGGCAGCGTGGTCGGTGGGGTCGTCGGCATCGCCATGACGGCGGCGGGGACCCCGGTCCGGGTGCACCTGCTCGTCGGCGCCGCGGTGATGGCCGCGCTGGCGGTGTTCGCGGCGCTGAACCTGCGGCCGGTGCCCCGTGAGACACCGAGCGATGCGCCTGCCGTTGCCCGCGGCACCCGTCGGGGAGCCCGCCGCTCCGTCCTCACCGTGCAGCTCGCCATGATCGCTGTCATCACGCTGGCGATGGCCTTCGCCGAGGGTGCCGCGAGCGACTGGCTCCCGCTGCTGATGACCACCGACCACGACGCCCCCGAGTCCGTCGGGTCCCTCGTGTTCACCGGGTTCGCCCTCGCCATGCTCATCGGTCGTGCGGCCGGCACCCCGCTCGTCGCCCGGTTCGGTCGCGCCCCGGTCGTCCGGGTCTGTGCCGCGGTCGGTGCGGTGGGGGTCCTGCTCGTCGTGCTGTCACCGAGTCCGGTCGTCACCGCGGCCGCCGCCGGCGTCTGGGGGCTCGGCATCGCCCTCGGGTTCCCGCTGTCGATCTCCGCCGCGGGCGACCACCCCACCGACGGCGACCGCCGGGTGTCGGTGGTGGCCACGGCCGGGTACATCGCGTTCCTGGTGGGGCCGCCGCTGCTCGGGTTCGTCGGGGAGCACCTCGGCCTGCAGACGGCGATGCTCGTGCCCCTGGTCCTGCTGGTCGCCGCGTTCCTGGTCGCCCCGGCGACGCGGGGACAGGACACCGGGCGGACGATCGAGCCGGCGGAACCGGCGCGTCGGCCGTCCGGTCGGTAGCGTCTCCGGCATGCCGTTCTTCCGCGACGCTCCGCGCCCGACCACCCCAGCCGCTCCGTCCAGGGTCCAGGCCGCGTGGTCCGACTCCGCCGGGCACTTCGCGACCCGGTGCCTGCAGCTCATCATCGTCGTGGTGGTCGTCGCCGGCGTCGTCTGGGCGAGCAACATCCTGAGCGTCGTCACGATCCCCGTGCTCCTCGCGCTCATCATCGCGTCGGCCATGCACCCGGTGGTGTCGTGGCTCCGCAAGCACCGGGTGCCGTCCGTGCTGGCCACCCTCGCGGTGCTCATCGGCGTCCTCGCGATCCTGGGGCTGATCGGCTGGCTCATCGTCGTCGCGGTCGAGAACCAGTGGGCGCAGCTGCAGAAGTCGGCAGTCGACGGGTTCCAGCAACTGCAGGAGTTCGCGAAGAACCTGCCGTTCTCGATCTCGGACAAGCAGATCGACGACGCGGTCGCGTCGGCGTCCGACTTCGTCACGAGCGCGCAGTTCGGCTCCGGTGCCCTCGCCGGTGCCTCGGCCACCGCGAACTTCCTGACCGGGCTCGTCCTGATGATCGTCGTGCTGTTCTTCTTCCTGAAGGACGGCCCGAGCATCTGGGAGTTCCTGCTCCGCCCCTTCACCGGTGAGCGCTACGCCCGAGCACGTCGCGTCGGCGACCGGGTCGTCTCCACCCTCGGCGGGTACGTCCGCGGCACCGCCACGGTCGCGGCGGTCGACGCGATCGGCATCGGAGTCGGCATCGCCATCGTCGGCGTCCCGCTCGCCCTGCCGCTGGCCGTCATCGTCTTCATCACGGCGTTCATCCCGATCGTCGGTGCCACCGCCGCCGGCATCCTCGCCGCCCTGGTCGCGCTCGTGGCCCTCGGTCCGGTGCAGGCGCTCATCGTGATCGGCATCGTGGTGCTGGTGAACCAGCTCGAGGGCAACCTGCTGCAGCCGGTGCTGATGGGGCGCACCCTCAAGCTGCACGGCCTCGTCATCCTGATCGGGCTGACCGCCGGCACCGTCCTCGCCGGCATCACCGGCGCGATCATCTCGGTGCCGCTGATCGCCGCCGCCTGGGGCGCGATCCTGGTGTGGGACGGCCCGAACACCCCGGCCCGTCCGTGGCGGAAGAAGCGCAACGAGGACGTCACCGCGCACGAGCTCCCGCAGGGCTGATCCGCGGCGCTGATCCGTGGGGCGCGTTGCGGACATCCGCTTCGCGCAACGGCCTTCCACCCAGCAGGATGGAGGAGTGCTCGTCTCCATCGTCTACATGAGCCGTGCCGTCGTCCCCTTCGACGACCAGGCCATGGCGGTGCTGCTCGCGGAGTCCCGGCTGCGCAACGAAGCGCTCGGGGTCTCCGGGCTCCTGCTCGCCAAGGGCGGCCGGTTCATGCAGCTGCTCGAGGGGCCGGCGTGGAGCGTGCAGGACCGGTACGACGTCATCGCGAAGGACCGACGGCACGGTGAGGTGAAGTCACTCGTGCGCGAGGACATCGAGCGCCGGCGGTTCGACGGCTGGTCGATGGCCTACCGCGCGCTCGACGACTCGGACATCCGGTCCGAGGAGGGCTTCAGTCCCTTCCTGTCGGGCACGATGGACTTCCCGCGCTCGTTCGACCGGACCAGTGCTGCCTGGCTGTTGAAGTGGTTCCGCGACCGCGAGCTGCACGACCTCTGATCCGACCCCGCACGCCGTCGCGGATCAGCCTTCGCTGAACGCGTCCTCGACGACGTCGAGCAGCCGGTCGCGGTGCTTCGGGTCCGCCGTCGCCGCGATCACCACGCGCCACATCGTCGCCACGGCCGGCATCAGGTCGGTGCGCCGCGTCCGGACGTCGGACACGAGCTGCACGCCGGTGAAGTAGGGCACCACCGTCGAGCCGAGCTGCTCCGCGGTCAGGTCCGTCCGGAGTTCCCCGCTCGCGACCGCCAACCGGAACACGTCGACGATCCCGCCGATCCACTGCTCGTAGAAGCTCAGCGTCGCGGTCTGGAACTCGCCGCGCTCCAGCGACAGCCGGATCCCGGCCCGCACGATCGGGTCGGTCCGGAGCAGGTCGGCGATGCCGTGCGACGCCACGATCAGCGCGGCGACGGGCGAGCTGTCGGTGTGACTGACGACGTCGAAGGTGCGGGCGTTCTGCTCGCCGATGACGCCGAGCGCCAGGGCGAGCTTCGTCGGGAAGTGGAAGTGCAGGGTGCCCTGCGAGACGCCCGCCGCGCGGGCGATGCCCGCGATCGTCGCGCCGGCGAAGCCGACGCGGTCGAACTCCTCCGCCGCGGCCACCAGGATCTGCTCACGTCGTTCCACGGGACCAGTCTCACAGTCTGGAGGCACGGGGCGGGCCCGCACCGTGCCTCCAGACCGAGGGGTGGTGCGTCTCAGGCCGCGTGCCGGCAGTCCGAGGGGCGGTGCGGCTCAGGCCGCGTGCCGGCCGAGCGTGATGCGCTCCTCGGGCAGGTCCTGCAGGTCGCGCCCACGGAACCAGCGGAGCAGCCAGTCGGCGGGCGTGCCCGCCACCCCGGTCGGCAGGCCGGTGCGCTCGCTGAGGAAGGTGCTGAACCCGGGCTCGTCACGGAGCTCGTCCCCGGTCGGGCTGCCGAACGCCATCGCCCAGCCGTCGAACCGACGCGTGCTGATGGACTCACGCGACAACGACTTCACGCCGGTGTGCCGCGGGTCGCGCTCGATCGCGGCGAAGCGGTCCTCGACGCTCCAGACCGGACCCTCGAGCACCTGCATGAACCGGCCGCCCTTGGCGAGCAGGAGCCCGGAGACGCCGAGCGCGTGGTTGCGGAGCCGCGCCTCACGCAGCATGGCGACCAGCTGGTCATCGGTCAGGTCGTCGACGGCGACGGACATGTAGACGAGGGAGGTGAGGGAGGTCATCCCCTGCAGTCTGGATCGTGGTCGGCGGCACGGTCAACGCGTCGTCCGCACACCGCACCGGACGGTGCGGCATGCGGACGACGGGCGGGGTTTCGATCAGGTGAGGGCGAGCAGGTTGTTGACCTGCTCGTTGACCCCGGTCAGCGTCGAGATCGGCTTGCCGTTCGCGTAGACGTCGTCGAAGGCGGGCTGCAGCAGGGCCTGCACGTCAGCGGGGTTCTTCGTGACCGGGAACAGGAACGTGGTGTCCTCCTCGACCTGCCGGGTGAACGCCGAGACGTCCAGGCCGCGCTTCCGGAACGACGCCACGGCAGCCTCGGTGCCAGCGGGACGGGCGGGGAACACGATCCCGCTCTCACCGACGATCCGCTGCGCCTCGTCGCTGCCCAGGAACGCCACCCACTTCGCGGCGGCCTCGGGGTCCTTCGCCTGCTTCGTGATCGAGTCGCCGAGCCCGTTGAACATCGACGCACGGTGACCCGACGGGCCGATCGGGGTCGGGGCGACCGCGACGTCGAGGTCCTCCATGCCGAGGTACGAACCGATCATCCACGAGCCGTTGAACGACAGCGCGCACTTGCCCGCGCCGAGCTGGACCTCGGGCCCGGTCGTGGTGGAGAACACCCCGTACTTCGCCATGTAGCCCTTCTCGGCCAGCCGGTAGTACCAGGCGAGGGTGTCCTGCACGACCCGCTCGTCGTAGCGGAACCTGTCGCCCCACGGGTTCTCGTTCGTGTAGAACCAGTCGACCGATCCGGTGAACGGTGACCACTGGGTCTGGCCGAAGCCGTCACCGCCCGAGCCGTTCGACGAGATGCCGTAGACGGCGACGTCGTCCTTGTCGAAGCCGTCCTCGTCGCCGCGTCGGCCCTTCGAGTCGACGGTCAGCCGCGCGAGCATCCGTTCGAACGTGCCGCCGTCCTCCGGGTTCCACTCGAGCGACCCGAGTTCCTCGGCGGAGACCCCGGCCTTCGCCATCGCCTTCCGGTCGTAGAACATCGCGACGGTGTCCCAGTCCTTCGGCGAGCCGTAGCGGTGGCCGTCCTGGCCCTTCCACAGTTCGGCGAGTCCGGACTGGTAGTCGTCGTCCCGGATGCCCTTCGTGGCGTCGAGTTCGTCGAGCTTGTAGAGGACGTCGAGGTCGGCGTACTGCGGGAACTTCGTCAGGTGGTCGGTGAAGACGTCGGGCGCGGTGCCGGCGATGAAGCCCGCGGTGAGCTTGGTCCAGTAGTCGTTCCACCCGAGCTGGGTGATCTTCACGGTGATGTCCGGGTTCGCGCGGTGGAACGCGTCGGCGACGGCCTGGTACGCGGGCTGCTGGTTGGCGTCCCAGAGCCAGTAGCTCACGGTGCGCGCACCCGACCGGTTCGTCGTGCGGCGACCGGGCGACGAGCAGGCGGCGAGCGCGCCGAGGGCCAAGGCGGAGGCGCCGCCGGCGAAGAGCGTGCGGCGGGTCAGTTGGTTCGTCATGGTGTTCGTCCTGTCCGACAGCCGGGTCACTTGATCCCGGAGAAGCCGATGGAGTTGACGATCCGCTTGGCGAAGACGCCGAACAGCAGGATCATCGGGAGCGCCGCCACCAGGGTCGCGGCCATGAGCCCGGCCCAGTCGGTGCCGGACTGCGGGGTCTGCGACTTGAAGACGCCGAGCGCGACGGTCAGCACCCGCGAGCTGTCCGTGTACGACACCATGAGCGGCCAGAAGTAGTCGTTCCAGCTCGTGATGTACGTCAGCACGGCGAGGGTGGCGATCGGGGCCGCCGCCATCGGGATGACGAGCCGGAAGAACACGCGGACCTTGCCGGCGCCGTCGATGAGGGCTGCCTCTTCGACCTCCTTCGAGATGCCGAGGAAGAACTGCCGCAGGAAGAACACCGCGAACGGGGTCATGAACATCGTCGGCAGGGCGATGCCGAGCAGGTTGTCGACGAGCCCGAGCTGCTTGATGAGGGTGAAGTTCGGCAGCAGCGTGAAGATCGCGGGGACCATCAGCCCGGCCAGGAACACCCCGAACACCTTGTCGCGACCGGGCCAGCGCAGCCGGGCGAAGGCGTAGGCGGCCGCTGCCGAGAAGAACACCTGGCCGACGGTGACGAGCGTCGACACCAGGATCGAGTTGAGCAGGTACCGCCAGAAGTTCAGCGCGGCGCCGGAGCCGCCCTGCGCCAACGCCTCTTCGGTGGACTGCAGGCCGAAGACCCGCTCGAACCCGCCCAGGCTGAACCCGACGGGCAGCAGCGAGGTGGGGTCGGAGTTGATCGCGGTGTTCGACGACAGCGCGGTGCGCAGGATCCAGTAGAACGGGAACAGGGTGACGACGATGACGAGGATCATCGCGACCCAGGCGAGCACTCGGCCGAGCGACGGGCGACGACGGTGGCCGGCGCCCATCCGCGGCGGGCGGGACGTGGTGACGGAACGGGTGAGTGTCGTGGTCATGGCGCTTCCGTTCAGTCCAGGTCGGACTCACCCGAGCGGGTGAGGCGGTACTGGATGATCGTGATGATGCTGAGGACGATGAGGAGCGCGACCGAGACCGCGGACGCGTAGCCGAACTGGAACCGGCCGAACGCCAGGTTGTAGATGTAGTTCTGCACGACGTTCGTGGCGTTCGCGGGGCCGCCCTGCGTGGTGACGGCGACGGTGTCGAACACCTGGAACGACCCGATCACGGTGATGATCAGCACCAGGGACAGGATCGGGCGGAGCAGCGGCACCGTGATGCGCCAGAACATCTTCCACTCGCTCGCACCGTCGATGCGTCCGGCCTCGTACACGGTCTCGGGCAGCGACTGCAGGCCGGCGAAGATGAGCAGTGCCGTGTAGCCGACGTGCCGCCAGACGTTGATGAGCGCGATCGAGGGGATGCCCCAGACGTCGCTCTGCAGGAACGGGATGCGGTCGAGCCCGAGTGCGGCGAGCATCTCGTTGCCGATGCCGAGCTGGGTGTCGAGGATCCAGAGCCAGACCAGGGCGGCGACGACGTTCGACACCAGGTACGGCGCGAGCACGATGCCGCGCACGAAGGTCGACTTCGTCAGCCGGTGCATCATCACGGCGATGAACAGCGCGACGACGGTCTGGATGACGATGTTGATGAGGACGTACTCGACCGTCACCACCATCGAGTGCCAGAAGATCGAGTCCTGCACCAGGCGGGCGTAGTTCTGCAGGCCGGTGAACTCGGGCTCGGTGAGCAGGTTGTACGACGTGAAGCTCAGGTAGATGCCCCGCACGGTCGGCCAGGCGAGGAACACCGCGAACCCGACGGCTGCCGGGGCGATGAAGACGAGCGCGAGCCACAGGTCGTTCCTGGGGCGGCGCCGTGGTGCGGTGGTGCGGGCACGGGCGAGGTCGGCGGACCGACTCCTCCGTCTCGTGCTGGCGGTCGTCAAGGGTGACGACACAGGGCTCTCGGTTGCCATCGCGACTCCTTCGTCTGCGGTGGACTGACGTGCAGCAGTCCGTGAGCCGGGAATCTACACGTGGGGACCACTGCTGGCAAGAGGCTCTTTCCGGGCCATCGACGGGGGTTGTCACGTGTAGACAGGGTGTGTCAGGATGGCGCTCGATCGCATCGGAGCGACCCGCTCGGCGACGCATCCCACACCCCTGGAAAGGTCACTGATGATCTCTGTCGGAATGGTCGGCGCGGGCCAGTTCGCCCCCCAGTTCGCCAAGTTGTTCAAGCTCCACCCCGACGTGGACCGGGTCTACGTCACGGACCTCGTCGACGAGCGCGCGTCCGAACTCGTCGAGACGCAGCACCTCGACGGCACGTTCCCGGACTTCGACGCGGTCCTCGCCTCGGACGTCGACGCCGTCGCGATCTTCACGCAGCGCTGGACCCACGGGCCGCTCGTGGTCAAGGCCCTGCGCGCCGGCAAGCACGTGTACTCCGCCGTGCCGATGGCGATCTCCGTCGACGAGATCCGCGACATCATCCAGGCGGTCCGCGAGACCGGTCTGACCTACATGATGGGCGAGACGAGCTACTACAACCCCGCGACGGTGTTCGCCCGCAAGCAGGTCGCCGCCGGCGCCTTCGGCCGGGTGTTCTACGCCGAGGGCGACTACGTGCACGACATGGACCTCGGCTTCTACGCCGCGTACCAGTACAGCGGCGGCGACGAGTGGAAGCGCACCGCCAGCTACCCGCCCATGCTCTACCCGACGCACTCGGTCGGCGGGGTCCTCGGTGCGATCCCCGGGCACGCGGTCAGCGTCAGCTGCATCGGCGTCAAGGACGACCGCGGCGACGGCGTCTTCGACAAGGACGTCAGCCAGTTCGACAACGACTTCTCGAACGCCACTGCCCTGTTCGAGCTCGACAACGGCGGCGTCATGCGCATCAACGAGATGCGTCGCGTCGGCTACCCGTCGCACATCCGTGAGTCGCGCTTCCGCTACTTCGGCACCGAGGCCAGCTTCGAGCAGCTCGCGAAGACCAGCGTCTGGCAGGACAAGGAGGACTCGTACGACATCAGCGACAAGATCGACACCCAGGCGACGATGTCCCTCGACGACCCGCGCCTGGCCGACGTCGACCCGTCCCTGCGCGACGCGTTCGTCTCCGGCTACGCCGAGGTGCACGACACCGACCGTCTGCCCGCCGAGTACGACGGCGTGCCGACCGGGCACGAGGGCAGCCACCAGTTCCTCGCCGACGACTTCGTCCGTGCCGTCGTCGACCGGACCCTGCCGCCGGTGAACGCCTGGACCGCCGCGCGCTTCACCCTGCCGGGCATCATCGCCCACCAGTCCGCGCTGCAGGGTGGCGCCCGCCTCGACGTGCCGGACTTCGGTGACGCCCCGGAGACGACGAGCGCTGCGACGGCGAGCGCACCGACGTCAGCAGGCAGCACGTCGTCGGCTACGATCGCGTCCGAGTAACACGTGTCGTTCGGGTGCCGGTCCGTCGTGGGCCGGCACCCGAACGACGCTCCCGGACCCGACGAAGGTGGCACCCGTGACCGTCCCGACGAACCCGAGGGCGGTCACCCGTGCGGACGTCGCCCGCTACGCCGGGGTCAGCACCTCCGTCGTCAGCTACGTCGTGCACGACGGACCGCGCCCCGTCGCGGCCGCCACCGCCGCCCGGGTCCGCGAGGCCATCCGCGTCCTCGGCTACCGCCCGAACGCGAGCGCCCAGGCCCTGCGCACCGGCTCGTCGAAGATGCTCGGCCTGATCGTGCCCGAACTCGACAACCCGTTCTGGTCCGAGCTCGCCGTCGCGGTCACCCACGCCGCCGCTGCACGCGGCTACGACGTCCTGCTCGCCAACAGCGACGGTGACGCCGCCCAGGAGCGCGAGCGGCTCCGCAGCCTGTCCGCGCGCCAGGTCGACGGCATCATCGTGACGAGCATCATGACCCACCCGGACCTGTCGACCGTCACCGACCCCGGCCTGCCGATGGTCCTGCTCAACACGTTCTTCGAGGTCCCCGAGTACGCCAGCATCGGTGTCGACGCCCTGCGTGGCGCCCTCGACGGCACGCAGCACCTGGTCGAGCACGGCTACCGCTCGATCGGCCTCGTGATGGGGCACACCGGCTCGATGGAGCTCCGCGAGCAGGGCTGGATGCGGGCCCTCCGCCAGGCCGGCCTGCCCGACGGCCCCATCGTCCGCACCGACTTCACCCGGCGCGGAGGCTACGAAGCCGGCCTCCGCATGTTCGCCGACGAGACCGGCCCCCGAGCCGTCTTCGTCAGCTCCGACATGCAGGCGATCGGCGTCATGCGCGCGCTGTGGGAACTCGGTCTGCGCGTCCCCGAGGACGTCGCGATCGTGTCGTTCGACGGCGCGGCCGAGGCGGACTACACGAACCCGCAGCTCACCACGGTCCGGCAGCCGATCGAGACGATGGCGGTCGCCGCGGTCGACCGCGTGCTCGGCCTCGACGCCGACAACCAGTGGCACCGCGACCTGGTCCCCGCCGAGTTGGTCCTCGGCGCGAGTTGCGGGTGCGACGTGCGTCGCTGACGCACCCACCGACAGCCTGGAGGCGCGGGGCGGGGCCGCCACGGGCCTCCTGTCCGTCAGCCGGTCGCGTTCAGGACGCGGGCTCCATGACGGCGCGGAGGCGCGCGGTCGGGATGCGCTCCTGCG
The DNA here is from genome assembly GCF_003234405.1 of Curtobacterium sp. MCLR17_045. Lineage (NCBI taxonomy): Bacteria > Bacillati > Actinomycetota > Actinomycetes > Micrococcales > Microbacteriaceae > Curtobacterium > Curtobacterium sp. MCLR17_045. The sequence goes on from NZ_QKTB01000005.1 coordinate 64,400, forward strand.
CATCCACGGTCACGGCGGCAGCCTCGACCGCCTCGCCGGTCTCCGCGTCGACGAAGCGCAGGTCCGACGCCCGCTCGGACGGGCGGTGCCGGTCGGCCCAGCCGCCGAGGGCGAGCAGCACGAGCGACAGGTCGCGGCCGGCGTCGGTCAGGACGTACTCCTCGCGGGCACGTGCCCCCTCGGGCTTGTAGGTCGTGCGCTCGAGCACACCCCCGTCGACGAGCGAGGCCAGGCGTGCGGTCAGGACCTCGCGCGGGATGCCGAGGCCCTGCTGGAACTGGCTGAAGCGGGTCGAGCCACCGACGGCGTCGCGGACGATCATGAGCGTCCACTTCTCGCCGAGGACGTCGAGGGAGCGTGCGATGGGGCAGCGCTCGTCGCCGCCGAGGATGCCGAGCATGTGTTCATCCTAGCTGGGTTCGATTTCCGGACACAACGTGCTAGGTTCGGTTTCCGTACTCATCTTCTCTTGTCTGGAGCACTCATGACCGACCTCACCAACGCCGTCGTCCTCGTCACCGGAGCGAACGGCGGCCTCGGCGCCGAGTTCGTCCGCCAGGCCCTGGAGCGTGGTGCCACCAAGGTCTACGCGACCGCCCGCAACCCCCGCACCTGGGACGACGAGCGCATCGTCCCGCTCGCCCTCGACGTCACGAGCCAGGAGAGCGTCGACGCCGCGGCCCGCACCGCAGCCGACGTGACCGTCGTCGTGAACAACGCCGGGATCGCCGGCTCCGACCCGCTCGTCGACGTCTCCGTCGAAGAGGTCGAGCGCATCTTCGCCACCAACGTCTTCGGTGCACTCCGCGTCGCCAAGGCCTTCGCCCCCTCGATCGCCAACGGTGCGCTGATCGACGTGCACTCCGCCCTGAGCTGGGTCGCCCTCGCCGGCGCGTACTCGGCGTCGAAGGCCGCGTTCTGGTCGATCACGAACTCCCTGCGTCTCGAGCTCGCACCCCAGGGCACCCAGGTCGTCGGCGCCCACCTCGGCTACACCGACACCGGCATGATCGCCGACCTCGACGTCGAGAAGTCCGACCCCGCCGACATCGTCCGGTCGATCTGGGACGCGGTCGAGGCCGGCGAGCACGAGGTCCTCGCCGACCAGGTCAGCCGCGACGTCCGTGCCGGCCTGAGCGCCCCGCTCACCGCGCTCTACCCGATGCTCGCCAGCGCCTGAGGCCGGTTCTCGTCGGGACGGTGACGGTTCTGGTTCACGAACACCCGGGTTCGTGAACCAGAACCGTCACCCGCCCCGATCGTGTCAGCCGCCCGCGCCGCGGTCGGTGATCCGACGGTTCGTGGCGGTGATGGCGGCGCGCTCGTCGTCGGTCAAGCCGCCGGCGCGCAGGATCCGGCTCAGCACCTCGCTCTTCCGCTCGATGTAGTCGTCGATGTCCTCGGCCTCGGTGGCTGCCCGACGCTTCACGGCGGCGTACTCGTCACGCAGCACCGGGTCGGCACGCAGCACGTCGCGGACGGCCAGGTGGTTCCGGAGTGCGAGCGATCCCACGGTGACCACGTAGGTGTTGGTCGGGGCGAAGCGATCCGGAGCCCGGAACGCCTGCCGCCCCGGGACGCCGAGTTCACCGCGCGGCTCGAAGCCGATCGTCGCCATCGCCGCCACTGCAGCCGGGACGTCGGCAGCGTCCACCACGACGTCGACGTCGAGCACGGGCTTCGCCGCCAGGCCCGGCACGGACGTGCTGCCCACGTGCTCGATGCTCCGGAACGGCACATCGGCGTCGTCGAGCGCGGCGGCGTACGCATCGTGCAGCTGCCGGAACCGCTCGGGCCAGGACGGCCGGTACTCGACGACCTCGATCACGGGGTCGGCGTCGGCGCGAGGAGCTGGAACATGACGTGGTCGCGCCAGACCCCGTTGATCTTGATGTACTCCGGCGCGAAGCCGTACCGGGTGAAGCCCGCCGACTCGAGCGCGCGCTGCGAGCCGACGTTCTCGGGCAGGGTCTCAGCCTGCACGCGGTGCAGACGGAGCACGTCGAACGCGTGATCGGCCGCCGCGCGGACAGCGCGGGACGCATGGCCCTGTCGCGTGCGGTCGGCGCGGATCCAGTACCCCATCGCGCACGACTGCAGGGCGCCGCGGACGACGCCGCTCAGCGTGATGCGGCCGAGGAGTTCCCCGTCGGTCGACTCGATGACGAACGGCACCGCGTTGCCGGCGCGCTGCGTGGCGAGGGCCTGCGTGATGACGTCCCGCTGGCCGGACTCCGTGTAGTACGACGGGGCTCGGGCCGGTTCCCACGGTCGCAGGTGGTCGGCGTTCTCGGTGATGACCGCAGCCAGGACGGCCGCGTCGTCGAGGCGGAGTGGGCGCAACCGTGTGTCCATCGCGGAGGGTGTGGGATTCGAACCCACGAGACATCTCTGCCCACCTGTTTTCAAGACAGGCTCCATCGGCCGCTCGGACAACCCTCCAGTGACGCGACCACGTGGCGAGACGTGATCGCGTCCCGGGAAGTCTACCCGGGCCTCCAGGCAGGGGTGCGCGCGAGCGCGGACTACCGGGGCAGGGAGTCGAGCGCCGCTGCCAGGCCGTCGTCGGTGATGCCGCCGGTGAGCTCGTTGCCGGCGTCGACGACGTCGTCGGGCGCCTGGCCCATGACGACGCCGCGACCGGACGTCGAGGCCCAGCGGAGCATGTCGATGTCGTTGCGGCCGTCGCCCGCGGCGAAGACGCGGGAACGCGGGATGTCGAGCCACTCGCGCACGCGCTCCATCGCGGTGGCCTTCGTCACGCCCTCCGGAGCGATGTCGAGCCACGACGTCCAGCCGACGGAGTACGAGACCTTGTGCAGGCCCATCTGCTCGACGATCTGCAGGAAGTCCTCGGTGTCGTGGCCGGGCGAGATGACGACGACGCGGGTGGCCTCGACGCCGAGCAGCTGCTCGAACGGCACGTGCTCACCTTCGACGGTCATCGTGTCGTCGGGGAAGTTGCCGGACAGCAGGAAGTGGCCGGTCTCGTCCTCGACACCGAACGCGGCGTTCTCGAGCGCGCCGTGGATGGTCTGCAGCACCTCGGACGGGTCGAACCGCTCGACGTGTTCGCGCACGTAGGAACCGTCGGCGCGACGGGCCAGGATGAGCGCACCGTTGGCGCAGACCAGGTACTTCGGACGGATGCCGAGGGTCTCGAGCAGGGGCACGGTCATGCCCTCGCTGCGACCGGTCGAGAGCATGACCTCGTGCCCGGCGGCCTCGGCGTCACGGACTGCCGCCACGACGGCCTCGGTGATGACACCGTCCTCGCGCATGGTGGTGCCGTCGATGTCGAGCGCGACCAGCCAGCGCTTGGTGCGGGCGGGCGCGTCGGTGCCCGCGCCCTGCTCGGTGCCGTCCACGAACCGTCCCTGGGTGCTCATCGGGGCTCGATCACCTCGACGCCACCGAGGTAGGGGCGCAGGACCTCCGGCACGACGACGGAACCGTCGGCCTGCTGGTGCGTCTCGAGGATCGCGACGATCCAGCGGGTGGTGGCGAGGGTGCCGTTCAGGGTGGCGACCGGGGCGGTCTTGCCGCTCTCGGTGCGGTAGCGGATGTCGAGGCGGCGGGCCTGGTACGTCGTGCAGTTCGACGTCGAGGTGAGCTCGCGGAACGTGCCCTGCGTCGGGACCCAGGCCTCGATGTCGTACTTCTTCGCGGCGCTCGTGCCGAGGTCACCGCCGGCGACGTCGATCACGCGGTAGTGGAGCCCGAGGTCCTGCAGCATCTGCTCCTGGTACCCGACGAGCTTCTCGTGCTCGGCCTCGGCCTGGTCCGGGTGGACGTAGGTGAACATCTCGAGCTTGTTGAACTGGTGCACGCGGAGGATGCCGCGGTTGTCCTTGCCCGCCGACCCGGCCTCACGCCGGTAGCAGGTCGACCAGCCGGCGTAGCGGTGCGCGGTCTTCTCGATGTCGAGGATCTCGTCGGCGTGGAAGCCGGCCAGGGCGACCTCGCTCGTGCCGGTCAGGTACAGGTCGTCGGCTTCGAGCCGGTAGACCTCTGCCGCGTGCTCGCCGAGGAACCCGGTGCCGGCCATCGTCTCGGGGCGGACGAGCGTCGGGGTGATGAGCGGCTCGAAGCCGGCGGCGATCGCACGGTCGAGGCCGAGCGACATCAGCGCGATCTCGAGCCGGGCGCCCATGCCGCGCAGGAAGTAGAAGCGCGAGCCGGAGACCTTCACGCCGCGGGGGATGTCGATGATGCCGAGGTGCTCGCCGAGGTCGGCGTGGTCCTTCGGCTCGAAGTCGAACTCGGGCTTGGTGCCGACGGTGCGGAGCGTGACGAAGTCGTCCTCGCCGCCCTCGGGCACCCCGGGGAGCACGACGTTCGGGATGCCGCGGACGACGGTGTTGAAGGTGTCCTCGGCCGCGGTGACGGTGGCCTGCGCCTCCTTCACCTTTGCGGCGAGGGCCTGGGCCTGCTGCACGAGCGCGGCCTTCTCGTCCTTCGGGGCCTTGGCGACGGTCTTGCCGAACGCGTTCTGCTCAGCGCGGAGCGACTCGAACGAGGTGATCGCACTGCGGCGGGCGGAATCGGCGGTGACGGCTTCGTCGACGACGGCCACGGAGGCACCACGCGCCTGCTGTGAAGCCTTGATGACGTCCGGGTTGTCGCGAAGCAGCTGTGGATCGATCACCGCCCCATCCTAGACGGGGGCAACCGCACGCAGCCTCGATCGGTAGCGTGGACGTATGTCGAGCCCTTCGGAGACCGCGCCCGCGGACCAGGACGCCCTCCCCACCGAGCAGCGGACGGCCGCGGTGGTCTACAACCCGGTCAAGGTCCACCTGCCGACCCTCAAGCGCACGGTGCAGGAACACCAGCAGCAGGCCGGCTGGGCCGAGACCCTGTGGTTCGAGACCTCGGAAGAAGACCCGGGCGGCGGCATGGCCCGCGCGGCGATCGAGGCCGGTGCCGACGTCGTCGCTGCGGCCGGCGGGGACGGCACGGTCCGTGCGGTCGCCGAGGTCGTGCACGAGTCCGGTTCGACCCTGGCGCTGCTGCCGAGCGGCACCGGCAACCTGCTCGCGCGCAACATGAAGCTCCCCCTCGACGACCTGGCCGCGAGCGTCCGGACGATCTTCCACGGCGACGACCGCAAGATCGACTTCGGCATGCTCAAGGTCGAGCGCCCCGGGGGCGAGCGCGAACGCTTCGGCTTCCTGGTGATGGCGGGCCTCGGGCTCGACGCCCGGATGCTCGTGAACACCCGCCCCGAGCTGAAGAAGAAGGTCGGCTGGCTCGCCTACGTCGACTCGCTGTTCCGCTCGGTGCGCGACGCCAACGCGTTCGAGTTCCGCTACCAGCTGGACGACGACGGCAACCACTCGCTCCGAGCGCACTCGCTCATCGTCGGCAACTGCGGCATGCTGCAGGCCGGCGCGATCCTGCTGCCCGACGCCGAGATCGACGACGGCGTGTTCGACATCGCCGTGATGCGACCCCGCGGGTTCTTCGGCTGGGTGCGGATCGGTGCCCGGGTGTTCTGGGAGAACGGGATCCTGCGGGCGTTCCGCCGGTCGAACCTGGGCAAGACCGCCGTCGGCAAGAAGATCGTGTCGCGTTCGCGCGAGGAACGACCCCTGCGCTACCTGCGCGGGCAGGAGTTCACGGCGCGGCTCGAGCGGCCTGACGAGTTCGAGATCGACGGCGACCCGGTGGGCGAGGTCATCGCCTTCCGTTCGCGCATCGACCCGATGGGGCTCTCCGTGCGGGTGCCGGACCCGGCGGACGACCGCCACGGTTCGCGCCAGGTGCCCTGACCCGGGGCAGTTCCGCCGCTACCGCGCCCCGGGCTCGCCCGACACGATCGCGCGCAGCCAGTCCCGCGCCTCGACGAACGCGGCGTCCGAGTAGCGCGCCGGAACCTCGGGGCGGGCGCCGTCGGCACGCGGGTACGACCCGAGGAACGTCACGCGCGGGCTGAACCGCCGCAGGCCGAGCAGTGCGTCCGCCACCCGCTCGTCGCGCACGTGCCCGTCGAGGTCGATGACGAACCGGTAGCGGCCGAGCTCGTCACCGATCGGGCGTGACGACAGCAGCCCCATGTTGATACCCCGCGTCGCGAACTGCTCGAGCATGTCGACCAGGGCGCCGGGGTGGTCGGCGGGCAGCTCGACGATGACGCTGGTCTTGTCGGCGCCGGTCGGCTCGGGCAGCGCGAGGGTCTTCGACACGAGCACGAACCGGGTGACCGCCGAGGCGTTGTCGCCGATGGACGACGCGAGCACGACGACGTCGTGGTGGTCGGTGATGCCGGGCGGCGCGACGGCGGCGTCGGCCGTGGGGTTCGCCTCGAGCAGGGCGAGGGCCGCTGCGACGTTCGACGACGCCGGGATGTGGCCGTGGCCGGGCAGGTTCGCCTCGAGCCAGTTGTGGGTCTGCGCGTAGGCGACCGGGTGCGCGTTCACGGTGCGGACGTCGGCCAGCGTCGTGCCGGGTCGGGCGACGAGCACGAAGTCGACGGGGACCAGGTACTCCCCCACGATCCGCACGCCGGGGATCCGGGCCAGGGCGTCCTGCGTGGCGCTGACGCCGCCGTCGACGCTGTTCTCGATCGCGATGACGGCCCCGATCGACCGGCCGGACATGACGTCGTCCAGGGCCTCACCGACGTTGTTGACACTCCGCCAGGGCTTGCCGGCGGCGGCCTCGACGAGCTTGAGGGCCGCCTCGGTGAAGGTGCCGGCGGGTCCGAGGTAGGAGTACGTGTCGGACGGCGCGGCGGGGTCGGTCATGCGGCGAGCCTATTGCAGGGACGCGGAGGCCAGGCGGCCTCAGTCCGTCGCCGCACCCGTCAGCCGCTGCTCGCAGATCGCGGTGTCGTCGTCCTCGCGCGGGTAGGTCAGCGCCGCGAACCGCCCCTCGGGGTCCAGCCGTGTCAGGAGCGATGCCGCGATGCCGTCGAGCTGCGCGACCTGCTCGTCGGAGAGCGCGTCGATGACCACCCGGCGGGCGGTGCGGACGTGGTCCGGGGCAGCGTCGACGATGGCTGCGTAGCCGGTGTCGGTCAGGCGGACGTCGGTGGCACGGCGGTCGGAGGTCGACGGGCACCGCGTCACGAGCCCGCGCTTCTCGAGGCGGGACACCACGTGCGACAGCCGCGGCAACGAGGCGTTCGTGGCCGAGGCGAGCGCCGACATCCGCAGGGTCCGGGTGTCGGTCTCGGAGAGCATCGCGATGACCATGTAGTCGAAGTGCGTCAGGTCGGCGTCGCGCTGCAGCTGCTGGTCGAGCGCCGCCGGCAGGAGTTCCATGACCGCGACGAGCTTCATCCACGCGCGCAGCTGCTCGCGGGTGAGCCACGGGGTCTCGTCGGTCATGACCTGATCATACCGAAAGGTTGTCTCTTTAACCAGTGGTGCGCACCGCGGACGAACCGGACGAACCGGACGAGCCCGCCGAACCCGACGAACCGCCAGTCCGACGCGACCGCACCACCCCGATGACGAGCACGACCACCACGACGACGAGCAGCGCCCCCTCGACGAGCAGCAGCCGCGTGCCGTAGTCGAACGGCAGCACGGTGGGGTTCTTCTGCCCGTGGTCCTTGGCAGCGATCTCCGGCAGCACCACCAGGGCGAGCACGCTGCCGAGCACGATCGCCGCCTGCACGACGACGAGCACCCAGGCCCGCAGCGAGCGTCCGGCCCGACGCAGCAGCAGCCCGGCACCGACCACGAACGGGGACAGGACCGCGTCGTGCAGCACCACCGCCGCGAGCAGCCAGACCCCGAGCCCGCCGATGCGGTTCGGCTTGACGGACGTCACGAGCACGTACGCCCCGAACGCGATGACCAGCACACCGATCACCACGAGCACGATCCGCGCGGCCTTCACCGGAGCACCTCGATCTTCTCGATCCACTTGGTCTGCAGCACACCGGGCCGCCCGGGAGCGATGATCCGCGCCGGAAACCCGTGGTCCAGGTCGAGCGTCGCACCGTTCAGCTCGAGGGCGACGAGGGTCGTCGGGTCCTCGGCGTACTCCGGTCCCATGTCCATGATCCGGTAGCCGCCGTGCCGCTCCAGGCTCGTCACGCGCACGTGCGACCCCTGCGGCGCCTGCACGGCGTCGAGCAGGTCGCGCATCCGCACGCCCTTCCAGGTCGCCATCTGACTCCACCCCTCGACGCACGAGATCGGCAGGTCGACCTGCGCGGTGCCGAGCGCGACGAGTTCCGCCCGGACGAACGTCCGGCTCACGTCGTGGCCGACGACGGTGAGCGTCCAGTCGGCGGCGGTCGCGGTCGCGAGGACGCCGGCCGCCCGCGCGGTCCGGTTGACCGGCAGCCCGTTCGCGCCGATGCCGCGACCGCGGGCGCCGAACACGTTGAACGGTTCCGCGAGCTTCGAGGACTGCCCCGCCGTGAGCGCGACGACACCGACGGTCGCCGCCGTCACGCCGGCGAAGAACCCGCGTCGGGCGATGCGCTGGCGTCGTCCGGTGGCTGCTTCCGGCGTCGGCCTGGAGGCCCGGCTCGCCTCCGGCACGTCGGCCGTCGGCTGGGCGGGACTCGGCTCCTCGGACACCGCGCGGGCCTCCGGGGCCGTGTCGGGTCCGGTGGGACGGGGCTCGGCGCCGCCGGGGGCGGCGTCGACGCCGTCGATCCAGCGGAACACGCGGCCCAGCAGGCCGGGGGCGGTGGACCCGGCGGTCTCGGCGACCGCAGCGCTCGGGGCGGACGCACCACGGGCCTCCAGGCCAGGAGGAAGCAGTTCACTGCCGGACGCGGGGTCCGCGATGAACCGGCCGTCCACGTCGTAGGAGTCGCGCTTCCGCCAGTAGCGGGCGATGACCGGCAGCTTGGCGGCGATGTGGATGGCCAGCGAGCCGATGATCACGTAGGCCAGGGCGTTGTGCACCTGGCGGAACGGGAACGGCCACGGGTACCACTGGTACGTGTTGAGCAGGCCGGTGACGACCTGGATGATCGACGCGGACACGAGCACCGCGATCGACAGCCGCTCGAGCAGGTGCAGCACGCCGCGCACCGGCGGCACCTGCACCAGGGCGGGCATGACGGTGTTGAGCTTGGCGAGCAGCAGCGGGATGATCGCGATCCCGGTCGTGATGTGCAGACCCTGCGTGAACTGGTACAGCTGCGTCGGACGGGTCGGGAACCGCATCCAGCCGAGCGGTTCCTGCAGCAGGTGGCTGTAGATCCCGGTGCCGAAGCAGACCAGGAACGCGATGCCGAGCAGGCGCCCGAGCACCACGGCCGAGCGGGCGTTGCGGTTGGGGGACGCCAGAGCTGCTCGTCCGTCGTGCAGCAGGCGCTGGAGGCCGGATAGCCTCGACGGACCATGAGCGACCGACTGCGTGCCCTCCGACCGTCCTTGGCCGACGGCACCGCCGCCCGGATCGGCACGGTGCTGGCCGTCGTGGGAGTACTCGCCCTGTCGGGCGTCATCGCCGTCGGCGTCACGCATCTGGGGTTCCTCCGATCGGGCCATCGTTCTGCATTCGTTGCGTGGACGCTGATCGCTTGGACCGTCTTCGTGATCGCCGTGCTCGCGGTGCGTTTCGTGCCCGTCCGGTGGATGACCACCATGGTCATCGGCGGAGCGGTGGTGATCGGCATCGCCGCGCTGGTCGGCCCGCCCAACACGAGCACCGACTCCGCTCGGTACGCGTGGGACGGCATCGTCCAGCATGCCGGTGTCTCACCGTACGCGCACACCCCCCAGTCCGCGGCACTGTCCGGTCTCCGACCCGACTGGTTGTTCCCCGACAAGGTCGACGGCACGTGCGATCCGCTGAAGCCCCGGTTCCGCGGGCTCGGCGACGGCGCGGACGGGCACTGCACCGCGATCAACCGGCCGGACGTCACGACGATCTACCCGCCGATGGCGCAGCTGTGGTTCGCCGCGGTGCGGTTCTTCGTGCCGGCGACCGCGCAGTACCTGCCGTTCCAGGTCGCCGGGCTGCTCGTGTCGCTGGGTGTGACCGTCGGGCTCGTCCTGGTGCTCCGCCGCATCGGCCGTCCGACCTGGTGGGCGGCGCTCTGGGCCTGGTCGCCGCTCGTCGCGTCCGAGGCGGTCACCAACTCGCACGTCGACGTCGTCGGCGCCGCCCTCGCCACGGCCGGGGTCGTGCTCGTCGCGTTCGGCCGGCCGATCTGGGGCGGGATCGCGCTCGGGGCCGCGACCGCGACGAAGCTCATCCCGGCGATCGTGTACCCACCGTTGCTCGGCCGCGGGCGGGCATGGTGGGCGATCCCGATCGGCATCGCCGTGTTCGGGCTGCTCTACGTGCCCTACGTGCTGACGACCGGGCTCGACGTGCTCGGGTACCTGCCCGGCTACCTGAGCGAGGAGGGCTACGAGGACGGCTCCCGCTTCGCGCTGGTGTCGCTCGTGGTCAAGGGCGACGCGGCGACCCTGGTGGTGGGGCTCCTGGTGCTGCTGGCGGCGTTCGTGGCGTGGCGGTTGTCCGACCCGGCGCGGCCGTGGTCCGGCGAGGTCCTGATGATCGGCGTGACGTTCCTCGCCGTGACACCGCGCTACCCCTGGTACGCGCTGCTGCTCATCCCGTTCGTGGTGCTGTCCGGGCGGTGGGAGTGGTTGTCGATCGGACTCGCCATCGCCCTGCGCGGGGTGTGGCCGTCGGCGGACGCCTACCGGTGGTGGTTGCTCGCGGCCGTGGCGGTCATCGTGGTCGTCACGCTGCTGCGCACGGAGCGGTCGCAGTGGCGACGGTGGTGGGAGCGGCTGACGTTCCGGCGCGTGGAACACGTACGCTGACGACCATGGCACCCGCGATCCTGCTCGGCACGACCGGCTCCGTGGACCCGGCTCCCGCCGGGCTCGTCGACCGCTTCGGGCGTCGCGCCGTCGACCTGCGGGTGTCGCTGACCGAGCGCTGCAACCTCCGCTGCACGTACTGCATGCCCGCGGCCGGGCTGCCGTTCGCCCCCGACGAGGCCCTGATGACGGCGACCGAGATCGAGCGGCTGGTCCGGATCGGCTCGTCGCGGTTCGGCGTCCGCAAGGTCCGGTTCACCGGCGGGGAGCCGATGCTCCGGCACGACCTGGTCGACGTGATCGCCCGGTGCGCCGCGCTGCCCGACGCCCCGGAGCTGTCGCTCACCACGAACGCGATCGGCCTCGCGCACCGCGCCCAGGGCCTGTACGACGCCGGGCTGCGGCGCGTGAACGTGTCGCTCGACACCGTCGACCCCGACGTCTTCACCACCGTGACCCGCCGACCGTTCCTCGACAAGGTGATCGCCGGGCTGTCGGCCGCGCACGACGCCGGACTCGACATCAAGGTGAACGCGGTGCTGCTGCGCGGCATCAACGACGAGGCCGCCCCGGAACTCCTCCGCTGGTGCCTGGAGCGTGGCTACGAGCTGCGGTTCATCGAGCAGATGCCCCTCGACCCCGACCACGCCTGGGACCGCACCGAGATGATCACCGCCGCCGAGACCCGCGCGCTGCTGGCGACGTCGTTCGTGCTCACGCCGGACGACGCCCCGCGCGACGGCGCCCCGGCCGAGCGGTACCGCGTGCACGACGCCGTCACCGGGCAGCCGCTCGGCACCGTCGGGATCATCGCGAGCATCACCGAGTCGTTCTGCGCCGACTGCACCCGCACGCGGCTGACCGCCGACGGGCACGTGCGCAGCTGCCTTTTCTCCGACGAGGAGACCGACGTGCTGGGGCCGATGCGCTCCGGGGCGGACGACGACCAGGTCGCCGAGCTCTGGCGGCTCGCGATGTGGGCGAAGCCGCGCGACCACGGTGACGACAGCGACGAGCTCGTGCACCCGACGCGCGGCATGAGCGCGATCGGCGGCTGAGGCATGACCACGATCCGGTTCTTCGCCGCTGCCCGCGCTGCCGTGGGCGTCGACTCGCTGACCACGTCGGGCCCCACCATCGAGGCCGCCCTCGGCGCGATCGACGTCGTGGACCCTGCGCGATGGAGTGCGCTGCAGGAGCGCTGCTCGTACCTGGTCGACGGCGTGACCACGCGCGACCGGGCGACCTCGCTCGACGGTGTCGAGGTCGTCGACGTCATGCCGCCCTTCGCCGGGGGCTGAGTTCGGCGGCTGAGTTCGGCGGCTGAGTTCGGCGGCTGAGCGGTACGCCCGTTCCCTCCCAGAACGCCCGCGATACCTGGCGCTTCCGGGCATACCTGGTGCGAACTTCCGACCAGGTACGCCCGATTCGACCAGGTACGCCCGATTCGACCAGGTACGCCCGATTCGACCAGGTACGCCCGATTCGACCAGGTACGCCCGAATCGACCAGGTACGCCCGATTCGACCTGGTACGCCCGACTCGAGCCGGTACGCCCGACTCGACCCCGCGCCCGCGCGCCCCGCGCCCGTTCCTTCCCAGAACACCCGCGATGCCTGGTGCTTCCGGGCATACCTGGTGCGAACTTCCGACCAGGTACGCCCGATTCGACCAGGTACGCCCGAAACGACCTGCCGCAGCCAGCCCCGCGACTCGCCCGCGCCGAACCAGCCCGACCCCGCCCCGCCCTACGGCGAGACGGACAGCACGATGAACGCGGCGAAGATCACCAGGTGCACCCCACCCTGCAGCCGAGTGGCACGACCGGGCAGCACGGTGAGCACCGCCGCGACGATCGTCAGCGCGAGCAACACGATCTGCGACGGCCCGAGCCCGAGCAGCAGCGTCCCCGGCATGAACAGCGACGCGACCGCGATCGACGGGATCGTCAGACCGATCGACGCCATCGCGGACCCCATCGCCAGGTTCAGGCTCGTCTGGATCCGGTTCCGTGCGGCGGCCTTCGACGCCGCGATGCCCTCCGGCAGCAGGATGAGCAGCGCGATCACGACACCGACGAACGACGGCGGGAACCCGACGGCGGCGACCCCGGCCTCGATCGCGGGCGACTCCACCTTGGCCAGCCCGACCACGGCGACGAGCGCGACGACGAGCAGCCCGAGCGACACCATCGTGGTGCGACCGGACGGGCGTGCGGCGTGGGCGTCCTCGGACTCGACGAGCACCCCGCCGGCACGGTTGACCGGCAGGAAGAAGTCGCGGTGCGCCACGGTCTGCGTGACGACGAACAGCCCGTAGAGCACGAGTGACGCGATCGCGACGAACACGAGCTGCGTGCCGGTGAAGGACGCGTCGTCGGTGCCGGTGGTGAAGGTCGGCAGCACCAGGGTCAGCACGGCGAGCGCGGCCACCGTCATGGTCGCGGCGCTCGCGCCCTCCTGGTTGAAGCGCACGGTGTTGTGCCGCAGGGTGCCGATCAGGATCGCGAGGCCGACCAGCCCGTTCATCGTGATCATCACCGCCGAGAACACCGTGTCGCGCGCCAGGGTCTCGGCCTGCGCACCGCCCGAGCTCGACAGCGAGATGATGAGCGCGACCTCGATGATCGTCACGGCGACGGCCAGCACGAGCGAGCCGAAGGGTTCCCCCACGCGGTGCGCCACGACCTCGGCGTGGTGGACAGCGGCGAGCACCGTGACCGCGAGCACGACGGCGACGATGACCACCACGGCGGTGCCGAGCCCGTAGCGGCCGTACGAGAACGCGAGCACGACGGCCGCCAGGATCGGCGTGGCCACGGGCCACACCTTGGGGAACCAGGAGGTCATCCGACCATTGTCTCAACCACGGGGCGCGTAGACCGCCACCTCGGCTGCGGGGACGTCGATGCGCACCGCGTCGCCGGGGGCGATCCCGAGCGCGGTCAGCCGCGCGAGCGTCAGGTCCGCCACCAGGTCACCGGCCCGCACCCGCACCAGTCCGTCGCGCGGTTCGAGCGACGAGACGGTGCGCGCGGCTCCGGCACCGTCCCGCGTCAGCACGGCGGCCGTCGGGTGGAAGGCGGCCAGGGCGGGCCGGCCGGGAGGCACGGCGTGCGCCCCCGACGCCAGCTCGCCCCCGCCGTCGATCGCGATCCCGCCCCCGGTGGCGGTCCCGTGCACCAGCGCGAGTCCGGAGAACGTCGCGGCGAACGCACTCGTCGGACGGCCGAGGACGGCAGCGGGGGTGCCCTGCTCGACCACCCGTCCGCCCTCGAGCACGACGACGCGGTCGGCCAGTGCGACGACCTCGACCGGGTCGTGCGTGACGAGCACCGCGGGCCGGCCGGCGACAGCGGTCCGGAGTGCCGCGCGGACCTCGTCCTGCGCGCCGACGTCGAGCGCCGAGGTCGGTTCGTCGAGCAGCAGCACCGCCGGGTCGGTGGCGAGCGCGCGGGCGATCGCGACGCGTTGCGCCTGTCCACCGGAGAGCGTGCGTGGGTCGCGGGTGGCCAGGTCGGCGACCCCGACGGCGTCGAGCGCGTCGCGGGCGAGCTGCCGGGCCGCGGCGCGACCGGCTCCGGCCGCACGGGGCCCGAAGGCGACGTTCCCGACGACGTCGAGGAACGGGAACAGGTCGGACCGCTGCGCGACGAGTCCGGCCCGACGACGGTGCGTGGGGACGGCGTGCCGTGGGCTCGAGACCTGCACCCCGTCGAGTTCGATCCGTCCGGCGTCGATCGGCAGCAGCCCGGCCAGGGCCTCGAGCACCGTCGACTTGCCCGCACCGTTCGGCCCGATGACGGCCAGGCACTCCCCCGCGCGGACCTCGATCGCGACGTCGACGTCCCGCGACCCGACGACGACGTGCGCCCGGACGCCCACCGCACCCTCGGCCGTCACGCCAGGGCTCCGCGGGTGCGGAACGACGAGGCGCCGATGACGACGACGGCCACCACGACGAGCACGACCGCCAGGGCCACCGCAGTGTCCGGGTCGACCTCGCGCTGCAGGTAGACCTCGAGCGGCAGGGTCCGGGTGACCCCCTGCAGGCTGCCGGCGAAGGTCAGGGTGGCCCCGAACTCGCCGAGGGCCCGGGCGAAGCAGAGGACGAGCCCCGAGACGATGCCGGGCAGGACCCGCGGCGTCGTGACGGTCAGGAAGGTCCGGGTGGGTCCGGCGCCCAGGGTCGCGGCGACCCGTTCGTAGCGGTCACCCTCGACACGGAGCGCGCCCTCGACCGAGGACACCAGGAACGGCATCGCGACGAAGGTCTGCGCGATGACCACCGCCGTGGTGGTGAACGCGATGTGCAGGCCGTGGTCGTCGAGGAACGCCCCGACCACCCCGAGCCGACCGAAGGCCGCGAGCAGCGCGAGGCCGCCGACCACCGGCGGCAGCACGAGCGGCAGGAGCACGACGGCACGTGCGACGCCGACCCAGCGCGACCGTGACCGCGCGAACAGCACGGCGAGCGGGTACCCGAGGACGAACGCGACGCCCGTGGCGGCGAGCGCCGTGCCGAGGCTGAGCCCGAGCGCGTTCAGTGACGCGGTGGAGGTCACGAGCCCGACGAACGACGACCAGTCCACCCGGCCGAGCATCGCGAGCACCGGCACGACGACGAACAGCCCGCCGAGCACCGCGGGCAGCGGGAGCCACCATGCGACCGGCGGCCGTCCGTCAGCGCGGGGAGCCACGGGTCAGGGCTTCCCGAAGCCCGCGTCGGCGAGCACGCGCTGCCCGGCGGCGGAGCGGACGTACTCCGAGAACGCCTGCGCGAGCTCCGGGTCCTCGGATTCCCGGAGCACGCCGATCGGGTACGTGTTGACGGCCTTGCCCGACTCGTCGAACGGGACGCCGTCGACCTTCCCGCCGGCTCCTCGGACGTCCGTCACGTAGACGAGTCCGGCGTCGGCCTGCCCGGACTCGACCTTGCCGAGCACGTCGGTGACGGACTGCTCCTCGCTGACCGGCTCGAGATCGACGCCCGATGCGGACTCGACCTTCGCCGTCGCGGCACCGCACGGCACCGGGGCGGCGCACGTGACGAGCTGGACGCCCGGAGCCGTCAGGTCGTCGAGGTCCGTGATGCCCTTCGGGTTGCCCGGTGCGACGGCGATCTCGAGGACGTTCGTCGCGAAGTCCCGCGGCGAACCGCTCGCCAGGTCGGTCGACGACAGCTTCGCCATGTTCGCTTGGTCGGCGGACGCGAACACGTCGGCGGGGGCACCGTTCTGGATCTGGGTGACGAGGTCGCTCGAGCCGGCGAACGAGAACCGGATCGAGGCACCGGGGTTCGCGGTCTCGAACTGCTTGCCGAGCGTGGTGAACGTCTTCTGGAGGGACGCCGCCGCGAACACGGTGATCGACCCCGACACCTCGGTGTCCGCGCTCGACGACGAGGACGGCGACGACCCCGCCGGAGCGTCGGCGGTGGAACACGCCGACAGGCCGAGCGTCGCCACGACGGCGAAGGGCACGAGCAGCGAGCGGGAACGACGGATCATCGGGGGTCCTCCTGGTGGGCGGGTGCCTCGACCGCGACCATCGTGGCCTTCACGGACGCCACCGCGACGGACCCGACCTCGAGCCCCAGGTCATGGACGGCCTCGGCACTCATCAGGGACACCACGCGGTGCGGGCCGCACTGCAGCTCGACCTGCGCCATCACGGTGTCGACGACCAGGTCGGTGACGATCCCGACGAAGCGGTTGCGCGCCGAGCTCTTCACCGCGGACGCCGGGTCGGTCAGCTCGGAACTGCGTTCCCGTGCGTAGGCAGCTACCTCGCGACCGTCGACCACGGCTCGCCCCGCGTCGTCCGTGGCACGGGTGAAGGTGCCGGCGTCGACGAGCCGACGAACGGTGTCGTCACTGATCCCGAGGAAGGCCGCAGCGTCCCGTACCCGCAGTTGCGTCATGATCCACCGATCCTATCCGCGGATGCGGCGGCAGGGGCGGTGGAGGTGACCGGGCTGGGTCAGGACCGGTGCTCGATCGCCACGGGCAGCCCCTCGCGACGCCAGGCCTCGAAGCCGCCGTCGAGGACCGTCACGCGCCTCCCGGCCGGTTGCCGCGCCGCCCACGCGTCCGCACGGGGGCCGCGTGCGCAGTAGACGACGACCTCGTCCGAACCGGGGTCGTCGGTGACGGCACCGGCGACCACGCCGGACGCGCGTTCCTCGTCGGTCCGGACGTCGACGACGACCAGCGGGTCCGACGGGTCCGCCACCCTGGCGGCCAGGGCGGACGGCGCGATGCGCGGCGTCGCGGAGGCACCAGCAGGTGCCGGTCGACGCGAAGCGGGTCCGCGACGGACGGGGCTCTCCGTCCAGCGCCACCGGCGGGCGTCGACGGTCAGCACGCGTCCGAGCAGCGGGTCGCCGCTGCCGGTGACCAACGCGAAGACCTGTCCTGCCATCACCGCACCGACCGCACCGCACAGTGCGGGGACCACGCCGTCCAGGGCGCACGAGCCCTCGTCGGGCAGCGCGACGGGGTGCAGGTCGTGGAAGTCGACGCCGTCCTGCCCGGCGTCGCGGAAGACGCTGACCTGCCCGTCGTGGCCGAGCACGGTGCCCCACACGAACGGCACGCCCGCTGCGGCGCAGGCGTCCGAGACGGCCCGGGTGACCACGACCGAGTCGGCGGCGTCGACCACGACGTCGTGTCCGGCGACCAGGTCCGGCGTGAACGACCCGACCACGGCGACCGCGTCGAGTTCCGGGTCGACGGCGACGGCCCGGGCGACCGCGACCTGCGCCTTCGGCGAGCCGACGTCCGCGGCGGTGAAGAGCGTCTGCCTGGCCAGGTTCGAGGCGTCGACCACGTCGGGGTCGACCACCGTGAGCCGACCGATCCCGGCGAGGTACGCGACCACCGGCGCCCCGAGCCCGCCTGCCCCGACGACGAGGATGCGCGATGTGGCCAGGCGTCGCAGCCCGGTGACCCCGACGTCGGCGAGCGCGGCGGTCCGCGATCCGAGCTGCGTCCGCCCCGGGGAGAGCGCGGTGGCGGGGGCGACGAGGGGTTCCATCCCGTCATTCTGGCCCGTCGCACCGAACTCCTGCATGTGAGAGTTCAGCGCCCGGACGCGGCGGATCCCCAGAGCAGATCGGTACGGTCGCGGGCGTGAGTTCCCCGCGCACCGGTACCGTCCCGGTCCGACGCACGACGTCGGACGCGTCGGTGCGCGCGCGCTCGCTGGGGCTCGTCGTGGCGGCTGTCCGAGCCCTCGCACGGACCCCCGAGATCACCGTCGGCGCGCTCGGCGTCGTCGTCGCAGCGGCCTTCAGCTGGGTGCCGTCGGTCTGGTACGACGAGGCCGCGACCATCGCGAGCGCACAGCGCAGCTGGCCGGCGCTCTGGGCCGAACTGCAGAACGTCGACGCCGTCCACGGCCTGTACTACGCCGTGATGCACGTCTGGTTCACGCTCGTCGGGTACTCGCCGTTCACGCTCCGGTTCCCGAGCGCGCTGGCCATCGGGGTGTCCGCCGGCCTCGTCGTCGCGCTCGGCCGTCGTCTCGGCGGGGTGCGGCTCGGCGTCGTCTCCGGGATCGTGTTCCTGGTCCTGCCGCGCGTCGCCTGGGCCGGCACCGAGGGGCGCCCGTACGCCACCGTCACGACCTTCGCCGTCGCGCTGACCCTCGTGGGGATCACCGCGGTCCGGCGCACCCGGACCGGGCACCACGCGACCCGGTGGTGGGTCGTCTACGGCCTGCTCGCCGTGGTGGCCGTGCTGTTCAACGTCTACCTGGCCCTGGCCGTCGTCGCGCACGGGGTCGTGCTCCTCTGGACCGCCGTCGCCGACCGTGCCGCACGTCGCGACGCTGTGCTCTCGCAGCGCAGCGGTCCGGTGGCCGCGCCGATGGTCGACCGCGCCGCGTTCGTGCGCTGGGGCGTCGCCGCCGTCGGGGCCGCGATCGTGGTGTCGCCGTTCATCGTCCTCGCCGCAGGGCAGGCCAAGCAGGTCGGATGGATCACCGGCGTCGGGTGGGCCACCGTGCGCCAGGTCGTCGCGACCGCCTGGTTCGGTGCCGTCTGGCCGTACGCGGTGCTCGGGTGGGCGCTGATGATCGTCGGCGTCGTGCTCGCCGTCCGGGCCACCCGACGCCCCTCCCCCGCCGCCCGTGACCTGCTGCGGATGCAGGCCGTCCGCGTCGCCGTCCCCCTGACGATCCTGCCCACCGCACTGCTCGTCGGCGCGACCGCGGCCGGGGAGCACCTGTACTCCCCGAAGTACGCCAGCCTGAGCCTGCCGTTCGTCGCGCTGCTCATCGGCCTGGCGATCACGGCGATCCGACCCCGGCGGTGGCTGGCGCTCGCGGTCGTCGGGATGCTGCTCGTGTCGGCACCGACGAGCACGATCGTCCGGCTGCCCCACGCGAAGCAGGACTCGCACTGGGCGAACGCGGCGGCGATCATCGAGCGCGAGCGGGACCGGCGCACCGACCAGAACGAGGGCGTCGTCTTCGGCAGCGTCTGGGAGCACCCGGGCACCACCGCGCAGGTCATCGCCGACTCCTACCCCGAGGCCTTCACCGGGATGCGCGACCTCGCCGTCGCCGAGACCGGTGCCGAACGCGGGCAGCTCTGGAACGTCAACGGGGACATCGCGACGACGGTGCCCCAGCGGATCTCCGGCATCGACACCGTGTGGTTCGTCGGCGGCAAGTCACGGAACATCCGCCCGCAGGTCACCGACACGCTCGTGGCCGAGGGGTTCCACGTCGTGCGCTACTGGCACACGGGCACGGTCATCCTCTGGAAGTACAGCCGCTGACGGTGGCGGTCCAACCGCTGACGGTGGCGGTCCAACCGCCGACGGCTGTGCCGGGGCGTCGGGTCAGTGCACCACGCGTGCGCCGTGCACCGGACCGGTGGCCCGGAGTGCGACGAGCCCGGCGGCGCTGAGCTCGACCTGCAGCTCGAGCGCCGCATCACGGTCACCGACCAGGAACGCCACGGTCGGTCCGCTGCCGGACACCAGACCGGCCAGGGCACCGGACTTCTCGCCGAGCTCCAGCGTCGCCGCGAGCCGGGGCTGCAGGCGCATGGCCGGTGCCTGTAGGTCGTTGTGCACACAGTCGGCGAGCAGGTCGGGGTCACCCGCGCGCAGGGCCTGCAGCACGTTCGCCTCGACCACGGGGTGCGACGGCGCCGGGGAGATGTCGGCGCGGTACCGCTCCCGGTGCTCGTCGAGCGCACGGTAGACGGCCGGGGTGCTCAGCCCGTCGTCGCTCAGGGCGAGGACCCAGTGGAACTCGCCCTTGGCCAGCGCCGGGCTCAGCTCGTCGCCGCGACCGGTGCCGACGGCGGTGCCGCCCGCGAAGGCGAACGGCACGTCGGCGCCGAGCTGTGCGGCGAGCCGGAGCAGCTCTTCGCGACCGAGCGCGGTGCCCCAGAGTGTGTCGACGGCGAGCAGGGTCGCCGCGGCGTCCGCGGAGCCACCGCCCATGCCGCCGGCGACGGGCACCTGCTTGTCGATGGTCAGCCGCACGCCGCCGCGGTGTCCGGCCGCGTCGGCCACGAGCCGGGCCGCACGGATGGCCAGGTTCGACTCGTCGACCGGCACGGTGCTCGTGTCGATCGGACCGGTGAAGGTGACCGAGAAGTCGTCGGCGGCCTCGGCGGTGACGTCCTCGTACAGGGACACCGCCTGGTACGCCGTGGCGACGTCGTGGTAGCCGTCGTCCTGCAGCGCCCCGACGGACAGGAACACGTTGATCTTGCCGGGGGCGCGCGTCCGCACGCGGGTCGGTGCGGCCAACGTGGTCATGCGCCCAACCTATCCCGCTGCGGCTGCCGTGAACCCCCGCGCCAGGTCCGCGGTGATGTCGTCGATGTGCTCGAGGCCGATCGACAGGCGGATGAGGCCGTCCCCCACCCCGGCGGCCGCTCGCTCGGCCGAGGTCATCTGCACGTGGGTGGTCGATGCCGGGTGCACGACGAGCGATCGGACGTCACCGAGGTTCGAGACGTGGTCGAACAGCTCGAGCGCCGCCACGAACCGGCGACCCGCGGCGACACCGCCGGCCAGGTCGAACGACAACACGGCCGACGGCCCCTTCGGCACGTAGCGCTGCTGCAGGTGGTGCCACGGCGAGTCCGGCAGGCCGGCGTAGTGCACGTGCTCGACCTGGTCGTGCGCGTCGAGCCAGCTCGCCACGGTGGCGGCGTTCGACACGTGCCGGTCCATGCGGAGCGACAGCGTCTGGATGCCCTGCAGCACCAGGAACGCGTTGAACGGTGCGATCGCGGGCCCGAGGTCGGCGGACAGCTTCGAGCGGGTGCGCTGGATGAACGCCCGTCGCCCGAACTTCTCGGCGAAGTTCGTGTTCGCGAACCCGGACTGCTCGGTCGAGGCCAGCTGCGGGTAGGCGTCGGCGTGCGCGGCCCAGTCGAAGTTCCCGCTGTCGACGATGAGCCCGGCGATGGCGCTGCCGTGTCCGGCCAGGTACTTCGTCGCGGAGTGCACGACGATGTCGGCGCCGTGCTCGATCGGGCGCACCAGGTACGGCGTCGCGATGGTGTTGTCGACGATGAGCGGCACACCGGCCTCGTGTGCGACCCCGGCCACCCCGGCGAAGTCCAGGACGTCCCCGCGGGGGTTCGGGATGGACTCGCCGAAGAACGCCTTCGTCTCCGGACGCACCGCCGCCGCCCACTCGGACAGGTCGGTCGGGTCCTGCACGAACGTGAAGGTGATGCCGAGGTCCCGCAGGGTCGAGGCGAACAGCGTGTAGGTCGCGCCGTACAGCGAGGCGCTCGACACCACGTGGTCACCGGCGCGTGCGACACCGAGCACGGCCAGCGACGTCGCCGCCTGCCCGGACGCCAGCGCCAGCGCACCGATCCCGCCCTCGAGGTCGGCGATCCGGCGCTCGAGGGCTGCCGCCGACGGGTTGTTCACCCGCGTGTAGGTGTGGCCGGGAGCGTCGAGCATGAAGCGCGCGGCCGCGTCCTCGCCCGACGGGTAGACGTACGCGGCGCTCTGCGCGATCGGCGGCACGTTCGCGCCCCAGCCCGGGTCGGCCTTGAAGCCGGCGCGGATCTGGCGGGTCTCGAACGCCCAGCCGTCCTCGGCGTTGGTCGGCGTGGCACCCATCAGGACTGCGCCCCGACCGACTGCCGGACGAGCGGGATGACCTGCTCGCCGAACCGGTCCATCTCCTCGAGCTGCGGCGAGAACTGCAGCAGGAGCGTGTCGACCCCGGCGTCCTCGAACTCCCGGATGCGGTCGGCCACCTGCGACGGCGTCCCCACGAACCCGGGGCGCAGCCCGCGGTTCGACACCGAGTAGTCCTCGAGCGAGGGCACGTGCTCGAGCTGCGACTTCGAGATGAAGTCCTGGTACGACTCGTACGCCTTGCCGTGCTGCACGTCGGTGATCCGGGCGAGCTCGGCCTGCGCCTCTTCCTCGGTCTCGCGCACGATGACGTACGCGGCCATGCCGAACGCCTCGAACGGCGGCAGACCGGCGTCGACGCGGCGCTGCTTCATCTCGTCGATCTTCGCGCGGAGCTCCTCGACCGTGCCGCCGTGCGTCACGTAGGCGTCGGCGTACCCGGTGATCGCGGCCTTGCCGGCCTCGCTCTCCCCACCGGCGTAGATGCGCGGCGTCACGCGGGGCTTCGGCTCGAGGTGCGCGTTCTCGATGTCGTAGTACTCGCCCGAGAACGAGTACGGGGTCTCGCGCCACAGGCCCTTCATGACCTCGACGAACTCCGCGGTGCGCTTGTACCGGTCGTCGTGCTCCGAGAAGATCCCGCCGTACTGCTTCGCCTCCTCCGCCCACCAGGCGCTCACGACGTTGAAGGTGAACCGGCCGCACGAGATGTCGTCGATCGTCGCCGCCTGCTTCGCCGTCACCGCGGGCAGGTGGTACCCGGGACGCATCGCCGCCATGATCTCCAGGCGCTCGGTCGTCGCCGCGATCGCCGCCGCGAGCGACCACGCCTCGAGCGAGGGCGCCGCCGTGCCCTTGATGTCGTTGAGGTTGAGCTCCGGCACGAGCGTCAGGTCGAAGCCGATCCGCTCGGCGCGCTGCGCCAGGCGCTTCACGTAGTCGAAGGTGACCGGCATGTTCTCGTTGTCGACGTTGCGCAGCCAGCCGCCGAAGAGCGGGGTCCAGTATCCGAATCGCACGGGGTGAGTTCCTTGGGGAGGTGGGGTTCGCCCGGAAGGGGCGTCGGAACGGACGGGAGGCCCGTGGCGGGCCCGCCACGGGCCTCCTGTCCGGTGGTTCTTGTGTTCTCAGGCCGTCAGTTGCGCCGCGTACTGCGTCTCCAGCAGCCCACCGAGGTACTTCGCGATGGAGCGCGGGCCGGAGGCCGGCGCGGACTCCTCGACCGCGGGGTTGTAGTTCGTGTTCGTGTTGATGTCGTAGACGACGGTGCGGCCGTCCGTCGTCTCCATGAACTCGACGCCCGCGATGGTGATGCGCTGGTCGGCGAGGAACGTGCGGAGCTGCTGGACCAGCGGGTGCTCGGCGGTGATCTCGGTCCGGACGGCGAACGCCGGGGGCGCGCCGACGGTCTCGGTGCCGGGCACGTCGCAGACGGCACCCGCGATGACCTGCGGCACCTCGCACGCGTCGGCGGGGCAGAGCTCGAAGCTGCCGGCGCTGGTGTCGACGCGGACCGCGTACACGAACTCGCCGCCGACGAACTCGACGCGGGTGATGAAGGGCTCGCGGGCCGTCAGGTACTCCTGCAGCAGGGTGATGCCGTCGACCGGGGCCTCGAACTCGGGGCTGTCGACGTAGGCGTCGAACTCGGCGAGCGAGTCGAACCGCCGCACGCCCAGGCCCTTGCCGCCCTGGTTGTGCTTCGTGATGAAGGGGACGTCCTGCCCGTCGGTGAAGGTGCGAGCGGCGTCCTTGAGCGTCGTCGTGCCGAACACGGCGGTCGTGCGCGGCACGTCGAAGCGGGCCTGCTGCAGGAGCCCGTGCTGGGCGACCTTCGACACCTCGAGCTCGAGCACGTGACTGCCGCCGACGACCTGGCGGCCGGCACGCTCGAGCCAGCCGAGGATCGTCCGGGTGTACTCCTTGCTGTGCTCGTGGCCGCGGGTGTGGGAGCTCGCGGACATGCGGCTCCAGTAGACGCCGGGTGCCGGCTCGGCCGCGAGGTCGATCTGCCCCTCGGTCAGCAGGATCTCCTCGACCGGGACACCCTCGGCCTCGAAGGCAGCGGCGAGCGGGGGGAACCACTCGGGGTTCTCGTGGATGACGTACACGCGCGGAGTGCTCACGCCCCCACCCTAGGCACGGTATACCGCACGTGCCCAAGTGTGTGACGTGGCGTTGCTTCTCGGGGCGGGCGGGGTGCGGGGTGCACGGTGCGCGCTTGTCCGGTCGGTGCGAGGTTGGTCGCTCGGTGACGGACTGTAGGGCGGCACCGAGCGGTCAACGATGCACGGGCTGACCAACCTCGCACCGTGCGGGGTCGACCAACCTCGCACGAGCCGAGCGAACCCGCACCGTGCGCAGTGTCAGCCGGCGAAGGTCTGCTGTCCGACGACGCCGAGGAGCTCGAGCTTCTGCGCGTCCTCCGACCCTGGAGGCGCCGTGAACAGCAGCAGTGCCTGCGCCTGGTCGTCGGTGTGCAGCACCTGGCAGTCGACGGTGATGCGGCCGAGCTCCGGCTGCACGATCGTCTTGTTGTCCGACCAGCGCGTGGCCACCTCGTGCTTGGCCCAGAGGTCGCGGAACTCGGCACTGCGCGTCTGCAGCTCGGCGATGAGTTCGGTCGCCCGACGGTCGCCCGGACCCGCGAGCCCGACAGCCGCGCGGAGCGATGCGACCACCACCCGACCCAGCCGCTCGTGCTGCTCGGGTGCGTACTTCGTGAGCTCCTCACCCGTCACGAACCACCGCCACGCCTGGTACCGGCGGTTGCCCGGCAAGCCGACCGAGCTGCTGAGGAGCGCCGCCGCGAGCCGGTTCTCGACCAGGGTCTCGCCCAGGTGACTGACGACGATCGCCGGGGTGTCCTCGAGCCGGTCGAGCACCCGCAGGATCGCCGGGTCGACGTGGTCGGCGCGGTGCATCCGGGTCGGGGCGTTCTGCCCGGACAGGTGGAACAGGTGGTCGCGCTCGTCGAGGCTGCACCGCAGGGCCCGGGCGATCGCGGCGATCATCTGCTCGGACGGCTGCGGACCGCGCTGCTGCTCGAGTCGCGTGTAGTAGTCGACGGACATGCCGGCGAGGGCAGCGACCTCTTCACGGCGCAGCCCCGGGGTCCGGCGTCGTGGACCCTGCCCGAGACCGACGTCCTCGGGGCGCAGCAGCTCACGGCGACGGCGGAGGAAGTCGGCGAGCGCGGCACGGTCCATGGGTCGATCATCGTCCGCTTCCTGCACGGGTGCCAGGGATCGCCGATCCCCCGATGACCGCGCTCTGGTTGCGACCCTGTCCACGGAGCATCGTGGTGGTCATGGACATCACGAACTCCACCGTCTTCATCCCCGGCGCGACCTCGGGCATCGGTCTCGCGCTCGCCCAGCGCCTGCAGGCCGCCGGCAGCACCGTCGTCATCGGCGGCCGCCGCCAGGCGCTCCTCGACTCCCTCGCTACCGAGCACGGCTTCGGCACCGTGCAGATCGACGTCGCCGACGCGGCGTCCATCGAAGCCGCCGCCACCTCGGTGCTCGAGGCGTACCCGTCGCTCGATGCCCTCATCACCATGTCCGGGATCATGCGCGACGAGGACCTCCGCGACCCCGAGCACATCCACGACGCCCTCGAGCTCGTCCAGACGAACCTGGTCGGCACGATCCGCCTCATCGACGCGTTCCTGCCGCACCTGCTCGCCCAGCCCTCGGCCACCCTGATGACCGTCACCTCCGGTCTCGCGTTCGTCCCGCTCACCGCATCACCGACGTACAGCGCGACGAAGGCCGGTGTGCACGCCTACACGCAGGCCCTCCGTCAGCAGCTCGTGGGGTCGTCGCTCGAGGTGCTCGAGCTCGCCCCGCCGGCCGTCATGACCGACCTGATGGGCGGCGCCGACTTCGGTGGGATGCCGCTCGACGCCTTCGCCGACGAGGTCATGGCGCTCATCGAGTCCGGCGCTGCCCCGGAGATCCTGGTGCAGAACGTGCACCCGCTGCGCTTCGCCGAGCGGAACGGCAACCACCAGCAGATCCTCGAGATGATGGCGTCCCGCGAGCACTGAGTCGGGCGGCCCGCCGGCGTTCGCACCGTGCGAGGTTCCGTGTTCGGTGCGAGGCACTTCGGCTCGCACGGAACACGGAACCTCGCACCATCGCGGTCGGCTGGCTCGCAGGCGACGCGCCAGCTGCGCACCCTTCGCCGGGCGAGGAACGAGCTACTCCGCGGCCGCCAGGACCGTCCGCCCGAGCCGCACGAAGTCGTCCACACCGATCGCCTCGCCGCGGGCGGTCGGGTCGATGCCCGCCGCCGTCAGGACCTCGGACGCGTGCGCACTGCCGCCGAGCACCCCGGACAGGCTCTGCCGCAGCATCTTGCGCCGCTGCTGGAACGCCGCGTCCACCAGCGTGAACACCCGCGACCGCAGGAGCTCGTCACCCGGGGGCTCGTGCCGGTCGAACGCCACCAGGACACTGTCGACGTTCGGCACCGGCCAGAAGACCTGACGGCTGACCAACCCGGCGGTGCTCCACGACCCGTACCAGGCGGCCTTGACGCTCGGCGAACCGTAGACCTTGCTGCCCGGACCGGCGGCGAGCCGGTACCCGACCTCGGCCTGCACCATGACGAGCGACCGCTCGATCGACGGGAAGGTCGCGAGCAGGTGCAGCAGCACGGGCACGGAGATGTTGTAGGGCAGGTTCGCGACGAGGTGCGTCGGCTCGACGTCGAGGTCCGCGGCGGCGACGGTCATGGCGTCCTGCTGCACGACCGTCAGCCTGGCGTCCGGCTGCATCGACGACACCGTCGACGGGAGCTTGGCGGCCAGGCGCTTGTCGATCTCGACCGCGGTGACGGGGGCGCCGGTCTCGGTGAGCCCGAGCGTCAACGAACCGAGCCCCGGCCCGATCTCGAGCACCCGTGCCGACGGGGTCACACCGGCGACCGACACGATCCGCCGCACGGTGTTGGCGTCGTGCACGAAGTTCTGCCCGAGCTTCTTCGTCGGGGTGACGTCGAGTTCGGCCGCGAGCTCCCGGATCTCCGCCGGGCCGAGCAGGGCACCCACGACTACTCCTCCACCGTCACGGGCTCGGCGTCCCACGCGCCGTAGACGAGCTCGGTGTTCGAGGCGATCTGGGCCGCGAGCATCGAGGCATCCGTGCCGAGCGTCTCCGCCATCGACCGCAGGGTGAGCGGGATGAGGTACGGCGCGTTCGGGCGGCCACGGAACGGGGTGGGCGTCAGGAACGGTGCGTCGGTCTCGATCATGATCAGGTGCCGCGGGGCGACGACCAGGGCTTCACGCAGCAGTGCGGCGTTCTTGAACGTCACGGTGCCGGCGAAGGACATGTACCAGCCGCGCTCGGCGCAGAGCCGGGCGAGGTCAGGGCCGCCGGAGAAGCAGTGGAAGACGGTGCGCTCCGGAGCCCCCACGCGGTCGAGGACCTCGACCACGGCGTCGTGCGCGTCGCGGTCGTGGATCGTCAGCGCGAGGTCGTGCTCCTTCGCGATGCGGATGTGCTCCTCGAACGAACGGACCTGGGCGTCACGGCCGTCCTCGCCGGTGCGGAAGAAGTCGAGGCCGGTCTCACCGATCGCCCGGACCCGCGGCAGCCCAGCAAGACGCTCGATGCCAGCGAGGTGCTCGTCGAGCAGCCCCTGCTCCTGCAGCACGGGCGCTTCGTTCGGGTGCAGCGCGACGGCCGCCAGGACCCGGGGCTCCCGAGCCGCGATCGACGCGGACCACTCCGAGGTGGCGAGGTCGGTGCCGACCTGCACGACACCGCGCACGCCGACGCTCGAGGCACGGTCGAGGTGCTCGCGGTACTCGAGCGGACCGTCACCCCCGTCGCCGACGCCGTCGGCGATCTCCATGTGGGTGTGGTTGTCGTACACCGGAACGACGAGCGCCTGCGGCAGCGGCGGGTACGTCAGGTCGCGCTTCGAGCCACCGGACGCCCCGTCACCGCGGGACCGGACGTGCGACTCGGCGTCGGTCACTCGGAGACCTGCTCGATCCGGGGGAACAGCCCGCTCTCGAGCGGCACCACGTGCGACGCACCCTGCCAGTCGTACGCGCGGTCGACCCGCTGCTCGGCGACGGACCCGCCGGCGCCGATCGAGGCCCAGAGCTTCTCGGTCGCCTTCGGCATGACCGGGGACAGCAGGACGGTGACGGTGCCGAGGCCGCGGAGCGCGGTGGTCAGGACCGTGCCGAGGCGCTCGCGGTTGGCGTCGTCCTTCGCCAGGGCCCAGGGCGCCTGCTCGGTGATGTACCCGTTCAGGGCGTCGACGAGCTCCCACACGCTCGCGATCGCCTCGTGCGGGGCGAAGGCGGCGATGGCGGCGTCGGCACGCTCGGTGACCGACACGGCCAGCGCGTCGATCGCCTGGTCGGACTCGGTCAGTTCGCCGCGCGCCGGGACCTCGCCGTCGCAGTACTTCTGCAGCATGGCGACCAGGCGGGACGCCAGGTTGCCGTAGCCGTTCGCGAGCTCGGCCTGGTAGCGCGCCGAGATGTCTTCCCAGCTGAAGTTGCCGTCCTGCCCGAAGGTGATGGCGCGCAGGAAGTAGTAGCGGAAGGCGTCGGACCCGAACGTGTCGGTGATCTCGGACGGCGCGATGCCGGTCAGCTTCGACTTGGACATCTTCTCGCCGCCGACGAGCAGCCAGCCGTGGCCGAAGACGCGCTCCGGCACGGGCAGCCCGGCGGCCATGAGCATCGCCGGCCAGATGACGGCGTGGAAGCGGGCGATGTCCTTGCCGACGATGTGCACGCTCGGCCAGAGGCGCTTGAAGGCCTCGTCGTCGTCGGTGCCGTAGCCGAGCGCCGTGACGTAGTTGAGCAGGGCGTCGAACCACACGTACAGCACGTGGTCGCTGTCCCACGGGATCGTGATGCCCCAGTCGAAGCTGGAACGCGAGATCGACAGGTCGCGGAGCCCCTGCTTGACGAACGAGATGATCTCGTTGCGGACGCTCTCCGGCTGGATGAACAGCGGGTTCGACTCGTACAGGTCGAGCAGGCGCTGCTCGAAGTCGGACATCCGGAAGAAGTAGTTGCGCTCGGCCAGCACCTCGACCGGGATCGAGTGGATCGCGCAGACCTGCTGGCCCTCGTACGCACCCGTACCGGCGACCAGGTCGCTCGGCTGCTTGTACTCCTCGCAGCCCACGCAGTAGAAGCCCTCGAACTCGCCGGCGTAGATGAAGCCGTCGTCGTACAGCTTCTGCAGGAACGCCGTCACGCCGCGCTCGTGCCGTTCGTCAGTGGTGCGGATGAAGTCGTCGTTCGCGACGTCGACCGTGTCGAGCAGTGGCTTCCAGGCGTCGTTGACCAGCCGGTCGGCCCATTCCTTGGGCGAGACGTCGTTCGCCGAGGCGGTGCGCAGGATCTTCTGCCCGTGCTCGTCGGTGCCGGTGAGCAGCCAGGTGTCGTCACCGCGCTGCCGGTGCCAGCGTGCGAGGAAGTCCGCGGCGACCTCGGTGTAGGCGTGCCCGATGTGGGGCACGTCGTTCACGTAGAAGATCGGCGTGGTGATGCTGAACGAGGACCCGGCGGACATGCGGACCATCCTACGGGCGCACCGAACCCTGATGACGCGTGCGGCGGTGGACTGTGGAGAACCGGGTCCGGGAGGCCCGTGACGGGCCCGCCCCGCGCCTCCAGACCGGCGGACGCGAACGTGACGAGCCCCGCTCAGCGCGCCGCGAGCGCCCCTTCGTAGAGGTCCCGCTTCGACAGCCCGGTCGCGTCCGCGACCGCCGCGGCGGCCTCCTTCATGCGCATGCCGGCGGCCACCCGCTCGAGCACCAGGCGCACGCCGTCGTCGAGCGTGGCTTCTTCGGTGGCCTCCGCGGCGCCGGCGACGACGATGCAGATCTCACCCCGCACACCCTCGGACGCCCACGCGACGAGTTCGTCCAGCGGCCCACGGCGGACCTCTTCGTACAGCTTCGTGAGCTCACGGCAGACCGCGGCGCGTCGGTCGCCCCCGAACCCGACGGCCATGTCCGCCAGGGTCTCGGCCAGCCGGTGCGGCGACTCGAAGAACACCATCGTCCGCTGCTCCCCCGCCAGCGACTGGAACACCCGGCGACGCTCGCCGGCCTTGCGGGTCGGGAACCCCTCGAACGTGAAGCGGTCGGTGGGCAGCCCGGACACGGCGAGCGCCATGAGCACGGCCGACGGCCCGGGCAGGGCGGTGACGGTGACCCCGGCGGCCGCGGCGGCCTCGACGAGCGGGAAGCCGGGGTCGCTGATCGCGGGCATGCCCGCGTCGGTCAGGACCACGACGTCCTCGTCGCGGGCGAGCTCGACGACCTCGGACGCCTTCGCCCGCTCGTTGTGCTCGTGCAGGGCGATGAGCCGCGGACGGTTCTCGATGCCGAGGGCGCGCATCAGGTGGATGGCGGTCCTGGTGTCCTCCGCCGCGACGACCGTGGCGTTGGAGAGGGTCTCGACGAGACGGCGCGAGGCGTCCCCGAGGTTGCCGATGGGCGTTGCTGCGAGGACGATCACGCACCCATTGTCCCCGCACGGCGACGCCGGCGCGGCCCGGGGCGGCCGCGCCACGGCGACACCGGGGTCGACCGGCGCGCCCCGCGGCGCGTGCACGCCCGTCGCAGCGGGGACATGTGGTCGATCCGTAGGATGCTCAGCGATGACCAGCGAGCTGACCGACGACCGCACGGCCGTGCCCGACGGGCCGGTCGGCTCGCGCCTGGACGACTGGTGGGGGCGGGTGCTCTCCACGTCGCAGCGCGTCGCCGTGTGGCGGTGGACGGGTCCGCTCGCGGTGACACTCCTCGCCGCCGTGCTGCGGCTGGTGAACCTCGGCAACCCGCACTCGCTCGTGTTCGACGAGACGTACTACGTCAAGGACGGCTGGTCGATCGTGCACCTCGGGTACGAGGGCACCTGGCCCGCGAACCCGAGCGGTGACGGCGCCCCGACGACCGACGACCGGTTCGTCCGCGGTGAGACGGACATCTTCACGAGTGCCGCGGAGTTCATCGCGCACCCGCCGCTCGGCAAGTACCTCATCGGCCTCGGGATGCTGCTGTTCGGGGCGGACAACTCGTTCGGCTGGCGCTTCACGGTGGCCGTGCTCGGCATCGCGACGGTGTTCCTCACCGCCGTGATCGCCCGGTCGCTGTTCCGTTCGACGATGATCGGCACGCTCGCCGGCTTCCTGCTCGCGATCGACGGGCAGGCGATCGTGATGTCGCGGGTGACGCTCCTCGACGGCATCCTGACCTTCTTCGTCATCCTCGGCTTCGGGGCGCTGCTGCTCGACCGCCGGCAGAGCCAACGGCGGCTCGACGAGTGGGTCGCCGCCCGCGCCGCCGCGGGCCGGACCACCCTGTGGGGGCCGGTGTTCTGGTGGCGGCCGTGGCTGTTCGCGATGGGCCTGGCCCTCGGGCTGGCGGCGGCGACGAAGTGGTCGGGGATGTACTTCCTGGCGTTCTTCGCGGTGTACTCCGTGCTGAGCGACATGATGATGCGCCGCCGTGCCGGGGTCGAGTTCTGGTCGTCGAGCGCGCTGCTGCAGCAGGCACCGGTGTCGTTCCTGCTGACCGTGCCGATCGCCGCGGTGACCTACGTGGCGTCGTGGACCGGCTGGTTCGTGTCGAAGGACGGATGGGACCGCAATTGGCTGTCCTCGGGCGGCGATCGCTGGACCGGGCTGCTCGCCTGGGTGCCGGACAGCCTGCAGAACTGGTGGCACTACCAGTCGGAGATCTACGCCTTCAACATCGGGCTGCACACCCCGCACTCGTACCAGGCGAACCCGCTGCTCTGGCTCGTGATGCAGCGCCCCACGTCGATGTTCTACGTCGGCACGGACGCCGGGCAGGACGGCTGCTGGGCGAACCGCTGCGGCGAGGCGATCACCGGCATCGCGAACCCGTTCATCTGGTACGCCTCGGTCATCGCGACGGTGGCGCTGCTCGTGCTCTGGGTCCTGCGCCGGAAGTGGGAGTACGGCTTCGTCCTGCTCGGCGTCGCGGCGGGGTACCTGCCCTGGCTGATGTACGTCGACCGGACGGTGTTCCAGTTCTACACGATCGCCTTCGAGCCCTACATGGTGATGGCACTGGCCGCCGCGATCGGGTTGGTGCTCGGCAGGCGGAGCGACGAACGGTCACGACGGTCGCGGGCGATCCTGTGGGTCGGCGTGTACCTGGGCGTCGTCGTGCTGGCCTCGGTCTACTGGTACCCGATGTGGACGGCGATGCAGGTGCCGTGGGACTTCGTCCGGTCGCACTACTGGATCCCCAGCTGGCTGTAGCCGGCCGGGCAGGGCTGGCAGGTCCAGCCGGTCTGGTCGGGCTAGCCGCGCTCGTCGCGCTGGGCGCTCTGGTGGCGACCACCGCCGGACTGGAGGCCCGTGGCGGCGCCGCCACGGGCCTCCAGTCCGTCGCGGGTCAGGACTGCGCGTGCAGCGCGCGCTCGATCGACTCGCGGTCCAGCGGGTCGCCGAGCATCGGCGCGGTGTCGTCCGTGCCCGGCAGGACGCCCTGGATCAGGAGTTCCGCGTAGCGGCGCCAGGCATCAGGGTCGTGCTCGCGGGTGGCGTCGGCGACCGCACCGACCATCGCGGTGAGCATCGGCAGGTCCCGGTAGTCGAAGCCGGGCCGGACGACGCCGGCGGTCTCGGCGCGGCCGATGATCGCGGCGACCTGCCGTTCGAGCCGGTCGCGCTCCTGCACGATGGACGGACGGGCCTTGCCGGCACGGACGATGGCGTCGGCGAGGGCACGGTCGCGTGCACGGAACGCGAAGACGCCCATCAGGTACACCCGGAGCGCCTCGCGCGGATCGGAGACGTCCGCGGCGCGCGCTGCGGCGTCGTTCATGGCCTCGAACTTGGTGGCGAGCAGCGCCTCGATCAGGGAGTCCTTGTCGGCGAACCGTCGGTAGACGGTGCCGACCCCGACGCCGGCCTCGTGCGCGATGTCGTTCAACGTGACGGAGAGCCCGCGCTCCGCGAAGCACTTGCGTGCCGTCTGCAGGATCAGCTCGCGGTTGCGCGCTGCGTCGGCGCGCAGCGGTCGCTCGAGGTCGGACGCGGACTCGGTGGTGCTCACGATCCGACCGTAGTTGCACTTTCTGGGAACAAGTGGATGCCCTCCTTCCGTTTCGGTCTACACTGACCACAAACGGATGCATCGCATCCGGTTTCGTCACCACCACATCTCGGGAGTGCCCGACGGCGCGCACCTCCACCCCACCCTCCAACCTTCTCGAAGGAGGCTGCCGTGACGGCAGAACACACCGTGCCGACCCCCACCGGGACAGCACCCACGACTCCGGGCACCACCCCCGCCAAGAGCAACCACCGCTGGATCGCCCTGGCGGTCATCGCCCTCGCACAGCTGATGGTCGTGCTCGACGCGACCATCGTGAACATCGCCCTGCCCTCGGCCCAGGCCGACCTGGACTTCGGCACCGACCAGCGACAGTGGATCGTCACCGCGTACTCGCTCGCGTTCGGCTCGCTGCTGCTGCTCGGCGGTCGTCTCGGCGATCTGTTCGGCCGCAAGAACACCTTCATCATCGGGCTGGTCGGCTTCGCCGTCGCCTCGGTGCTCGGTGGCCTCGCCGACTCGTTCGGCCTGCTCGTCGCGGCCCGCGCACTGCAGGGTGTCTTCGGCGCGCTGCTCGCCCCGTCCGCGCTCGGCATGCTGACCACCACGTTCCGCGATCCCAAGGAACGCGGTCGCGCGTTCGGCATCTTCGGGTCCATCGCCGGCTCGGGTGCGGCCATCGGCCTGCTGCTCGGCGGCGTGCTGACCGAGTACGCCTCGTGGCGCTGGTGCCTCTACGTCAACGTCGTCTTCGCCGTGCTCGGCGTGATCGGCGCCCTCGTCTTCATGGAGAAGCCGCCGAAGGTCGAGCGTCCGCGCATCGACGTCCTCGGGGTCATCACCATCACGCTCGGGCTGGTCGGCGTCGTCTACGGCTTCTCGAACGCCGAGACGAACGGCTGGGACTCCCCCGTCACGATCGCCATGCTCGCCGGCGGTGTCGTGCTGATCGCCGCGTTCGTGTTCATCGAGACCCGCGTCGCCCACCCGCTGCTGCCCCTGCGCGTCGTGCTCGACCGTGACCGCGGCGGCTCGTTCATCGCGATCGGCCTCGTCGCGATCGGGATGTTCGGCATCTTCCTGTTCCTGACCTACTACCTGGAGCAGACCCTCGGCTTCAGCTCGCTGCAGACCGGTCTCGCGTTCCTGCCGATGCCGCTGTCGATCATGATCTCGGCGACGCAGATCGGTGGCCGCCTGCTGCCGCGCGTCGGGCCGAAGGTGCTCATCTTCGCCGGTGGCCTGGTCGCCGCGACCGGGCTCCTCCTGCTGCTCCGCACCGACCTGGACAGCTCCTACGCGGGCACCGTCCTGCCGGCGCTGATCGTCATCGGCCTCGGCATGGGCACGATCTTCTCGTCCGCGATGAACACCGCGACGACCGGGGTCGCCCGGGCCGACGCCGGTGTCGCCTCGGCGACGGTCAACACCATGCAGCAGATCGGTGGCTCGATCGGTACGGCGCTGCTGTCGACGATCTTCGCGGACGTCGTGTCGAACAGCCTGTCCGGGCTGACCGCCGCCCCGACGAAGCTGCAGCAGGCCCAGGCCACGCTCGACGGGTACCACGTGGCGTTCGGCATCTCGGCCGGTGTGCTCGTGCTCGTCGCCCTGGCCGGCGGACTGCTCATCAACCGGCAGTCGGTGCGGGTCGAGCGGCTCGCCCGTGCCGGGTCCGCCACGACCGGGAGCATCCCCGCCGCGGCGCACTGACGCTGGCGGTTCGCTGCGCGTCTTCGGCCCGTTCCGGTTCTGCCGGGGCGGGCCGTCGTGCGTGTGGGGCTGCGGGGCGGCGACACCCGTTCCACGACGATCCACCTGTCGAACGACGCGTGCATCGTCGATCGATGCGCACGCACTCGGTGCCTGCGGTTGCGCCGTGTGTCCACGTCCCTGGCCCACGTCAGGGGTGCGGATTATGGTGTGCGACATGGCCCCCGTCCTGACCTCACCACTCGTGTCGACGCAGTGGCTCGCAGACCACCTCGGTGCTGACGAGCTCGTCGTGCTCGACGCCTCGGTGCACACGGTCGGGGCCGGGTTCGACACCAGCTGGCTCCCCGGGCGGGACGCCCACGAGCAGCGCGGCCACGTGCCCGGCGCCCGCTTCGCCGACCTGATCGACGACTTCTCCGCCGCCGACGCCGACGTCCCGTTCACCCGCCCCGGTGCCGAGCGCTTCGAGGTCGCCGCGGCACAGCTGGGCGTGACGAACACCTCGACCGTGGTGGTCTACGACGACAGCGTCGGCGAGTGGTCGGCACGCCTGTGGTGGATCTTCCGTTCGTTCGGCTTCGACTCGGTCGCGGTGCTCGACGGTGGCTTCACGAAGTGGCGCGACGAGGGCCGCCCGGTCCGCGTGGGCGCGCTCCACACTCGCGCGACGCCGTCCGACCCCGATGCCGGTGCGTTCCTGGCCAGCGAAGAACGTGCGCTCTGGGCCGACCACGATCGGGTCACCCGTGCGGTCTCCGGCGAAGAGCCGGCATCCCTGGTGTTCGCCGCGCCCTGGGCGGCCCTCGGTGACGACCACCCGCCGATCGTGCCGGGCAGCACCCCGATCACGGCGGACACCCTGGTGGATCCCGAGACGAACGCGTACCTGCGCGGTGCCGAACTCGAGCGGGCCTTCGCCGCGGTGATCGGTGCCGACGAGATCGTCACGTACTGCGGGGTGGGCAGCGCCGCGTGCGTCGACGCCCTCGCCCTGACGGTGCTCGGACACGACCGGGTGAAGGTCTACGACGGTTCGCTGGCCGACTGGTGGCGGCACGAGCAGCTCGCCTCCTGACGGAACCGATCGCGGAACGACGGCCGAGGACCGACCGCCGCGAGCCGACGGCCGCGCCGCACTACCGTTGCACCATGAGCACCAGACGCGCGGTCATCCTCGGCGGCACCGGCGGGATCGGCTCGGCCGTCGCACGAGAGCTCCTCGACGCCTCGGGCCGGGGCGGCGACGACTGGCAGGTCGACGTGGTCGCACGCCGAGGTGGCCCCGCAGCGGACGCTCTGACCGCAGCCGGCGCCGTGTTCACGCCCGGCGACCGCCGCGACCGTTCCGTCCTGCGCGACCTGCTCCGCCCCGGAGCCGATCTGCTCGTCGACACCGTCGGCCTGACCCGCGACGACGCCCAGCAGCTCCTGCCGTTCCTCGACGACGTCGGCTCGACGGTCTTCGTCTCGTCCAGGTCGGTGTACGCCGACGAGCAGGGCCGGCACGCGAACTCGCTCGACAAGCCGGTGTTCGGCGGCGCGGTCACCGAGATCCAGCCGACCGTCACCGCCGGCGACGGGGACCCGACGAGTCGTGACGGCTACGGCGCCGCGAAGGTGGCGGCCGAGCAGGTCCTGCTCGACCACGGCGCCCCGGTCACGGTGCTCCGCCCGTCGAAGGTGTACGGCGTCGGCATCGGCCGCCCGCGGGAGTGGTTCGTCGTCCGCCGTGTGCTCGACGGCCGGGAACGCATCCTGCTCGCCGGCCACGGCCGCGGCGTCGACCACACGACGGCGGCGAGCGGCATCGGTTCGCTCGTCCGACTCGTCGCGGACGCGCCGGACCGCCGGATCCTCAACGTCGCAGATGCCTCGGCCCCGACCGCGCTCGAGATCGTCCGCACGATCGGCGGACACCTGGACCACCGGTTCGACGAGGTCCTGCTCGACGAGGACGCGCCCGCGTTCGTGGGTGGCACGCCGTGGTCGTCACGACCGCCGTTCGTCCTCGACACCACGGCGGCACGCGCCCTCGGATGGGAACCACCGGAGTTCGCGACCGCCGTCGCCCCCGAACTCGATTGGCTGGTCGAGACCGCCCACGCGACGCCCGCCGACGGCGACGTCCCGTGGGCCGACGACCCGTTCTGGGAGCACATGTTCGACTACGGTCCCGAGGACGCCGCACTCGCACTCCTCTCCCTCAACCTGGGCTGACACGGTGCCCCGGTCCGAGGTCCTGTTCATCGGCGGGCGCTCCGGCGTGGGCAAGTCCACGGCAGCCGAGGCGCTGCACGACCTGCTCGTCGCGGCGGACGTCCGGCACGCGGTGATCGAGGGCGACCTGCTCGACCTCGCGCACCCGGCACCGCACGTCGAACACCCCGAGGCGCGCCTCGCCGAGCGGAACCTCGCCGCGATCTGGGCCGGCTACCGGGCGATCGCGCACCACCGGCTCGTCTACACGAACACCGTGTCCGTGCTCGAGCACGAGCGCCTCGCTGCGGCGATGGGCGACGATCCGCTGGTGCGCGTCGTCCTGCTCCGCGCATCCGACGGCGCGACCGCCGACCGGCTCGCACGACGAGCGGGTGGCGCGGTCCCGCAGGCGCAGCTCGCGCACAGCACGCGGACGGCCGGGAGGCTCGACTCGGCCACCGCGGACACGGTCACCCGGGTGGACACCGACGGCCAGAGCCCCGCCCAGGTGGCCGCACGGCTCGCGTCAGTCACGGGGTGGCTCGAGGGCTGATCTCCCCGCACGGCCTGTGCAGAGTGGGCGTTCCGTCCACAGTTGTCTCCGGGCGGTGGTCCGCCCAGTCGCGGGCGGGCACGCTGGAGCCATGAACGACAACCGCCTCGGCACCTCGGTCAGCCCGTACCTGCGTCTGCACGCCGACAACCCGGTGGACTGGCGCGAGTGGGGTCCCGAGGCGTTCGCCGAAGCGCGCGAGCGCGGGGTCCCGGTGCTGGTATCGGTCGGGTACGCCACGTGCCACTGGTGCCACGTCATGGCACGCGAGAGCTTCGACCACCCGGAGATCGGCGAGCTGCTCCGGCGGGACTTCGTGTCGGTGAAGGTCGACCGCGAAGAACGGCCGGACGTCGACGCGAGCCTGATGGCCTCGGCGAGTGCGTTCACGCAGCAGCTCGGCTGGCCACTGACGACGTTCCTGACGCCCGACGGCCACGTCTTCTTCGCGGGGACGTACTTCCCGCCCACTCCCGTCGGGCAGGTCCCGGCGTTCCGGCAGATCCTGGCCGCGGTGCTCGACGCCTGGACCGAGCGTCGGCACGAGGTCGACGCGAACGCCTCGGCCATCGCGACGGCGATCCGGCAAGGCGCCGTGGCGGACGCTGCCACCCGCTCGGGCGAGGGCGGTATCGGAGCCGACCCGGGCCTCCCGTCCGTCGATGCCATCCGGGCCGTCACTGACCAGCTGTCCCAGGCAGAGGACACCACCTACGGCGGTTTCGGCGGCGCGCCGAAGTTCCCGAGCACACCGTTGCTCGAGTTCCTCGCCGACGCGGCGGCCGACGGCGACGCCGAGGCCGACTGGCTGCTCGACCGGTCGTTGCACGCGATCCGCGCGTCCGAGCTGACGGATGCCGACGGCGGCGTCTTCCGGTACGCCACCAAGCGCGACTGGAGCGTGCCGCACTACGAACGGATGCTCTACGACAACGCGGGGCTGCTCGCGGTCGCGGGTGCCGAGCAGGCCCGCGGCATCGCCGACTTCCTCCGCGACACCCTGCGCCGTGCCGACGGGGCCTTCGTCGCCGCGCAGGACAGCGAGTCGACCATCGACGGCCGTCGGGTCGAGGGCGAGTGGTACCGCCGACCGATCGCCGAGCGCGCCCAGCTCGACCCGCCACCGCTGGACGACCAGGTGCTCACTGGCTGGAACGGCCTGGCGATCCGGGGGCTCGCGATCGCCGGCGCACGGCACGGCGACACGGAACTCGTCGCGCTCGCGCGGGGAGCGGCGGATGCGGTCCTCGCCGCCCACGTGCAGGACGGCCACGTGACGGTGCGGTCCAGCACACCGCGCGGGGCGTCCTCCGCACCGGCCACCGTGGAGGACGTCGGACTGCTCGCCGAAGGGCTGCTCGAACTGGCCCTCGTGACGGGCGAGGTCTCCTACGCGACCGTCGCACGCTCGCTCGTCGACGACGGCCTGGCCGAGCGCTTCGACGTCGACCCGGTGCTGGACGCGGCGGGGACGGCCACGGGCGAACAGCCGCAGACGGCGATGCGGTCCGGCACCGTGGCGCTGGCGTCGGCCGCCGCGACGCTCGGGGCACTGACGGGCGACGAGGCACTGCGGGTCGCCGCGGCACGACTCATCGCCGACCGCGCCCGCACCGGGACCGAGCGACCCCTCGGTCACGCGGATGCCCTCGGTGTCACCCTCGCCCTGCAACGGCCGTCGCGCGAGATCGTCGTCGTCACGAGCGGCACCGACGACCCGATGCGGGCCGTGGCACACCGTGTTCGGCGCCCCGGTACGGTCGTCGCCACCACGACGCCGGAGCAGGCACGCGACTGGGCCGAGGCGGGGTTCTCGGTGTTCGAGGGACGCGACGTGCTCGACCCTGCCGCGTACGTCTGCCACGACCGGGTGTGCGAACTGCCGTCCCGGTCGGCGGACGCCCTGGCCCAGCAGATCGCCTGACGCGCCTCCCGCCCGGCGCGCCTGTATCCTGGAATGCTCATGTCTTCTCCGCTGCCCGTCATCACGTACCCGCCCGAACTGCCGGTCTCGCAGCGGCGGGACGACATCGCGGCTGCCATCCGTGACAACCAGGTGGTCATCGTCGCCGGGGCCACCGGCTCGGGCAAGACGACGCAGCTGCCGAAGATCTGCCTCGAGCTCGGTCGTGAGCACATCGGGCACACCCAGCCCCGCCGGATCGCGGCGCGGACCATCGCCGAGCGTGTGGCGGAAGAACTGGGCGGCGGGGAGCTCGGCGGACTCGTCGGCTACCAGGTCCGCTTCACCGACAAGGTGAGCTCCGAGACCCGCGTGAAGCTGATGACCGACGGCATCCTGCTGAACGAGATCCACTTCGACCGCGACCTGAAGCGGTACGACACGATCATCATCGACGAGGCGCACGAGCGGTCCCTCACGATCGACTTCCTGCTGGGCTACCTGAAGCGGCTGCTCCCCCGTCGCCCCGACCTGAAGCTCATCATCACGAGTGCGACAATCGACCCGGAGTCGTTCTCGAAGCACTTCGACGACGCCCCCATCATCGAGGTGTCCGGCCGCACCTACCCGGTCGAGATCCGGTACCGCCCCCTCGTCGCCGAAGACCAGGACGACGACGCCGACGACGAGTCGGACTCCCGCACCGGTGACAGCGGCAACGCAGCCGACGACCGCGACACCCTGCAGGGCATCACCGACGCCCTCGACGAGCTGGCGCAGGAGGACCCGGGCGACGTGCTCGTGTTCCTGTCCGGCGAGAACGAGATCCGCGACGCGCAGGACGCGATCGAGGGCAAGCGCTACCCGGGCACCGAGGTCCTGCCGTTGTACGGCCGCCTGTCCGCCGCCGACCAGCACCGGGTCTTCGAGCGCCGGCACACCCCGGGCATCCGCCGTCGTGTCGTCCTCGCCACGAACGTCGCCGAAACCTCGCTGACCGTGCCCGGCATCAAGTACGTGATCGACACCGGGACGGCACGCATCTCGCGGTACTCCCCGCGGGCCAAGGTGCAGCGGCTGCCGATCGAGGCGATCTCGCAGGCCAGTGCCAGCCAGCGCTCCGGTCGAGCGGGCCGCACGAGTGCCGGCATCGCGATCCGGCTCTACTCCGAAGACGACTTCGGCCGGCGCCCCGAGTACACCGACCCCGAGATCCTCCGCACGAACCTCGCCGCGGTGATCCTGCAGATGATCTCGCTCGGCTTCGGGGACATCGAGTCGTTCCCGTTCCTGCAACCGCCGGACAGCCGGGGCGTGAAGGACGGCCTCGACCTGCTCCGCGAGCTCCGCGCCGTCGACAAGGACGGCCGCATCACCAAGTCCGGGCGACAGCTGACCCGGCTGCCGATCGACCCCCGGCTCGGTCGGATGGTGCTCGAGGCCGGGCGGCAGGGTGTCGGACGCGAGGTCATCGCCATCGTCAGCGCCCTGAGCATCCAGGACCCCCGCGAGCGCCCCCTCGAGAAGCGCGCGCACGCCGACCAGCTGCACGCCCGGTTCGCCGACCCGACGAGCGACTTCCTGACCCTGCTGAACCTCTGGAACCACATCGAGGAGCAGCAGGAGGAACTGTCGTCGAGCGCGTTCCGCCGACTGTGCAAGGCCGAGTTCCTGAACTACCTGCGCATCCGCGAGTGGCAGGACCTGTACCGGCAGCTCTCCCGTGCCGCGAAGCAGGTCGACGTCCGGGTCGGGCAGGCCCGCTCCGACGACGGCGACGCCGTGCACCGTGCGCTGCTCTCCGGACTCCTCAGCCAGATCGGGCTGCGCGACCGCGAGAAGCGCGACTACCTGGGCTCGCGGAACACCCGGTTCGTGGTGTTCCCGGGCAGCGTGCTCGCGAAGAAGCAGCCGGACGCCGTGATGGCCGCCGAGCTCGTCGAGACGAGCCGGTTGTTCGCCCGGACCGTCGGCCGGATCGACCCCGCCTGGGTGGAGCCGCTCGCCGGTGACCTGCTCAAGCGCACCTACGGCGAACCGCACTGGGAGAAGAAGCAGGGGGCGGTCGTCGCCTACGAGCGGGTGACCCTGTTCGGCGTCCCGATCGTGCAGCGCCGCCGCGTGCAGTACTCGCGGATCGACCCGGAACACTCCCGCGAGCTCTTCATCCGGCACGCCCTGGTCGAGGGTGAGTGGGAATCGCAGCAGGCCTTCGACCGCGCCAACCGGAAGCTCCGCAAGGAACTCGAGCAGCTCGAGGAACGCACCCGCCGCCGGGACATCCTGCTCGACGACGAGAACGTCTACGAGTTCTACGACGCCCGGATCCCGGCCGACGTCGCCACGACCCGCGACTTCGAGGGGTGGTGGCGGACCACTCGCCGTGAGCAGCCGGACCTGCTCACGATGCGCCGGTCGGACCTGCTGGACGAATCAGCGGCCGAGGCCGCCGAGGACGACGTCGAGTACCCGACCCAGTGGCGGAGCGGCGACCAGCGTCTCGCCATCCAGTACCGCTTCGAGCCCGGCGCACAGGACGACGGCGTCAGCGTGCAGGTCCCCCTCGCGCTCCTGCCCCGGATGCGTGAAGAGGGCTTCGACTGGCAGGTGCGCGGCCTCCGCAAGGAGCTCGTGACCGCGCTCATCAAGTCGCTGCCGAAGCAGATCCGCAAGAACGTCGTGCCCGCAGCCGACTGGGCCGAGAAGATCGTCGCCGAGCTGCCCGACGACGCCCCGACCGAGCCGACGGAGTCGTTCCGCGCCACCCTCGCCAAGGCGATCCAGCGCATGACCTACGTCCCGGTCTCCGAGTCCGACTTCGACCTGTCCCGCGTCCCCGCGCACCTGCTGCCGACGTGGGCCGTGGTCGACGAGCGTGGTCGCCGGGTCGAGACCGGCAAGGACCTGTCGGCCCTGCAGACCAAGCTCAAGGACCGGACCCAGCAGAGCGTCGCCTCCGCCACGGCGAAGGGCGCGGGACGGACCGGAGGCGCGGCTCGCGTCGCGTCCGCCGGTGCCGGTCGTCCGCTGGAACAGTCCGGACTCACCGCCTGGCCCGACCAGGACCTGCCGCAGACCCTCGACACCAAGCAGGCCGGCGGCGTCATCCGCGCGTACCCGTCCCTGGTCGAGGAAGGCACCGGTCCGAAGGCGTCCGTCGGCGTGCAGCTGCTCGCCACCCCGTCCGACCGCGTCGTCCGGATGCCCGCCGGGGTTCGCCGTCTGGTGATGCACGCGGTGCCGTCGCCCGTGTCGTACATCCAGTCGCACCTGACCGCGCAGGAGAAGCTCGCCCTCGCCGCCAGCCCCTACCCGTCGACCGCCGCGCTGTTCGACGACGTCCTGGCCGCCGTGGTCGACGCCGGCATCCGCCGGGCCCACCCGGACGGCATGGTCTTCACGAAGGCCGAGTTCGAGTCGGTCCGCGATGCGGTGTCGGCCACCGTCGTCGACACGATGTTCACCGCCGTGTCCGAGGTCGCGGCTGTCCTGGCCGCACAGCGCTCCGCCGAACGGGCACTCAAGCAGGCGAACTCGATGTCGCTGCTCGCCGCCCTCAGCGACATGCGGCAGCAGATGGAGCGCCTGGTGTTCCCGGGGTTCGTCGCCGTCGCGGGGCTCGACCGGCTGCGCCGC
This sequence comes from Curtobacterium sp. MCLR17_045, assembly GCF_003234405.1. Classification (NCBI taxonomy): domain Bacteria; kingdom Bacillati; phylum Actinomycetota; class Actinomycetes; order Micrococcales; family Microbacteriaceae; genus Curtobacterium; species Curtobacterium sp. MCLR17_045. Next base: position 107,380 of record NZ_QKTB01000005.1, read on the forward strand.
ATCCGCGTGTACCTGCAGGGCATCGAGGCGCGCGTGCAGAAGCTGCTGCAGAACCCCGGACGTGACGCGACCTGGATGCGCGAGGTCACCGTGGCGACCGACCGCTACACCGATGCCGGCGGTGTCTTCCCGCCCGCGGTCGGGGCGCACCCGGAGCTCGTGCACGCTCGGTGGATGCTCGAGGAGTTCCGGCTCAGCCTGTTCGCGCAGGAACTCGGGACCGCCGAGACCGTCTCGTTGCAGCGGATCACGAAGGCCCTGACCGCCGCACGCTGATGGGTCTACCGTGTCGGCCATGATCGGCACACTCGACGTCGTCGTCCTGGACTGCCCGGACACCCGCGCCCTCGCCCGCTTCTACGCCGAGCTGCTCGGCGGGGAGATCGTCGGCTTCGACGAGGACTGGGCGGAGCTCGCCCTCCCGTTCACCGACCACCGTCCGATCCTGGCGTTCCAGCAGGTCGACGACTACCGGGCGCCGGACTGGCCGGGGCAGACGGTCCCGCAGCAGAGCCACCTCGACGTGAAGGTCGACGACCTGGACGACGGCGAGGCCGCGGTGCTCGCGATCGGCGCGACGGCGACGGGGTCGGGCACGGAGACGTTCCGCGTCTACCTCGACCCCGCGGGGCACCCGTTCTGCCTCATCCGGCCGTCGGACTGACCGGTTCGGTCGCCAGACCCTCGACCACGGTCACGTTCGGCAGCGCGGTGAGTGCGGCGCCGGGCAGGAACAGCTTCGCGGCGCGGCGCCCGGCGCCGATGACGACCTCGGGAGCGTCGAGGACGCGCGCGTCGATGTAGAGCGGCCACGACGACGGCAGTCCGATCGGGGTGATGCCGCCGTGCTCCATGCCGGTCAGCTCGACCGCTTCGTCCATCGGGGCGAAGCTCGCCTTGCGGACGTCGAGCAGCTGCTTCACGACGCGGTTCACGTCGAGCTTGGTCGATGCGAGGACGACGCAAGCGGCGTAGCGGACCTCGTCGCCGCGCTTCCCTGCGACGACGATGCAGTTCGCGCCGCCGGCCAGCGGGTAGCCGTACGCCTCCGAGAACGCGGCGGTGTCGGCGAGGTCCGCGTCGATCGGGGCCCCCTCGATCTTCATGACGACCTCGGTCGGCAACGCGACGAGGGCTTCGGCGACGGGGATCGCGAGGAATCCGGTGGCGACCAGGGCGGGAACACGTTCGAGCGTCGGCATGGCTCCACCGTAGGGAAGCGATCCCGCACGAGGGTGGAGCCATGACCGAACTCCGGGCGATCGACGTCGACCAGTGGCCCCGCCGGGAGCACTTCGAGCACTACCGGCGCCGGGTGCCGTGCGCGTACGAGGTGACCGTCGAACTCGACGTCACCGCCTTCGTCGAGCGCGTCCGAGCGACCGGCCGTCGGACCTACGCGTCGCAGCTCTGGGCGATCGCGACCGTGGTGAACCGGCACGACGAGTTCCGGATGCAGCTGCTGGACGACGGCTCCCCCGCCGTGTGGGACCGTGTCCACCCGATGTTCACCGTGTTCCACGCGGACACCGAGACGTTCTCCGCCCTCGTCGTGCCGTACGACGACGACTTCGGCACCTTCCACGACGCTGCAGTGTCGACGATGACGGAGTACCGCGACGACACCCGGATGTTCCCGCAGGACGACCGGCCCGGCAACGTGTTCGACGTCTCGACCCTGCCGGGAGCATCGTTCACCGGCTTCTCGTTGCAGGTGCGCGACGGCTGGGACCACCTGCTGCCGATCATCACGCTCGGCGGGTACCGGACCGCTGCTGACCGGACGCGGCTGCCGCTGGCGCTGCAGGTCAACCACGCGGCTGCCGACGGCTTCCACACGACCCGGCTGCTGCGCGAGCTCGAGGAGCTGTTCGCCGACCCTGGCTGGCTCGGCTGACCTCAGGGCATTGGCCGGAGTAGGACGGCGCCCATGACGAACGCAGTGGTGCACGTCGAACTCATCGGCCCCGACCCGGATCGGTTGCGGGACTTCTACGCCGCGCTCTTCGGCTGGGACTCCCCGGCGGGTGCCCCGGTCGCCGCAGCCGTCTCCGACCAGTCCTCGTACTCGTTCCTCGACCCGGTGCCGGGCGCCGGACCGGTCGCGGGCGGCATCGGCGGTGGCCCGGGGTTCACAGCCCACGCGGTGTTCTACGTCGCGGTCGAGGACGTCGCTGCAGCGCTCGCACGTGCCGAGGACCTCGGCGGCACCGTCGTCCTGCCGGCGCAGCGCAACGAGGGCGGCGGTGTCACGATCGGGCACTTCCACGACCCGGCGGGCAACCTGGTAGGCGTGGCAGGACCCCGCTGAGGGGTCCCCTCGACCTCGATCACGCGTGCCGTCGATGTTCTGAGCACGTACGGCTCATCGCTCACCTCCCGATCTGGGGGTGAAGGCGGCTTCCAGAATGGCGTGAGCCCCCAGTACTGTCCTCCTGAACGTCCCTCATTTCAGGAGAGTAAGCATGTCTGGTCCGTACGCCCCGGGTACGCCGTCTCCATTCCCGATGCAGCCACAATCCCCGCGGTCCCATCCGGCGAAGGGCCTCGCTACGGCAGCACTGGTGTTGGGCATCATCTCCGTCATCCTGTCGTTCGTGCCAGTCGTTCTGCATCTCGGCTTCGTGCTGGGCGTACTCGCGTTGATCTTCGGAATCGTGGCGCTAGCTCGCCGAGTCAGAGCCGGAGTGACGGGGACAGTCCTGGGCGGAATCGGGGTGGTGCTCTCGCTCGTGTTCGGCACCGTCTACGGTCTCACCGCGTTCAGCTCTGCGCCTTCTGCTGTACAGGCGACGAGCGCCGCCGATGCGACCGACGACGCTGCAGACAGCGCGCAGGTTGAGGTTCCCGATGTGGTGGGTAAGACCATCGAGGACGGAGCCGCTGCATTGACAGATGCGGGCTTTGTCCCGGAAACGAGCGACGCCGACTCATCCGCGGGGATCGCCAGCCAGTCTCCTGCCGCAGGTCAACGAGTAGCGAAAGGCTCGACAGTTCGACTGACGCCGGCGGAAGCGGATGGTTCCAGCGCCAATTCCCCCGCTCCTGTCGGCACGAAGTTCCAAATGACCAGCACGAACCGTCTCGATGGCACTGAGACTGACTACACACAGTGGCTCGACGGGTACAACGACAACTACACCTCGGCAAACGAGTACGAGCAACCTGACTCGAACATGAAGTACGTGGTGCTCACGGTGCACGTCACGGCGTCAACTGCCGGGGTCGACGCGAGTTCTGCAGCATATGACGTCGCTCTGGCGGCAACCGACGGTGCTGTGTACGACTCGACGTACCTCAGCGACGTAGAGGAGATGCCGAGCGTGACGCTCGGTGCTGGTCAGAGCGCGACCGGCAAGGTCGTGTTCGAGGTCCCCAACACTTTCCACGGCGGAATCGCATCGTTCGGTGACGGGAGCGTCTTCGTGAAAACGAACTGACCGCTTTTGCTCCACACGACCCGTGTTCCGGGGCGCCCAACCACGAAGAACGCCTCGGCCCTCGTGACGCCCGAGGCGTCCTCGGACCGCATCTCCTACGCTGACCCCATGACGTCGCAGTCGGACTCCCCCGCCCGCAAACGCATCGGGCTCGTCGGCGCGGGCGGCATCTCCGTCGCCCACCTGCCCGGGCTGATCCGCCTGGGCGACGTGGTGGTGCATGCTCGCGAGGGCGCCCACGAACTCGTCGCCGCGTTCACCGACACCGCCCGGGTCGAAGGCAGCACGATCACCGTCGCCGACAGCCTCGACGAGCTGCTCGCCGCGGTCGACGTCGTCGATGTGGTGGTCCCGACGCACGCCCACGCCGAGGTCGTCCGTGCGGCGATCGCGGCCGGCAAGGACGTCGTCTCCGAGAAGCCCCTGGCCCGGACCGACGCGGACGCGGCGGACCTGGCGGCGCGCGCTGCGGACGCGGGCGTACAGCTCTACCCGGCCCAGGTGGTGCGCTGGTTCCCCGCGTACGCGCGCCTGCAGGAGGCCGCGACCACGGGCCTCCTGGGCGACCTGGCGGTGTTGCGGTTCTCGCGGTCCGGCGCCTTCCCCACCCACGTCCCCTGGTTCGGCGACCGCGCCCTGTCGGGCGGGATCGTGATGGACCAGATGATCCACGACCTGGACATCGCGCGCTGGGTGGCGGGCGAGGTGACCCGCGTCTCGGCGGTGAGCGTCCGCGCGGGTTCCGAGGCGGAGCCGGTCGAGGCGGCGCACGTCCTGCTCACGCACGAGTCGGGCGCGATCAGCCACGTCGCCGGGCTGTGGGGGCCGCAGCACCTCGCCTTCACGACCGAGTACTCGGTGACGGGGACGCTCGGCAGCCTGTCGCACTCGTCCCGGGCCGAGGAAGACACCCGGAGTGACCTGGCGGCACCGGCTTCCGTGGACGGTTTCCTGCCGAGGGTGGACCCGGCGGACGATCCCTACGCGCTGGAGCTCGCCGACTTCCTCGCCGCGTTCGACGGTGGTGCACCGCCCCGGGTGACCGTGGACGACGGGGTCGCCGCGGTGCGGATCGCGAACGCGGCGATCGCCTCGATCGAGTCCGGCCAGCCGGTGGAGGTGTCGCGGTGACGCTCCGGGTCGGGGTGCTCTCCTTCGCCCACACGCACGCCATCAGCTACCTCGGCGCCCTGGCGGCGATGCCCGACGTCGAGGTGCGCGGCACGGACCCGGGCGGGACCTCGACGGGGACGGAACTCAGTGACCTGCGCGGCGCCGAACTGGCCCGCGCGCTCGGCGCCGGGTACGCGGACTCCGTCGACGAGCTGCTCGCCTGGGGCCCGGACGCCGTGATCGTCACGAGCGAGAACGCCCGGCACCGCGAGTTCGTCGAGCTCGCGGTGGCAGCGGGGGCACACGTGCTCTGCGAGAAGCCGCTCGCGACCTCGTGGCAGGACGGCCTCGCCATCCGCGAGGCGGTGGACCGCGCCGGGGTGCTGCTCATGATGGCGTTCCCGGTGCGCTTCGCCTCGGCGTTCGACCGGCTGCGCGCGACGCGGGACTCGGGCGCACTCGGCACGGTGTTCTCGGTGCGGGGCGCGAACAACGGCATGCTCCCGCTCGCCCGGGACTGGTTCACCGACGTCCGGCTGAGCGGAGGTGGCGCCCTCGTCGACCACGTCGTGCACGTCGCCGACCTGATCGACGGGCTGACCGGAGCGGCGCCGGTGTCCGTCACCGCCGTCACCAACCGGGTGCTGCACGCGGACCGCGCGAACGCCGAGACCGCAGGCCTGGTGACCATCACGTACGACGACGGCACGATCGCGGCGATCGACTGCTCGTGGAGCCGACCGGACACGTCGCCGGTGTGGGGTGGGCTGACGCTCGACGTCGCCGGGACCGGTGGCACGGTGTCGGTGGACTTCTTCGGGGCGGCTGCTCGGGGGCTCGAGGCGGTCGGGGGCCGGCCGATCGAACTCCGGTACGGACCCGACCACGACCTGCCGATGCTCCGGACGTTCCTGGCGGCCGTGGAGTCCGGGGAGCAGCCGCAGCCGGACGTCGGGGTCGGACTCCGGACGCTGTCGATCGTGCTGGCGGCGCAGGAGTCGGTGCGGACGGGCAGGACGGTGCCGGTGCAGGTCGCGGACTGAGCACCGCCCCGCGCTACGCTCGTCCCGATGCGCGCAACCGTGCGGGACGTGGCCGCCCTCGCCGGGGTGTCCCCGAAGACCGTCTCCAACGTCGTCAACGGCGGCGTGGTCGTGCGCCCGGAGACCCGCGAACGCGTCGAGCGGGCGGTCGCCGAGCTCGACTACGTGCCGAACCTGTCCGCCCGCGGGCTCCGGAACGGCCGCTCCGGAGCCATCGCGTTGACGCTGCCGGAGATGGGCAGCGCCTACTCCGCCGAACTCGCGCAGTCCTTCGTGGAACTCGCCCGCGAACGCGGCTGGGTCGTGCAGCTCGAGCAGACGGGCAACGACCCGGCCCGCGAACGCGAACTGGTCTCCCGTGCCCGGGCACACCTGGTGGACGGACTGATCCTCAACCCGGTGTCGCTCAGCGCGAGCGTCCTGGCCTCGACCGAGGGGCTGCCGCCGACCGTCGTCATCGGCGAGGTCGAGCCCGAGCACGTCGACCAGGTGCACGTCGACAGCCGCGCGGCAGCCGAGCAGGTCACCGAACACCTCATCGCCCGCGGGCACCGGCGCATCGCGATCGTCGGGGCGTCACCCGAGGGTGCCGCGACGGCGACGAGCGAGCTCCGCGAACGCGGCTACACCGCCGCGCTCACCGCCGCCGGCATCACGCCCGACCCGTCGCTCCGGGTCCCGCTGCCGTCGTGGACCACGAGTTCCGCGGCGACGACCTTCGCGGCCTGGCTCGACGAGCACCCCCTGCCCGACGCCGTCTTCGCCTTCACCGACTCGATCGCGTTCGGGGTGCTGCACGTCCTCGCTGCCCGCGGCGTCCGCGTGCCCGAGCAGGTCAGCGTCATCGGGTTCGACGACGTCGACGCGGCCGCCTACGCGATCCCGTCGCTCAGCACGGTGTCGTTCGACCGTCGGGCCTTCGCGACGGCGGCGCTCGACCTGCTGACCCGGCGGATCGCGGACCGCAGTGCCGCGCCGGAGACCGTCGTCGTGCCGCACCGGATCGTCGAGCGCGCGAGCGTCGGCGACCGCCCGCGCTGACGCTGCTGCCACGCCGCTGCCGCCGCGGCCGCCGCGCCGTTTCGCGCTGACCGACACCTCACGCGGCCGCGCGCCCACGAAGTGTCGCTCAGCGCGAAAGACCGCCAGCGCCGCCGCCGCCAGCGCCGCCAGACCCGGAGCCGCCCACGCCCGGGTCCGCCGCCGCCAGCACCGCCGACCGCGTCCGCGCATCGCCGAGGATCCGGAAGTGCCCACCCACCGGCAGCCGCACGTTCGTCGCCCCCTGGAGCTCACTGCCCTCGGGGATGAGCGTGTCGAACACCCCGTACACCGAGGTGATCCGCGCGTTCGCGTCGAGTTCCCGCGCCAGCCCCGCCAGCACCGGGTCGGCCGCCCGGAACGCCCGCAGGTGCGGCACCGGCGCGAGCCGCGCGTAGACCGACCCCGCAAAGGGCGTCGAGACCGCGACCATCCGGTCGATCCGCTCGTGCTGGTCGAGCTGCGTCATCGCGTACTTGCCGATGAGCCCGCCCTTGCTGTGTGCGAGCACGAGCACGTTCCGCAGGTCCTGTTCCTCCAGGGTCGCGATCACCTCGCGCGCCGAGTCCGGCACGGGTCGCAGGTTGTGCCGCAGGACGGGCAGCACGTGCACCGGGTGCCCCCGGTCGTGCAGTGCGTCCATCAGTGGCCGCATGAAGTGCCAGGTCTCGTAGACGCCGGGGACCACGACGACGGGCTGCCCGGCGCCGGTCCGGTAGTCGTCCGCGGTGGTCGGCCCGAGGCTCCTGACCTGCCACCTGGCGGCGTATCCCCAGTCGAGTGCGGCCCACCACGCGCGTCGCACCAGCGGGACACGGCCTGGAGGCCCGGATCGCGCCGTCCGCGCCGCCTCCGTCCCCGACGTGGTCGGCCGGGTCATCGCAGCCCCTCCAGGCGCTCGGCGCTGCGGAACGTCTCGAGGAGGCGTGCGAAGGCGTCCGGCTGCCGTTCCTGCACGTGGTGCGGGCCGGCCAGTTCCACAAAGGTGCCGTTCGGCGCAGCGGCCGCGACCCGAGCCGACCAGTCGTGCCGCGCGATCGGGTCCTGGGTGCCGCGGACGACGAGGACGGGCTGCGTCACCTCGGTGATCGTCTGCTCGGTCGGGTAGCGGAGCATCGGCCCGAGCTCACGCGTGTACTGCCGCATGCTCCGCAGGTAGTCGGTGACCAGGACGCCGTTCATCCGGACCCCCTCGACGAACCCGTCGCGGCCCAGGTCGAGCGCCTGCAGCGGGAGTGATCGCCGCTCGGAGTCGATCACCGGACCGACGAGCACGATCGCCGCGACGGTCTCCGGGTGGCGCCGGGCGGACTCGACCACGACCTGGGCACCCATCGACTGCCCGACGAGCACCAGGTCGCCGTCGACCAGGTGACGGACCGCCCGCACGACGACATCGCCGAGCTCCTCGATGGGCAGCCGCCGACCGGCCGCGGGCAGCCAGCCGAACCCCGGCAGGTCGACGCTGATCGTGCGGTGCTCGGCGGCGACGGCGCGCTGCGACCGGGCGAAGGACCGGTGGGACATCCCGATGCCGTGGACGAACACGACGGTGGGGTCGGTGTCGTCGCGGACCGGCTCTCGCGCCGCCATGGTGTGCAGGCGCACGGGCAACCCGTCGATCCGGACGGTCTCCACAGCAGCGCGCACGAGCCGAGGCTACGCGGCGGTTCGCAGCACCGGGTCAGCCTCGTCATCGGCTGCGCATAGCCGGGCCGTGTGCACTCCTGGCATGAGCGACACCACTCCCACCAACGGCCACGGACCGGACGGCTCCGACCCGGCGAACCGGGCAACGGCTCCGACCGGCTGGGGCGCCGCCCCGACCCCGACGTCGACCTCCACGCTCGACGCCCCCGCGCCGCAACAACCGCAGCAGCAGCAGCAGCCGTACCGCGCGGATGCCGGCGCCAGGAACCCGGGCGCCTGGGACTCCACCGCCCCGAACGGCACCACCCCCTGGTACGGAGCCGCAGCCGGCGCCGCGAGCCCGACCAACCGCCGCAGCACCGGCCCGAAGCCCCCGTGGTTCTGGCCGCTCCTCGCCGCGATCGTCGGACTCGCCGCACTGCTCGTCGGCGGAGGCGTCGGGTTCGCCATCGGCTACGCGATCGGTGCGGACCGGACGCAGTCGACCACGCAGGTGCCCGGCACGAACCGGTTCCCGGGCAACGGCACCGGCCAGGCCCCCGGCAGCACCGACGGCACCGGGAGCTGACCGGCGGGTACGATCCGTCCCATGCGGAAGACCACTGCCGGTCTGTTCACGTCGGTCGACGGCGTCGTGCAGGACCCCTACGAGTTCCAGTACGACAGCTTCGACGACGAGCTCGGCGCGGCCGTGGGTGCCTTCATGGCCCGCACCGACACCGTGCTGCTCGGCCGGAACAGCTACCTCGAGTGGTCCGAGTGGTGGCCCGCCCACCCGGAGGACCCCTTCGGGCAGTGGATCAACCCGATCGAGAAGCACGTGGCCTCCACCACGCTCGGCGACGACCTGACCTGGCAGAACAGCACGCGGATCCCGGGTGACGTCCCCGCGTTCGTGCGCGACCTGCAGCAGCGCGAGGGGGCCGACATCGCCGTGTGCGGCAGTGTCACGCTCGTCCGCAGCCTGCTGTTCGCCGGGGTCCTCGACGAACTGCAGCTCATGATCCACCCGGCGATCGCCGGCCGTGGCCGGCGACTGTTCGAACCGACCGATCCGCCCATGCGCCTGCGTCTGGTCGACAGCACCGTGACGAGCAAGGGGAACGTGCTGAACACCTACGAGCGGTTCGACGCCTGACGGACGCACCACGGGCCTCCCGGCCTCTGCCCGTCATGCGCCCCGGCAAACCGCGCGTACCCTCGTGGGTGACCATCCGCACCCGAGGAACACCGGAGCAAGCATGACCCAGGACACCCGCCCGCACGTCGTCATCGTCGGCGGTGGATTCGCCGGTGTGGCCGCCATGCGGGAGCTCGCCGACGCGCCGGTCCGGGTGACCCTGGTCGACCGTCACGTGTACAACATGTTCCAGCCCCTGATGTACCAGGTGGCGACGGGCGGCCTGAACGCCGGCGACGTGACGTACTTCCTGCGCTCGCTCCGGGCCCGCCAGTCGAACGCCGAGTTCCGTCACGGCCTGCTCACCGGCATCCGCACCGACGAGCGCATCGCCGAGATGTCCGACGGCGAGCACCTGCACTACGACTACCTGATCCTCGCCAACGGCGTGAACACGAGCTACTTCGGCACCCCCGGTGCGTACGAGTACGCGTACTCGATGTACTCCCGCTCGCAGGCACTCCGCATCCGCGACGAGCTGTTCACCCGGCTCGAGGAAGCGGCGGCCAACCAGGGCCCCGACGAGATCCGCATCGTGATCGTCGGTGGCGGTGCGACCGGCGTCGAGATGGCCGGCGCGCTCGCCGAGCTCCGCGACCAGGCACTCGTCGGCGCGTACCCGGAGATCGAACGCGGCAACATCTCGATCACCCTCGTGCACCGCAGCGGCGAGCTCCTCAAGCCGTTCGCCCCGCGCCTGCGCCGCTACGCCGCCAAGGTGCTCCGCAAGCGCGGTGTCGTGCTGCGGCTGAACACCGGCGTCTCCGAGGTCAAGCGCGACGGCGTGATGACCGCGGACGGCGAGTTCATCCCCGCGTCGCAGGTGATCTGGGCGACCGGTGTCGCCGCCCACAAGGAGGTCTCCGGCTGGGGCCTGCCGCAGACCCACGGTGGCCGCATCCAGGTGAACGACGACCTGAGCGTGAAGGGCGCCGAGCGGATCTTCTCCGCCGGCGACATCGCGGCCCAGGACGACGCCCTCGCCCAGCTCGCCCAGCCCGCGCTGCAGGGCGGACGGCACTCGGCGCGACAGATCGTGCGCCTGCTCGAGGGCAAGGCCACCGAGCGCTTCAAGTACTTCGACAAGGGCACCATGGCGACGATCGGCACGAACGCCGCGGTCGCCCAGCTGCGCGGCGGGATCACGATGGTCGGCCCGGTCGCCTGGCTCGCCTGGGTGTTCGTGCACATCACGAGCCTGCTCGGCGCCGGCAACCGGATGTCGACCCTGACCCACTTCTTCGTCCGCTACGTGTGGTTCATGCGGAAGCGCTCGATCCCGATCGTCGGCGACGTCCGCCCGGTGCGCCCGAACGGCGACCGCGAGCCGGACCCCTGGCAGCTGCAGAAGGCCGAGTAGCCGCGCGCGTTCGCTCGCACGCTCGCTTGGTGAGCAGGAACGGTCGGGTCCGCACGTCGGACCCGACCGTTCCTGCTCACGATGTGTGTGCGGTGGACGCGGGGCGCGACGGCCTGGAGGCGCGGCGCGGGCCGGCCACGGGCCTCCCGGCCGGCGCGTGGTGCGCGGGGCTGGCGCCGACGCGTGGTGCGGACCCCGGGACCGCGGGGCAGGCCGACGCGGAACGACCATGTCGCTGTCGTACGACAGCGACATGGTCGCTGCGCGCGCTTCGCAACAGCGCGCGCGTGCGAGGAACGACGTTGTCGACGTCGTGCGACGTCGACACTGTCGTTCTGCGTCGACACTGACGAGCCTGATGCACCCCGCTCGTTGAGACTCCTCTTACCCGCGAGGAGGACCCTGGTCGGCGACACGCAACCGAGCAGCGCGGGGAGGGACCATGGCGACGACCACGCTGACCCACGCGCCGACGCAGGCGCAGCCACAGCACCGCACGGCCACCCCGGCGCACTCCGGAGCGGGGACGCAGCAGGCTCCGCCACCCCCGCTGACGCACCGCGCACCCGCGCTCGACGGACTCCGGACCCTCGCCATCCTGGTCGTCGTCCTGTACCACCTGCACGTGCCGCAGTTCGAGGGCGGCTTCATCGGCGTGACGGTGTTCTTCGTGCTGTCCGGCTTCCTCATCACGACGCTGCTGCTCGGCGAACGGCGTCGTACCGGGCGGGTGCGCCTCGGGACGTTCTGGGTGAAGCGGCTGCTCCGCCTCTACCCGGCACTGCTCGCGTTCGTCGTCGTCGGGCTCCTGCTCTGGAACTGGGTCGGTGACTACAAGGGCGCTTCGCTGCAGTCCGGCGAAGCGGCGTTCATCGCGCTGACCTACACGGGCAACCTGTTCCGCGCCTTCTGGGACACCTCGCAGGGCGTCTTCGCGCACACGTGGAGCCTGTCGATGGAGGAGCAGTTCTACCTGGTGTGGCCGCCGGTCCTGGTCCTGCTCGCCGCGCTCCGGGTCCGCCGCCGCTGGCTCCTGGCGGGGCTCGGGGTCCTGGTCGTCGGGGCGTCGGCGGCGTCGTGGGCGAGCTACCGCAGCCCGAGCGGCGGTGCCACGCCCGACGTCTACTTCTCGCCCGTGCTCGGGGTCGTGCCGCTCGCGATCGGCTGCGGACTGGCCCTGGTGCTCGACGACGAACGGGTGCGCGTGCGGGCCGCCGGGGTCCTCGGGCACGTGGCGACCTGGCTCGGTCTCGTGCTGCTGGTCGGGGTGCTGCTCTGGATCGACGACGACTGGACGCAGCACGCGTCGACGTTCGGCATCGTGCTCCCGCTGACCGGGCTGATCGCGGCGGTGACGATCGGCGGGCTGGTCTCGGTCCGCTCCCCCGTGTCCGCCGCCCTGGCCTGGACGCCGGTGTCGTGGTTCGGCCGCCGGGTGTCGTACTCGGCGTACCTCTGGCACCCGCTGGTGATCGCGCTGCTCGGGACCTTCGCGATCGGCCCCTGGGGCACGGTCGGCCTGGTCGGCGCGGTGGCGATCGTGTCGATCGGTGCCGCGTACGCCGTCGAGGTGCCCGTCGAGCGGTTCCGCGCACGGGTCCGTACGGGTCGCGATGCCGCAGTACCGCAGCGCACGCGCCCGCGCCCGCGCCCGCGCCCGCGCAGCGCAACGCATCGAGTGAGCAGAAGGTGTCGAGTACGGCCCGCTGACCCGACGTCTTCTGCTCACTGAACGCCGCGGCGATCGGTCACCGTAGGCTCGCCCCGTGCCCATCGAACGCGTCGACGTCCTCGTCGTCGGCGGCGGCCCCGTCGGACTGTTCCTGGCGGCACTCCTGGCGGCGCGGGGTGTCGACGTCCGGGTGTGGGAACGACGGGCCGAGCCGCCGACCGGTTCGCGGGCCATCGGCATCCACCCGCCGTCCCTCGACGCGTTCGCCGCGATCGGCCTGGACACCGCGGTGCTCGCCGAGGCGTCACTGGTGCATGCTGGCGTGGCCCGGAGCCGCGGTCGGACCCTCGGCACCCTGCGCTTCGACCGCGCGTCGCCGACCCACCCGTACGTGGCCACCCTCGACCAGCACCGCACCGAGTCCCTGCTCCGCGACCGGCTCCGGGCCAGCGCACCGAGCGCCCTGCGGACCGGCACCACCCTGACCGCACTGTCCCGGCACCCCGACCACGTCGACGCCACCGGGACCGGACCGGACGGCGACACCGTGACGGTCCGTGCGGCCTTCGTCGCCGGGGCCGACGGTGCCCGGAGCGCCGTCCGCGACCTGCTCGGCATCGGCACCACCGGGCGCGAGTACCCGGACCGCTACGTGATGGGTGACTTCGCCGATCCCGAGGCGCCGTCGGCCCGGTCGGCCGCCCTGGTCGACGTCGGCCCGGACGGCGTCGTCGAGTCCTTCCCGCTGCCGGGTGCGCGGCGTCGGTACGTCGCCCTGGTGCCGGACGACGACGCGTTCGCCTCGGCCGAGGGCAGCTGGACGGGCACGCCGGACCCCGCGGTCGTCGCACGCCTGGCCGCACTCGTCGCCGAGCGCACCGGTGTCGTCCCCGACCCCGCGACCTGCTCGATGACCAGCGGCTTCCGGGTGCGCCGCCGCACCGCCGACCGCGTGGGCGTCGGCCGAGCCGTGCTCGTCGGGGATGCCGCCCACGAGATCAGTCCGATCGGCGGGCAGGGCATGAACCTGGGGTGGCTCGACGCCGCCGAGCTCGCGCCGTTGCTCGCCGGAGCGGTCCGCACCGGCACGGCCGGGCCGTGGCCGGGCTACGCCGCCCGCCGCCAGGCAGCCGCCCGCCGCGCGGCTCGGCAGGCCGAGGCGAACATGGCACTGGGCCGTCCGCTCGGCCCCGTCACGGCGACCGGCCGGGAGGCGCTGCTCCGGACCGCCCTGTCCCTGCCGACCGCGCACGGCCTGGCCCGGCTCTACGCGATGCGCTGGGCCTGACGGCTCGCGTCCAGGCGCACCGGCGCACCGGCGCAGTCGCGCAGTCTGTTCCGCGTCGTCAGGCGACGAGTCGCGCGCCCGCGAAGCCGAGCTCGACGACGAGCACGAGCGACGACGCGATGACCAGCCGGAACAGGATGCGTGATGCGCGCCCCGCGAGCACCAACCGGACGCCGACGACGGCGAGCACGGCCACCACGACGGCACCGAGGACCGCGAGCACGACGCCGAGGCCCCGCACCGGGTCGTCGCCGAGGACCTGTCCGCCGAGCACCAGCGCTGCAGCGACGACGAGCGAGGCGAACGCGACGATCCCCGCGCCGCGGAGCCCGAGGCGATGCGGGAAGCCCCGCACCCCGGTGGCGGCGTCGTCGACCAGGTCGGGCAGCACGTTGGTGCAGTGGATCGCGATCCCGAAGACGGCCCCCGTGGCGATCGCCCACCACGCCGGCAACTGTCCCTCGGGCCCGGCTGCGACGGACACGACGGGCAACAGCCCGAAGGCGACGACGAACGGTGCCACCGACCACACCGAACGCTTCAGCCCGGCGTCGTAGGCCCACCCCGCGGCGACGAGCACGACGTGCGCGACCGCGGCGACCGGCCCCAGGAAGAGCGAGAGCACCACGGCGATCCCGGCGGTGGCGTAGGCGGCGGTACGGACGGTGCCGACGGCGATGAGGCCGCGGGCGACGGGCTTGTCGCTCCGCCCGACGGCCCGGTCGCGGTCCGCGTCGATCCAGTCGTTCGCCAGCCCGATGGACAGCTGCCCGGCGACGACCGTCAGCGCCACCAGCACCACGAGCCACACGGGGTGCCCCACGGCGGCGGCGATCACCGCGGCGAGGACGGTCACGGTGACCGTGGGTCCGGGGTGCGACGACGCGAACAGCAGACGCGCGGTCGACGGGGTGCGGCTGGCGGTCACCCGGTCAGCCTACGGATCGCCCCTGCGCGGTCGTGGGGCGGATCACGGAACCGCCGTCACCTCGACGCTGAACCGGTCGACGAGCTCGCGCTTGAGCACCTTGCCGCTCGGGCCGAGCGGCAGCGCCTCGAGGACGTGCACCGCCCGCGGGTACTTGTACGCGGCGATCTCGGCGGCGACGAAGTCGACCAGGACCTGCGGCTCGACGGACGCGCCGGCGTGCAGGACCACCGCGGCCTCGACCTCCTGCCCGTGCACCGCGTGCGGCACCCCGAACACCGCGGCCATCGCGACGTCGGGGTGGGTGGCGAGGACCTCCTCGACCTGCCGCGGGTACACGTTGTAGCCGTTGCGGATGATCATGTCCTTCGTGCGGTCGACGATCGTCAGGTACCCGTCGTCGTCCTTCGTACCCAGGTCACCGGTGCGGAACCACCCGTCGACGATGGCCTCGGCGGTGTCCTCGGGCCGGTCGAGGTACCCGTTCATCAGGTTGTGGCCACGGATCACGAGCTCGCCGATCGCACCGTGCGGCAGCATGACGATCGCGTCGCGGACCTCGGGGTCGGCGATCTCGACGTCGATGCCCCACACCGCCGTGCCGATGGTGCCGGGCCGCGGCGGTTGCCCGACGTGGTTGAAGGTGGCGACCGGCGAGGTCTCGGTCAGCCCGTACCCCTCGTGGATCGGCGCGTCGAAGACCTGCTGGAACCGCTCGAGCACCGCCAGCGGGAGCGAGGCCCCGCCGGAGATCGCGTACCGGAGCGTCGGACGGGCCTCGGACCGGGTCGCGGCGTCGAGCAGCGCCATGTACATCGTCGGGACGCCCATGAAGATGCCGCAGCCGTGCTCGACCATCGCGGCGAGCGCCGTGTCACCGTCGAACTTCGGCAGCATGACGAGCGTCGCGCCGGTCCGGAACCCGGTGTTCATCGTGCAGGTCTGCCCGAACGTGTGGAACAGCGGCAGGGCGCCGAGCAGGACGTCCCCGCGGTGCATGTCGAACGTCGTCATCAGGTTCGTGTTGACCTGTTCGAGCAGCGCGAAGTGCGAGCCCTCGGCACCCTTGGGCTGGCCGGTGGTGCCGCTCGTGTACAGGATCGTGGCGGTGTCGAACGGGTGCCGCGGCACGTAGGTGTCGAGCGCTTCGGTCTGCGCGGCCAGGGCCTCGAGCCGGTCGGGGCCGGCCGCGGACCCGTCGTCGGTCGTCGCCGGTGCGAGCACGGTGACGACGTCGACCCCGGCGAGCTCGGCACCGGCGGCACCCTCACCGAGCAGCGGGGCGGCACAGACGAGCAGCGTCGCACCGCTGTCGCGCAGGACGTACTCGATCTCGCGGCGCTTCAGCAGCGCGTGCACGGGCACGGCCACCGCGCCGAGGGCCAGCGTGGCGTAGTAGACCCGGGGGAAGTCCGCGACGTTCGGCACGAGCATCGCCACCTTCGACCCCTCGGTCACGCCCCGCGCGCGGAGTGCCCCCGCGTAGGCCAGGGTCTGCGCCCACAGCTCGGCGTAGGTCGTGCGGACGTCGCCCACGATGACGGCGACGTCGTCCGGGTAGCGTGCCGCCGACTCGGCGAGGATCGCTGCGACCGACGCGGTCGCGCGGGTGGTGTGGGTGTCGTGCATGCCGGTCTCCGTCTTCGTCGACGACCTCGTCGTCGTCACCGCCGATCCTACGGCTCGACCCGGCGGACCGGTCAGGCGGCGGACGCCGCAGGTTCCCGCCGACGGAGGAGCACCCCGGACGCCAGGGCGATCCCGAGCAGGACGACGAGTCCGCCGACGGGCTCGTTCCACCGCACCCGCTCCCCCAGCACGAGCACACCGAGCGCCACCCCGACCACCGGCGTCAGGTACGTGACGGTGGAGGCGCGACCGGCGCCCCACGCCTGCACGAGCCGCGTGTTCCAGGCGTAGGCCAGCCCCGTGCCGACGCAACCGAGCGCGACCATCGCGGCCACGATCCTCCCGTCCAGTTGCACCGGACCGGTCGCGATGACGGGCGCGACCAGCAGGAGCATCCCGGAGGCCAGCGTCAGCTGGACCGTCGCCAGCGTGACCGGGTCGTACACGCTCGCCACGGCGACCCGGCGCAGGTAGGCGAGCCCGATGCCGTAGGACGCGGTCATGCCGAGCAGCGCGACCTGCCCCGGCACGCTCGCCAGGACCTCGGGGTCGGTCAGCACGTCCCACGGGCCGACCAGTACGAGCACCCCGACGATGCCGAGCACGATCCCGAGCACCTGCCGTCCGCGCAGCCGTTCGGACGGCACGAGCACCGCGAGCGCGGCCAGCGTCATGATCGGCGTCGTCGCGTTGTAGATGCTCGCGAGCCCGGACGGCACCGTCTGCTCGGCCCACGCCATCAGCGACGACGGCACCGCGTTGAGGAAGACCGCGACGACCGCCAGGTGTGCCCAGGTCCGCGGCTCCCGGGGCCACCGCCGACGGGTCGCCAGGAGCACCACGACCAGCGTGACCCCACCGAGCACGGTCCGCACGGTGGCGACCTGCTGCGGGGCGAGACCGTCGAGTCCGATCTTCGCGAAGAGGAAGCTCGATCCCCAGGTCAGGGCGACGAGGGCGTAGAGGAGGGCGTTCACGTGGCCTAGTGTCGGACCACCGGGTGACATGCGGCAAACGCATGCCGCTCATGCCGACATGAGGAGGACGCATGACCGTCTCGGTCCAGCAACTGCGCGCGTTCGTCGCCACGCTCGACGCCGGGTCCTTCACCGCGGCGGCCGCAGCGCTGGGCGTCGGGCAGTCCGCGGTGTCCCACGCCGTCGCCGGGCTCGAACGCGAGGTCGGCGGCCCCGTGGTGCGCCGCGGCACGGTCGCCGCCGCCACACCGCTGGGCGACCGCCTGCTGGCCCACGCCCGCAGCGTGCTCGCCTCGGTCGAAGCCCTGGAGGCGGTGGTCCGGCCCGCCACGGCGCGCGGCACCGTGCGCCTCGCCGCCGTCCCCACCGTCTGTCAGGGCCTGCTGCCGCGGCTCCGCGAACTGTGGGCGGTGACCCTGCCCGACGTCGACGTGCAGGTCTACGAGGGGGACGACGACGAGATGCCGGAGTGGCTCGAGGCCGGCACCGTCGACGCCGCCGTGCTCGTCGACCCGTCGCCGGTGCCCGACGGCGGCGTGGTCGTGGCGCGGGACGAGATGGCCGCCGTGATCCGCCGCGACCATCCCCTCGCCGAGCTGCCCGCGCTCACCCTCGACGACCTGCACGAGGACGGTCTGGTGGCGGGCGGCGGTGGCTGCGAGTACCAGATCCAGAAGCTCCACGAGCTCGACGGCCGCCCGTTCCGGTACGCCCACCGGGTGCGGGAGATGAGCACGATGTTCGGGATGATCCAGCGGGGCGAGGGCGTGTCGATCGTGCCGACCCTGGGCCGCGGGATGCTGCCGCCCGACCTCGTGATGATCCCGATGGCCCGGCGGCTCGAACGGACCCTGGTGCTGAGCGGGCCGTCGTCCCGTGCGTGGCACCCGTTGGCGCGGGCCCTGGTCGACGCGGTCTGAGACGGACGCCCCCTGGTCAGGCTGCTCCGACAGCTCCGACCTTCGGCGGATCCGCTCGTCCCGACGGCTCCCTAGGCTCGGGGCATGACCTCGACCACGCTCCCCGCCGTGCCGCTCGGGCAGCGTGTGTGGTCCCAGACCTGGCGTGTCGCCGTCGCGGCCCTGACCGGGCTGCTCACCGCGGGGCTCGTGTGGCCGACGATGGACACCCGTGGGTGGAGCGACCTGCACGTCGGCGCACTGATCCTCGGCGACGTGGGTGCCGGTCTGGCCGCCCTCGTCCTCCTGCCGTTCCGGCACCGGGCACCGTTGCTGATCACGGTCGTCATCGCTGCCCTCAGCTCGGTGTCGACGTTGGCGGTCGGAGCGGCCGCAATCGCCACGGTGTCGCTCGCCACCCGGCGCCGGGCTGTCGAGCTCGCCGTCGCCGGTGCGGTGCTGCTCGGTGCCACGGTGCTCTACGACGTCGTCCTGGCGCCCCCGTCCGACGACATGCCGCTCTGGCAGATCTTGATCGCGGGCGTCGTCGGCATCGCCCTGCTCGTGGTCATCGGCATCGCGATCGGGCAGCGCCGGGCGCTCCTGCTGTCGCTGCGTGAGCGGGCCGCCCTGCTCGAACGCGACCAGCAGCTGCGCGAGGACCGTGCCCGCGAGCAGGAGCGCGCCCACATCGCCCGCGAGATGCACGACGTCCTGGGCCACCGGCTGTCCCTGGTCGCGCTGCACGCCGGTGCCCTCGAGTACCGCGGCCCGGGGCTCACCCCCGACGAGACCGCCGCGGCGGCCGGGGTCGTACGGGCCGAGGCGCACTCCGCGCTGACCGACCTGCGCGACGTCCTCGGGGTGTTGCGCGACCCCGCGGCGACCGGCGGCGACGAGGTGACCGGCACCGCGCCTCCGCAGCCGACGCTCGTCGACCTGCCCGCCCTGCTCGACCAGGCGCGTGCCGGCGGTGCGACCGTCCGGGCGCGCGTCGACACCGACGGCGCAGCAGTGCCGACGGCAGTCGGCCGGCACGCCTACCGGATCGTGCAGGAATCGCTGACGAACGCCCGTCGGCACGCCCCCGGACAACCCGTCGACGTGGTGGTCGAGACCGTCCCCGGTCCCGGGGTCCGAGTGGTGGTGTCGAACACGCTGACCGACGGACCTGCGCACGCGGACGCGTCCGGGAAGACCGCCGGGCACGGCCTGCGCGGGCTCGCCGAACGCGCCCGGCTCGTCGGCGGGAGCTTCCGCGCCGGCAGCGACGACGGACGCGTGCACGTGGTCGAGGCGGTGCTGCCGTGGACTCCGTGACCGCTCCCGTCCGCGTCGTCCTGGTCGACGACGACCAGCTCGTGCGCGTCGGGCTCCGCATGCTGCTCAGCGGCGACGACGGCCTGGTGGTGGTGGGCGAAGCGGGCGACGGGCTCGAGGCCGAGGGCGTCATCGCGTCGACCGCGCCCGACGTCGTGCTCATGGACATCCGGATGCCCCGGTGCGACGGGCTCGTCGCCACCGAACGCGAACTGCGCCGCCGACCCGACCTGGCCGTCCTGGTGCTGACGACCTTCGAGGGGGACGACCTCGTGCTCGGGGCACTGCAGGCCGGCGCCCGTGGGTTCCTGCTCAAGGACACCCCGCCGCACGAACTCGTGCAGGCCGTGCGGACCGTGGCGGCCGGGCGCTCGATCCTGTCCCCGTCCGTGCTCGACCGGGTCATCGCGTTCGCGGCCGGATCCCGCTCGGGCCAGGCGGCCGGTGGTCCGGGCGGCGCACCGGCAGGGCCACCGGTCGATGCCGCTGCGGACGACACCGAGGCACGCCGGCTGCTCGCCCTGCTGACCGAGCGGGAGCGGGAGGTCGCACTCGCCGTGGCGAACGGGGCGTCCAACGCGCAGATCGCCGCCGACCTGTACGTGGGCCTGGCCACCGTGAAGACGCACGTCGGGCACGTGTACGAGAAGTTCGGCGTCGAGAACCGGGTGCAGCTCGCACTCGTCGTGCACGCGGCCCGGCGGGGAGAGCCGACCGCGTGACCGGGTCGCCGGGTCGCCGGGTCGCCGGGTCGCCGGGTCGCCGGGTGATCGTCGGCTGAACGGTCGACGGTGCCCCCTCGGCAGGATGGACCGATGGCCGAGACGCACGTGAAGACGTTCACCACCGCGGACGAAGCGGCAGCCGAAGCCGCCGGGCTCGCCTGGCTCGCCGAGGCCGAGGACACCGGCGGCACCCGCATCGCCCGCGTGCTCGGGCGCCCGACCCCGACCGTGCTCGACCTCGAGCTCATCTCCGACGGCTCCCCCACCGCGGCCCAGGCGGAGCGGTTCGGCCGCTCCCTCGCGCACACGCACGCCGCCGGTGCCGACCACTGGGGTGCGCCGCCCGCCGGCTGGACCCGCGGTGCGGCGCTGCGGATGGGCCGCTCGCGCACACCGTTCCTCGCAGCCGAGCAGGCACCGGCGACCTGGGGCGAGTTCTTCGCCGAGTACCGCATCCGCGACTTCGTCCGCCGCATCGTCGATGCCGGCGGGTTCGACCACGCCGAGGCGGCCGTGTTCGAGCGGGTCGCCGCACGCGTGCAGGACGGCACACTCGGGTCGCCGCAGCCCGCGCTCGTCGGGGACCGACCCGCTCGTCTGCACGGCGACCTGTGGGCCGGCAACGTCCTCTGGCCGACGGACTCGTCCGAACCGACCGGCGCCGTGCTCATCGACCCGATCGCCCACGGCGGGCACGCGGAGACCGACCTGGCACTGCTCGGGCTGTTCGGGCTGCCCCGGCTCGAGACGGTGCTCGCCGCCTACGACCGGGAGTCACGGCTGGCCGACGGCTGGCAGGAGCGCGTCGAACTCCACCAGCTCGCGCCGCTGCTGCTGCACGTGTTCCTGTTCGGCGGCTCGTACACCGGGGCAGCACTCCGGGCAGCGCAGCGGTACGCCTGACCCCTCGCACCGTGCGGCTTCGCTCAACCCGTGCGAGGTTGCTCGCCCCGGTGCCGCCGCCGCACCGTGCGGCATCGCTCAACCCGTGCGGGGTTGCCCGCCCCGGTGCCGGCGCCGCACCGTGCGGCATCGCTCAACCCGTGCGGGGTTGCCCGCCCCGGTGCCGGCGCCGCACCGTGCGGCCTCGCTCAACCCGTGCGGGGTTGCCCGCCCCGTGCAGCGCTACAACCGCGCACCGAGCAGGCGACGCCGCACGGACCGAACAACATCGCACCGTGCGCCGCGCCGCCGCCCGCGGCGCCTCCGCCCGCCGGCCAACCGCGAACCGTGCGGCCTCGCTCAACCCGTGCGAGGTTGCCCGCACCGTGCAGCGCTACAACCGCGCACCGAGCAGGCGACCCCGCACGGACCGAACAACAGCGCACCGTGCGCCGCGCCGCCGCCCGCCGGCCAACCGCGCACCGTGCGTCCTTAGCCCGCACATAGCCGGCGCAGTGCAGCAGTCGGGGAACGCCCCGGATGCTCATCGACATGACCACGTACCCGATACCCGTGACCGACCGACGCGACCCCGCGCGCAGTGCCGCCCGGGATCGGCGCCGCCCGCCCCTCGCCCGGCTGTTCCTCGGCGAGCGCGACGACGCCCGCTGGCTCCGGCCGGCGTTCTGGGCGCTCCTGGCCGTGACCGCCGTGGTCTACCTGTGGGACCTCAGCGTCTCCGGGTACGCCAACAGCTTCTACGCCGCCGCCGTGCAGGCCGGCACGAAGTCGTGGGAGGCGTTCTTCTTCGGCTCCCTCGACTCGTCGAACTTCATCACGGTCGACAAACCACCCGCCTCGCTGTGGGTGATGGTGCTGTCGGCGCGACTGTTCGGCTTCTCGAGCACCAGCCTGCTGCTCCCCCAGGCGCTGATGGCCGTCGGTTCCGTCGCCCTGGTCTGGGGCACGGTCCGCCGCACCCTGGCCCGACTCGGCGCCACCACCGCGAACGTCGGCGCGCTGCTCGCGGGCTTCGTCGTGGCAGCGACCCCGGCGGCGGCGCTGATGTTCCGCTTCGACAACCCGGACGCCCTGCTCGTCCTGCTGATGACCGCCGGCGCGTACTGCACGGTGCGGGCGCTGCCGAAGGGCAGCTGGAAGTGGATCGCGCTCGCCGGGGTCGCCCTCGGGTTCGCGTTCCTGGCGAAGATGCTGCAGGGCCTGCTCGTCCTGCCCGCCTTCGGCCTCGTCTACCTGTTCGCCGCCCGCACCGGCTGGGGCCGGCGGGTGATCGGTCTGCTCGTCGCCGCCGGCTCCCTCGTGGTGGCCGCCGGCTGGTGGGTCGTCGCCGTGTGGCTCTGGCCCGCCGAGTCCCGCCCGTACATCGGCGGTTCGACGAACAACACCGTCCTCGACCTGGTGTTCGGCTACAACGGCCTCGGCCGGATCTTCGGAGGCTCGGGCAACGGCGGCGGAGGCGGCGGCACGACCGGCGGCACCGCCGGAGGCTCGTTCGGCGGCTCGACGGGCCTGAACCGCCTGTTCTCGTCCGAGATGGGGCTCGAGATCTCGTGGCTCCTGCCCGCGGCGCTCATCGCCCTGGTCGTCGGGCTGGTCGTCGTCGGCCGTCGGCACCTGGCCGATCCAGCACGCGCCGGACTGGTCCTCTGGGGTGGCTGGCTCCTGGTCACCGGACTCGTGTTCTCGTACATGTCGGGCACGATCCACCCGTACTACACGGTCGCCCTCGCCCCGGCCATCGCCGGACTCGTCGGTACCGGCGGCGCCCTGCTCTGGCACGCACGAGCCCGCTTCGTCGGCCGCCTCGGCCTCGCTGCGATGATCGGTGTCACCGCGTTCTGGGGCTGGTGCCTGCTCAACGAGAACCCGACCTGGCTGCCGTGGCTGCGCTGGGTGATGCTCGCCGGCGGGCTGCTGTCCGCGGCACTGATCGTCATCGGCAGCGTGCCGTCGCTGCGCCGACTCGTCACGGTCGGCGTCCTCGCCGGCACCCTGTTCGGCCTGTCCGGCACCACCGCCTACGCCCTCGCCACGACGACCGTCGCGCACTCCGGTTCGATCCCGAGCGTCGGTCCGGCGGGCAGCAGCTCCGGTGGGATGGGCGGCGGCACCGGTGGCTTCCCGGGAGGCACGGGCGGACCGGGTGGGTCGACCTCCGGCTCCGACGACGGCGGCTCCGACAGCACGTCCGACTCCCAGCAGGGTCCCGGCGGGACCCCGCCGGAGGGCGCCTCCGGCGAGGCGCCGGAGATGCCGGACGGCACGTCCGGCACGGCACCGGGCAGTGGGCAGGACGGCACGGACGACGCGACCTCCGAGGGTGGGTCGGGGACGAGCCTCCAGGCCGGGGGTGGTGGCGAAGGTGCGTCGACCTCGTCCGCCCTGCAGGAGCTGCTCGAGGCATCCGACGCGAAGTGGGCGGCCGCGGTCAACGGATCGCAGTCGGCCGCGCAGCTCGAACTCGACACCGACACCGCCGTGATGGCGATCGGCGGCTGGTCGAGCGACCCGGCACCGACGCTCGCGCAGTTCAAGGCGTACGTCGCCGACGGCGACATCGGGTACTACGTGTCGTCCGGCTCCGGCGGCGGCATGGGCGGCGGCTCGTCGACCGCGTCGGCGATCCAGGAGTGGGTCGCAGCGAACTACGAGTCGACGACCGTCGGCGGCCAGACCGTCTACGACCTGAGCAGCACGGAGTGACCGGCGACGAGGGCGCGGTGGATAGGCTCCGGGACATGCCCGGCACCCCGCTGCAGCGCACCGACGGCTCCCCCGTCCGCGCCCTCGTCGTCGACGACGAGCACGCCCTGGCCGAGGCCGTCGCCCTGGCGTTCGCGGGCGACGGCTGGGCCGTGCGGTCGGTGCACCGCGGGCGCGACGTGCTGTTCGCGGCCCGGGAGTTCCAGCCCGACGTGATCGTGCTCGACGTGATGCTGCCGGACATCGACGGGTTCGAGGTGCTCGAACGGCTCCGCGACGCCCGCGACGGCGTCCGGGTGCTGTTCCTCACCGCACGCGACGCCCCCGAGGACCGGCTCGCCGGGCTGACCGGCGGTGGCGACGACTACCTGACCAAGCCCTTCGGCATCGAGGAGCTGCTCGTCCGTGCCCGGATCCTGGCGCGCACCTCGACCAGGGTCGCCGCGGCCGGGGCGAGCGCCGAGGTCGTGGTCGGGGACCTCCGGCTCGACGAGGACGCCCGCTCGGTCAGCCGTGCCGGGGACCCCATCGAGCTCACGCCGACCGAGTACGAGCTGCTGCGGCACCTGGCCCGCAACGCCAACCGGGTCCTGTCCCGCGAGCAGCTGCTGGCGAGCGTCTGGGGCATGGACTTCGGCACGTCGTCGAACCTGGTGGACATGTACGTGTCGTACCTGCGGAAGAAGCTCGACGCCGGACGGGAGCCGATGCTGCAGACCGTCCGTGGGGCGGGGTACGTGCTCCGGCCGGCGACGTGAGCCGGCCCGGGCGCACCGGGCGTGTGCCGTCGTTGCGCTGGCGGATCGTGGCGGCCGTGGCCCTGCTGCTCGTCGCGACGAACGTCGTCGTGGGGGCGGTGACCGTCGTCGCGTTCCGGGGGTACCTGGTCGACCGGCTCGACGCGGAGCTGTCGACGGCGGCGATGCGGACCGTCGGCGGACGGGACGGGGCCGAACCGCCGCCGGGGTCGTCGTCGTCGTCCTCGTCGTCCTCGTCGTCCTCGTCGTCGTCGTCCTCGTCGTCGTCGTCGTCGGACTCGGATGATCTGCCGGATCCCGACAACGCCTTCATCGGGGCGCCGGGGCAGTCGGCGGGCACGGTCATCGCCATCGTCCGCGACGGCGACCTGGTGCTCAGTGGCTACACCGACGGGGACGGTGACCAGCGCCGCCTGACCGCGGCGCAGCAGCGGACGCTCGCCGCGGTGCAGACCGGCGGCGACCCCGTGACGGTCGAACTCGGCGCGCTCGGGGACTACCGGGCGCAGGCGGTCAGCGACGACGGCGACGTGTTCGTCACCGCGCTCCCTCTCGGTGACCTCGACGCCGCGATCGCCCGGTTGCTGCTCGTCATCGGGGTCGTCACGGTGCTCGGGCTCGCCGTCGCCGCGTGGGCGCTCACGGTGCTCGTCCGTCGATCGCTCCGTCCGCTCGAACGCGTCGCCGCGGTGGCGTCCGGCGTGACCGCACTCGACCTGGAACGCGGAGACCCGGACATCCCCGTCCGCGTCTCCGACTCCGACCTGCGCGCGAACCGCGAGGTCGCGCAGGTCGGCAACGCGCTGAACCGGCTGCTGGGCCACGTCGCCCGGGCGCTCACCGTGCGTCGTGACGCCGAGGCCGGCATGCGGACGTTCGTCGCCGACGCCTCGCACGAGCTGCGGACCCCGATCGCCACCGTCCGGGCGTACGCCGAGCTGTCCGAGCGGACCTCCGACCTGGACGCCGTGCACCGCAACGTCGACCGGATCGGACGCGAGGCCGTCCGGATGGGCGACCTCGTCGACGAGCTGCTGCTGCTCGCACGGCTCGACGCCTCGGCCCTGGCGTCGGGGGCGCCGGCCGCGCAGGTCGTCCGCGAGCCGGTCGACCTGACGTCGCTGGTGGTCGAGGCCACCATGGACGCCCGCACGACGGCGCCGGACCACCGGTGGACGCTGCAGATCGTGGACGACCAGCCGGTGCTCGTGGCCGGTGACGAGGTGCAGCTCCGACGGGTGGTCACGAACCTGTTGACCAACGCCCGGACGCACACGCCGCCGGGGACTGCCGTCGTGGTGTCGTTGCAGTCGGTCCCCGGGTCGGGGTCGGCGTCTGCGTCTGCGTCTGCGTCTGCGTCTGCGTCTGCGTCGGACGGTGCCGTCGTCCGCTTCGTCGTGGCGAACGACGGGCCGCCGATCCCCGCCGAGTCCCTGCCGACCCTGTTCGACCGGTTCACCCGGGGTGAGGCCTCGCGCTCACGGGAGCACGGCACGAGCGGACTCGGGCTCGCGATCGTGCGGGCCGTCGTCGTGGCGCACGGCGGCAATGTGCGGGTCGCGTCCGAGCCCGGCCGGACCGCGTTCACCGTGGACCTGCCTGCCTCGGGCGCTTCGTGAGCAGAAGACATCGGGTGCCGCGACCGCACTCGACATCTCTTGCTCACCGAGTGCCGTCCCGGTCGCATACTGGTCGGAGAACACCGGACGAGGAGGCCCCGTGACGAACGCGTACGACAAGCTCCCGGGCCGCCCCGACCCCGCCTACCTGGTGGTCGAGGTCCCGGCGTTCGAGGACGACCGCCCCCAGCCCGAGCCCGCACCGCCCGCCGCGGCGCCGGAGCTCGTGGCCGCGACCGAGTTCGCGCGCTCCTCGCACGCACCGCCCACGATCCGCCGGACCCAGATGCGGGCGGGCGCCTGGATCGCGGGCGTCCCGATCGCGGCGCTCGTGGTCGTCGCGATCGTGCAGATCCTGCTGCCCCGCTGACCGAGAGCGTCACTGGCCGGGGCGCTCGGACGCGTTCTCACGCGCTGTGCGACACCTCACGCACAGCCGACCGCGTGAGGTGTCGCTGAGCACGAAATCGGGGCGTCGTCCGGATCGTCAGACGATCGACCAACGTCGAGGCCCATCGCGTGCATCCGCGTCGGAGCGCACGCAGGCTGGGTCCTGTCCGAGCAAGACGACCCGAACGGGTCACCACTGCAGAGATGGGAAACACGATCATGAACTCGTTCAAGCGCAAGTCCGTGAAGCTCCTCGCCGGCACCGCCCTCGGCGGCGCCGTCATCGCGGGGGCGTTCGTCGCAGCCCCCGCGCAGGCCGCTGAGCCCGCGCCGCCCAGCACCTCGTCGTCCGTCGGCGGCAGCGTCAACGTCAACCTCGACCCGGTCGCGATCGTCAACGCGATCAAGGACGCGGTCAACGACCAGAGCGACCGCGGCGGTGCCGTGCAGGCGGCGCTCGACGTCGGCTACTGGAACGCCGGCAACCCCGACCGCCTCACCGTCGCGGTGGTCAACAAGAACCAGGACATCACCGTCGAGGGCGACGTCGCGGACGCCCAGTCGATCGACATCAAGGGTGGCAACTACGTCATCTACTGGTTCAAGGGCCCCGGCAAGGTCACCAACAACGGTGACGGCGGCTGGCTGAACTGGGGTGTGTTCGGCAACATCGAGCGCATCGACAACGTGATCCACGTCAACGGCGGCTGACTCCTCCGTTCGTCGGCGACGCCCCCTGGGACCTCGGTCTCAGGGGGCGTCGCCGTCCGACCGCGCCGCTTCGATCGCCGACGGCCGGTTGCGTGCAGCCAGCCTGAAGTCCCTCCGAGACCGGATCCAGCCCCGGACGAAGGCGACCGACACCAGCGCCGTCCGGTTCGGCGCGTTCCAGGACTTCATCAGCCGGCCGAGGTGCCAGGCAACGGCCTGTCGGCTGTAGGCGGTCTCCTTGGCGATGGCGTCGTTCGACAGCCCACGGGCGGCGAGCGCCAGCATCCGTTCCTCGGTCTCGTCCAGGCCGGGCGCCGATGCCACCAGGTCGATGTCGTCGGTGCCGAGCGCTGTCGTCGCGTCCGCCGACGCCCCTCCGCGGTGCTGCGCCCAGGCCTCCGCCCAGCACGAGCCGAGTTCGTGCGCCACGAGTGATGCCCGGCTCATCGCGAGCATCGTCCGGCCGGCGTGGTCGATCGTCGTCGCGTGCTCGCGGGTGGCCGTGTGCATGACGAGGGCGAAGACACGGATCGCGGGCAGGGCGCCGCGGAGCACGACCGAGACGTCGACCCGCGGGTCGTCGGCGCTGGCGGCTGCGACCTCGCGGAGCCGCACCAGGCACTCCGGGTCGAGCGGCTCCCCACGCTCGACCGCGCGCAGTGCCGCGGGGAGCACGAGCGGGACGATCTGCTCGTACCGACGCCGGAGCCAGTCGTGCCCGTCGGGTCGGATGCCGTGCAACGGTGGCGCGAGCAGCAGCTCCGTGAACTCCGGGCACCGCTCGTCGAGCGCCAGCCCCAGCCGCTCCCCGGGGAGCAGCACGGCCGTCCGTCGTGCGTCGTCGCGCTCGGTCGTCATCGTGCGTCGAACGTATCCGGACAACAGGTGTCGTGTCCGCTGCGTTCACGTGGTGTTCGTTCTTACCCGGGCCACAGCGCCCTGCCTCGGCCCCCGTAGCCCCGCTGCCGAGCATGAGCGGCATGACGGAGACGAACCAGCCCATCGACATCGACATCGTCGTCCCCTGCTACGACGAGCAGGACACGCTCGCCGCCCACGTGCGACGGCTCCACACGTTCTGCCGGACGTCGTTGCACCACTCGTGGCGGATCACGATCGCGGACAACGCCTCGACCGACGACACCGCCCGGATCGCCGACGACCTCGCCGCGATGCTCCCCGGCGTGCACGCGGTGCACCTGCCCGAGAAGGGCCGGGGCCGCGCGCTCAAGGAGGTCTGGGCGGCATCGCCGGCGGCCGTGCTCGTCTACCTGGACGAGGACCTGTCCACCGACCTCGCCGCGCTCGAACCCCTCGTGGCGCCCCTGCTGTCGGGGCACTCGGACCTGGCGATCGGCACCCGGCTCGCCGGTTCGTCGCGCGTGGTGCGCGGCAGCAAGCGGGAGTTCATCTCGCGCTCGTACAACCTGCTGCTCCGGACGACGATGGGGGTGTCGTTCTCGGACGCGCAGTGCGGGTTCAAGGCGGTCACGAAGGCCGCCGCCGACCACCTGCTGCCGTTGTGCGAGGACGATGCGTGGTTCTTCGACACCGAGCTGCTCGTGCTGGCCGAGCACGCGGGACTCCGCATCCACGAGGTCCCCGTCGACTGGATCGACGACGTCAACTCCTCGGTGCACATCGCGTCGACCGCGACCGAGGACCTGAAGGGCATGTGGCGGGTGTCGAGGAACATCGCCACCGGGCGGGTGCCGATCAGCACGGTCTACGCGGCGATCGGTCGGCAGCCGTTCACCCCACCGAGCGTGGGGTTCCTGGGGCAGGTCCTGCGGTTCGGGGCGATCGGGGTGCTCTCGACCCTGGCGTTCGCTGCCCTGTACGCCCTGTTCCGGCCGGCGATCGGCGCCCAGACCGCGGACTTCCTCGCGCTGCTGGTCACGGCGATCGGCAACACCGCACTGAACCGGCGGTTCACGTTCGGGGTGCGGGGCCGTGCGGGAGCCGGTCGGCACCACGTGCAGGGCCTGGTCGTGTTCGGCATCGCCTGGGCCATCACGTCGGGGTCGCTCGTGGTGCTGCACGCGTCGGTGCCGGGAGCCTCGCACGGTGCGGAGATCGCGGTGCTGACGGCAGCCAACCTGGTGGCGACCGGCGTGCGGTTCGTGTTGTTCAAGGCGTGGGTGTTCCGTGGTCGCCGACGCCCGGAGCTCATCCGCCCCGGCACCACCCCGGCGGCCGACGCCAGCACGGCGGTCACCGAATCGATCGCGGCCCCCGAGCGCACCGGCGACCGCGCTGCCTGACACCGTGCCGGGTCACCCACCCGGTGCAGGGTTGCACGGCGCCCGCGGCACGCCGCACCGTGCAGCGTCGACCATCCCGTGCGAGGTTGCACGCTCCGTGCAGCGCTACGAACTCGCACCGAGCGTGCAACCTCGCACCAGCCGAACAGACCCGCACGGTGCGACACCATCACACGCCCACCACCCGTGTTGCACGGTCGGTATACCAAGCCGTAGCATCGCCCTACCGCACCACCACCCCACAGGGCCCGACTGCCACCATCGGTCTGCCCGCGGCGAGCGCTCCATCGATGCAGCCCGCGCCGTCCGCTGCCGGCAACGCCCCACTGGACCCGCACGTGAACCCCACCTCTTTCGGTCTCTACGACCCTGCCCGCGAATCGAGCGATTGCGGCGTCGGTTTCATCACCCGTCTCGACGGGACGCCGAGCCACGACGTCATCCGCAAGGGCGACGAAGCGCTGTGCTCCATCCCGCACCGCGGCGGCAAGTCCGCCGAGGGTGTCGGTGACGGCGCAGGCGTCAGCATCGACCTGTCGGTGGAGTTCTTCAGCGCCATCACCGGCGAGCAGCTGCGCGCCGGGCACTTCGGCGTCGCGAACTGCTTCGTGCCGAGCAGCGACGGAGCCGACGGCACCGACGGCACCGACGGCACCGACGAGCGCGCCCGCGCCGAGCAGACCGTCACGGACGCCATCACGAACGAGGGCTTCGAGCTGCTGCTGGTCCGTGACGTCCCGGTGGACCACTCCGTCGCGCGCCCCGAGGCCGAGCAGTACCAGCTGCCGATCGTGCAGTGGGTCTTCCGTGCTCCGTCCGACTGGGACCGCACCGAGGTCGACGCCGCCGCGAACCGCGCCCTGCTCGCCATCGAGGCGGTCTCCTACGCCCGGGCCGCCGCCGAGCGCGCCGAGCACGCCGCCCTGTACCCGCTGTCGCTCAGCGCCCGGACCCAGATCCTGAAGGGCCGGCTGAACTCCGGCGAGGTGATCGGGTACTTCACCGACCTGCGCGACCCCCGGCACTCGGTGCGGACGCTGTACTTCCACACCCGGTTCTCGACGAACACCGAGCCGCACCCGACGATGGCGCAGCCGTTCCGCCTGATGGCGCACAACGGCGAGCTGAACACCGACCGCAAGAACCGGCTGTCCGACGAGGCGCTCGCGCGGGCCCGCACCCGGAGCATCGTGCGTCCGCCCGGGCAGTCGGACTCGAGCCGACTCGACCAGACACTGCAGAGCCGCGTGTTCGACGACGGGCTCGAGATCGTCGAGGCCGTGGTCTCGCTCATGCCGCCGGCGTGGGAGAACGACCGCACCCTGACCCCGGACGTCCGGGACATGCTCGAGTACTTCTCGCTGTACGAGGAGAAGAACGACGGCCCCGCCGCCGTGATCTTCAGTGACGGCGACGTCGTCGGCGCCCGCCTGGACCGCCTGGGCCTGCGCCCGCTGCGCACCGTCGAGACGGCCGAGTACCTGATGGTGTCGTCCGAGGCCGGCCAGGTCGAGTTCGACGCCGACGAGGTCGTGCACCGCGGCCGCATCGAGGCCGGCGGCATGCTCGTCGTCGACCACCGCACCGGCATCCGCATGCGCACGGGCGAGGTGCTGCACATGCTCGCGGCCCGCCGTGACTACGGCACCCTGCTCGACGCCGCCCGCGTGAACCTGGACGACGTGCCCGCTCCGGACTACGAGCGCACGACGTCCACCCTGGGCTACGACGGTGACCTGTCGCTCGCGGGTCGGTACGTGGCGTACTCGCTGAACCAGGAGAGCTTCCGGTTCATGCTCGACCCGATGCTGCAGAACGGGTCGGAGCGCATCTCGGCGATGGGCTACGGCAACGCGATCAACGCCCTGAGCGACACCGAGGGCGGCATGGCGAAGTACTTCTCGCAGCGCTTCGCCCAGGTGACGAACCCGCCGCTCGACTCGATCCGCGAGGCCGACGGGATGTCGATGCGCGTCGCACTCGGCGCGAAGCCGGACGGCACGGGCACCACGGGGCGTCAGCTCGTCGTGCAGTCGCCGATCCTCGGGCACCTCGACATGGTGCGCCTGCGCGAGCAGGACATCGTGCCGCTCGAGCGCTTCGACACGCTCTACGTGCCGGTGCCCGCCGACGAGCAGGCCAACGCCGACGCGATGCGCGGCGCGCTGGACGCCCTGTGCGACGCGATCGAGGCGTTCGCGGCGCGCGGTGGCGGGATCGCGGTCGTGACCGACCGCGAGGTGTCGTCGACCCATGCGCCCCTCCCCGTGATCCTGGCGGTGGCCGCCGTCAACCAGCGGCTCATCGAGACCGGTCTGCGCCTGCGGGTGTCCGTCGTCGCGGAGAGCGGTCAGCTGCCATCGTCACACCACGTCGCGACCGCGCTGGGCTTCGGTGCCGCCGCTGTGTACAGCTTGAGCGCTCGGCTGCGTGCGGAGGAGAAGTACCCCGCCGCACCCGCACCCGCCGGCGAGCTGACCGCGACCGACCTGGCACTCAAGCAGTTCCGCAAGGCCGCAGAGAAGGCCCTGGCGAAGACCATGGGCCGCGTCGGCCTGTGCACGGCCGAGAGCTACATCGGCGGCGAGTTCTTCGAGCCGAACTACCTCGACACCGGCGACGACGTGCTCGCGCGGATCTTCCCGCACATGCAGGCCCCGGTCGGCGGCGTCGGCTTCGCGCGCATCGCCCAGGCGGCGACGGACTGGCACGAGCGTGCCCGCTCGGTGGCGTCCGAGGGCCAGGTCCCGCTGCTCGGCCTGTTCAAGGAACGCTCCGACGGCGCCGGCCACTCGTTCGGCGTCGCGAGCGTCCGCGGGTTCGGCGGCATGACCGAGGAGCGCCCGGCCTTCGAACGCTCCGGCGACTCGGACGCGCTGCGCCTGCTCACGCTCGGCCAGCTCGACGACTCGTTCGGCATCACCGACGCCGCGTACCGGAACACCGGGTACGACCGGCTGAGCGACGCCGAGATCGACGCGCACCGCATCACGCCGGGCTACGTCACGTTCCTGCAGACGACCCACGACGAGCGGTCCCGCCGCCCCGCCGCGCTCCGCGACGTGCTCGCGCTGCCCGCGGACGTCACCGGCATCGACACGGCCGAGGACTTCGCCCGCGAGCTCGGCCGCTTCTCGACGAGCGGCAACGCCAGCGTCACCGTGCGCGGGCTCTCCGGCTCGCGTCCGTCGGACGACCAGGACCTGCCGGGAGGCACGGAACGGTTCCGCCTGGAGCTCACGTCGACGGGGACCACGGGTGCACTGCGCCACGCGTCCCTGGCAGACGGCCTCGCGTTGCTCCACCCCGGGCAGATCGACGTCGACTCCGTCGACGACACCGGGGTGACGCTCCGCGCCACCGGTGCGGCCGTCGCCCTGCTCGCGCTGCTGCAGAGCGCCCCGGCGAGCGTCGAGCTCGACGAGGTGCAGCCGGCCCACGAGATCACCCGGACCCTGGCGTCCGGCGCGATGAGCCACGGCGCGCTCGTCGCCACCGCCCACGAGGCCGTCGCACACGGTACGAACATGGTCGGCGGCATGTCGAACAGCGGTGAGGGCGGCGAGCACCACTCCCGCTACGGCACCATCCGCGGCTCCCGCATCAAGCAGTTCGCCTCGGGCCGGTTCGGCATCTGGGCCGGCTACCTCGCCGACCCCATGCTCGAGGAGCTCGAGATCAAGATCGGCCAGGGGGCGAAGCCCGGCGAGGGTGGGCAGCTGCCCGCACCCAAGGTCACGGTGGACATCGCCGCGGCCCGTGGTGGCACGCCCGGCGTCGAGCTGATCTCGCCGCCGCCGCACCACGACACCTACTCGATCGAGGACCTCGCGCAGCTCATCCACGACTGCAAGGCCGCCCGCGTCCGGGTGATCGTGAAGCTCGTCTCGTCCGAGGGCATCGGCACCATCGCGGTCGGCGTCGCGAAGGCCGGCGCGGACGTGATCAACGTCGCGGGCAACACCGGCGGCACGGGCGCCGCGGCCGTCACCAGCCTGAAGTACGCCGGCCGTTCCGCGGAGATCGGCGTCGCCGAGGTGCACCAGGCCCTGGTCGCGAACGGCCTGCGCCAGAAGGTCACGCTCCGCTGCTCGGGTGCGCACCAGACCGGCAGCGACGTCGTTACGAGCGCCCTGCTCGGCGGCGACAGCTTCGAGTTCGGCACGACCGCGCTCATGATGCTCGGCTGCGTGATGGCGAAGAACTGCAACGTGAAGTGCCCGGCGGGCCTGACCACGAACGCCGAGGCGTTCGAGGGTGACCCCCGTGCGCTCGCGCAGTACCTGCTTAACATCGCCCACGACGTGCGGCAGATCCTGGCCCGGCTCGGCCTGCGCTCCCTGCGCGAGGCCCGCGGCCGGACCGACCTGCTGCAGCTCCTGGACCACCCGGCGAGCGTGGGCCGGCTCGACGCCCGCGCCCTGCTCGCCCAGGTGCCGGAGAAGGTCGTCGCGGACCCGGAGTACCTGGAGAAGGACTTCCACACCGACGACGCCCTGCTCGAGCGCGTCCGCACCGCCCTCGTCGACCACGCGCAGGAGCACGTGCTCGTGCACGGCGTGCTGCTCGGCAACGCCGACAAGTCGGTCGGTGGCCAGCTCGGCATCGACCTCGAGCGCCTGCTCAACCACGAGCTCCGCGCCGAGGACGTGCAGGGCCTGCCCGCCGTGACGACGGACGACCGCGGACGCCGCCGGCTGGTGGACGGCGCGGTCACGATCCGCACGCAGGGCTCGGCCGGGCAGTCCTACGGCGTCTTCAACAACGACGGCGTCGTGCTCGAGCACACCGGCACCGCGAACGACGGCGTCGGCAAGAGCCAGAGCGGCGGACGGATCATCGTCCGCGCCCCCGGTGGCGGCAGCGCCGCACAGGGCGGCAACGTGCTGGTCGGCAACTTCGCGCTGTTCGGGGCCACCGGCGGCCGCACCTTCGTCGAGGGCGAGGCCGGCGACCGGTTCGCCGTCCGCAACTCCGGCGCGACCGCCGTCGTCGAGGGCGTGGGCGACTTCGGCTGCGAGTACATGACCGGCGGCGCCGTGTTCAACCTCGGCGCGTTCGGCAAGGGCCTCGGCAACGGCATGTCCGGCGGGTTCCTGTACCAGTACGACCCCTCCGGCCAGGTCGCCGAGCGTGCCAGCACGGACTCGCTGCTGGTGTTCCCGATCACCGACACCGAGCGCGGTGCGTTCCACGAGGCCGCCGCCCGCCTGCTGCTCGAGTGGCACCTCGAGGCGACGGGTTCGGCCCTGGCCGAGCGGCTGCTCGCCGAGTGGGACACCGCCCGCGCACACGTGTACGTCGGCATGCCCCGTGCCCTGCTGCTCACGCAGGACGCCGGCGAGATCCTCGCGGCGGCGACCCGGCCCGAGCTCCTCGACGAGCTCGCGACCTCGATCGCCACCGACAAGCTCCGCGCGTTCAAGCTCGACTACCGCGACCAGCGCACGGTGCTCGACGGCCGTGCCCCGGCGCTCGGCGACCAGGGTGAGGACATGTTCTCGCTGCTGTCGTCGTACACGGTGCTCGGGGTCGCCCAGGACGTCGCCCTCGAGCGCGTCCCGGGTGCGTTCGGCACCGCCGACGCGCGGGTGGCCGAGGCCGTCAAGAACCTCGTGCTCACCGAGGACTTCTCCGTCAAGCAGCGCGTCGTGAAGTACCTGCGCGGCACGCTCGACCGGTTCGCCGACGACCAGCTCGCGACCCTCATCGCGATCAAGCGGCTCGACGACTACAAGCGCGCGCTCACGCAGCGGAACAACCGCAGCATGGACGCGCCGGGCACCACGGGGTGGATCATGCACCAGAACGCCAAGAACGACGGCCGCGTCCGCGAGGCCCGCTTCGACGAGCTGCTCGCCACCGCGGCGCTCGAGGACATCGCCCGCCGGGCACCGCAGGCGCCGACCGAGGCGGTGACCGCGTGAGCCTGCTCCCCCCGACCGGGTCGCTGATCCCCGTCGACGCACCGTTCTCGGCCGCCCAGGAGTCCTGGCTCGCCGGGTTCATCGCGGGCATCGCCGCCGCCGGCAAGAAGGTCGCGGCCAGCGCGCCCACGACGACGATCGACGTGCTCTTCGGCACCCAGACCGGCAACGCCGAGTTCCTGGCCGACGAGCTCGTCGCCGGCGCGAAGGCCCGCGGACTCGGCGGTCGTGCCAGTGCGCTCGACGCCGTCACCCCCGAGCAGCTCGCCGAGATGTCGCACGTGCTCGTCGTCACCTCGACCTACGGCGAGGGCGAGATGCCCGACAACGCCGGGCTGTTCTGGGACGCGATCCAGGCGAGCACCGTGCCACGGCTCGAGGGGCTGCAGTACGCCGTCCTGGGCCTCGGCGACACGAGCTACGACGAGTTCTGCCAGGCCGGCAAGCTCCTCGACACCCGGTTCGAGCAGCTCGGCGCGACCCGGGTCCACGACCGCGTCGACTGCGACGTCGACTTCGAGGACCCGGCCGCACTGTGGACCGCGGCGGTCCTCGACCGCCTCGCCGCCGAGGCCGGCGCGACGGCTGCACCCGGCGCGACCACGGGCGGTGGTGCCGGCGATGGTGCTGCCGCGACCAGCGGGGCGGGCGCGACCCGTGCCTCCCGGCCGGGGTCGCAGTGGAACAAGCGCAACCCGTACCCGTCGCGCCTGGTCGAGAACCGGCTGCTCTCCTCGCCGCGCAGCGCGAAGGAGATCCGGCACTACGAGTTCGACCTCGGCGACTCGGGCATCGAGTACGCGGCCGGCGACGCCCTGGCGGTCGTGCCCGTGAACGACGAGGTCTTCGTGGCGGACCTGCTCGAGCAGGTCGGCGCGAACGGCGGCGAGGCGTTCGACGGCCGGCCCATCACCGAGGTCCTGCGGACCGACCGTGAGATCCGGACGCCCTCGAAGGACCTGATCGCCGACCTGGTGCAGCGCGCGCCGTCGAGTGAACTCGCGGCCGTCGTGGCGCACGGCGACAAGCACGAGCTGGACCGCTGGCTGTGGGGACGCGACGTCCTCGACCTGCTCCGCGACGCCGGCCCGGCCGCCCCGGGACTCGACGAGCTGCTGCCGAACCTGCGGCCGCTGCAGGCGCGGCAGTACTCGATCTCGTCGAGCCCGCTGGCCCACCCGGACCGCATCCACCTGACCATCGCGTCGGTGCGCTACGGCGACCCGCACCGGATGTACGCGGGAGTCGCGTCGACGTTCCTGGCCGACCGGGTCGACCCGGACGGCACCGTCGACGTCTACCTGCAGCCGAACGCGTCGTTCGGGGTACCGGCGGACGAGTCGGCGCCGATGATCATGATCGGACCGGGCACGGGTGTCGCGCCGTTCCGCGGGTTCCTGCACGAGCGCGCGGTGTCCGGGGCGACGGGGCGCAACTGGCTGTTCTTCGGCGACCAGCACCGGGACACCGACTTCGTGTACCAGGACGAGCTCACCGAGCTGCAGGAACAGGGCGTGCTCGACCGCCTCGACCTGGCGTTCTCGCGTGACCAGGCCGAGAAGGTCTACGTGCAGACGCGGATGCTCGAGCGGTCGGCGGAGCTGTTCGCCTGGCTCGAGGACGGCGGCCACGTGTACGTGTGCGGGGACGCCTCACGCATGGCGAAGGACGTCGAGGCCGCGCTGCTCCAGGTCATCCGGACCGGACGCGCGCGCGGCGAGGACGACGCGCAGGCGTACCTGGCCGACATGCGTCGCGCGAAGCGGTACGTGCGCGACGTCTACTGAGCCGCGTGCAGATCTGATGAGTCCGCCCCGGCCACGGAACCCGAATCCGATGGCCGGGGCGGTCCCGGAGGAGCGCCGGTCGATGGGGGCGGACCGGCGGGCCCTGCAGCGTGACGCACGCATCACCGACGCGTGGCGTCGGTGACCCGAGCAGGGAGTCCCCTGATCCGGGACTCACGTCCCTCGCTCGTCTCGGTCACCGGTGGTTGGTCGGCACCGGACTCGCTGTGCGTCACGGGCTGTTCGGGTTCCCCTCCTGCCGCGGACACTGCCAGCACCGGTGCCCTAGCGCCGGTGCGGGGGACGACAGCGAACCGCGGTGACGCCACAGTACGATCCGAGCAACCTGGGTGGAACCCGTTGACCCGGATCAGCGCGTTGTGCTACCACTCGGTGTCCCGGATGCGTCGTCCGCGTCGCCGGGTGCCACCGCCCGCGACCACGCCGAGTCGGCCGCCGTGCTGGTGTCCGCCGGCTCCGGCGTCAGCACGAGCCCCGACCCCGAGGTGGCCGAGGCGTAGAGGTCCTCGAGCCAGCTGCGGTTGATCGACGGCACCCGGCTGCCGGTGAACTTGAAGTGCAGGCTCACGTTGGGGTGCAGCCAGATCGTGCTGCGACCGTTGCCGTGGACGACGTCGTCCTTCCACGAGAAAGCGAAGCGGTGGTCACGCCGGAGCATGTTGACGATGACGATCTGCAGGTGCGTGAGCGCGCGGTCGTCGATCCGCAGGTCGAGCGGTCGGCCGTCGTAGATGAGCTGCCCCATGGCTCCTTCTACTCCTGCGCTCCGGTGTGCGCGAGACCGGACGCCCAGTCCGTGATGGTGCCGTCGAACCAGACCGCGTCGACGTTGCGCTCCCAGGCGTGCTCGGCCGGCTCGCTGACCGCCAGTGTCACGGTGCCGGGGTGGGCATCGGCGAACTCCTGACTGGCCGAGAACGGCACCGTGGTGTCGCCGGTGGAGTGGATGAGCAGGGTCGGGGGCAGCTGCCGGGGTGCGCGCAACCAGGACAGCGCGCGCACGTCGACCGGCGAGCGCAGCCCCACCGTCCGGCAGAGGACCGGCGTCGCCATCGCCCCGAGGGCAGCACTCACCACGAAACCCGGCAGCCCCGCGCGACGGGCCTGGGACCGGACGGTGACGGCCCAGTCCAGTGCCGGGGCGACGAGCACGATCCCGGCCAGGCGGTCACGGTGCGCCGAACGGGCGAGGAGTTCGTGCGTGATCGTCGCGCCCATCGACCACCCCACGATGACGAGCCGTTCGGCGCCGTTCGCGACGGCGTGGTCGAGCGCCGCTTCGACGTCGGCCCACTCGCGCGCGCCGAGGTGCGAGGCCCGGCCTTCCCACGGTGCCTCGCCGTCGCCGCGGAACGACGGGACGATCGAGGTCCAGCCGAGCTCGAGCGCCGCTGGGACGGTCCGGAGCGCGGTGACCCGGGTCGTCCGGATGCCGTGGACGTGGACGGCCCAGGTGCGGGCGGCCACGGGGTCGGCGCCCCGGGCAGCCAAGGGGTCGGCACCCCGGGCGGCCGGGCGGCCCGGGCCCGCGGCGCCGTCCGGCCCCGGCCGCACCACCCACGCGGGCGCCGGCCCCACCGGCGTCGGCAGCGACACCTCGGACCAGTCGACCTCCATCGCCGCCGGGTCCGGGTGCACGTG
This sequence comes from Curtobacterium sp. MCLR17_045, assembly GCF_003234405.1. Taxonomy (NCBI): domain Bacteria; kingdom Bacillati; phylum Actinomycetota; class Actinomycetes; order Micrococcales; family Microbacteriaceae; genus Curtobacterium; species Curtobacterium sp. MCLR17_045. Next base: position 146,369 of record NZ_QKTB01000005.1, read on the forward strand.
CCCGCTCCACCGCACCCGCGACGACACCGCGCCGGTCGTCCGGACCACGGCCCGGCGCACGAACCCGGCGGCTTCGTCGACCTCGAGCACCGGCCCGACGGTGGTGTGCCCCGGCCCGTCGTGCCACAGCCCGTACTCCCCCGGGCGCACGGTGTCGTCGGTGATCGGCAGCCGGACGGAGTCCGCGTCGGACTCGAGCACGGGCGTCCACCGGTCGCCACCGGGCAGCACGATCCTGCCGACGACCTTCCGCAGGACGACCAGGACCACCAGGCCGACCAGACACACCGCCGCCAGCACCACGAGCGCTCCGAGCACCCACCACACGATCGTCACGCTGTCATCCTCCGAGGCTCCGGGTCAGGGTCCGTTCGGCCGACCGCACCTGCGCGAGTTCGGCGTCGTCGAGGGTCCGGCCCTGCACCTCGGCGTCGCGGATCGCGATCACCAGGTCGTAGGTCCGGGCCTGCGGGTCCCCCGGCCGCTCGACCGCCCGCACGGCGTGCCGACGGGCGATGCGGCGCAGGCGCCGGTGGTGCCCGCGGTGTCGCAGGTCACGGCCCCACCGCCGGAACGTCAGCGAGGCCATCGCCACGACGATGAGCACGATGCCGAGGTAGAACGGCGGGTCGAAGGCCAGGCGCAGGCCGTCCCGCACCCCGGCCGGGAAGAGTCCGAAGTGGTCGGCGGTGAGCGAGGCGACCTCGTCGACGCTCGCCACGACGACCAGGGCGAGCCCGACGCGGAACACCACGAGCGCCACCGGGTTCTGCAGCACGCCGCGGCGCAGGGTCGTGGCGGCGATCAGCCCCACGCCCACCATGTACACCGTCCCGTAGAGCCACATCGGGGTCTGCTCGATCTCGCGCACGATGAAGTGGAAGTCGGTCCCACCGCGCTCCTCGACCAGCAGGAACGGCACCGTGAACGCCACGACCACGACGAGGAGCGCCACCGGCCTGGCGAGCACCGGGCGCTCCGGCAGGTCGTCGGTGCTCGCGCGCAGCATCAGCCAGAACGCGACGGTCGCGCAGACGTTCTGCACCAGGTTGATGAGGTTCGAGCCGCCCAGGGCACCGTCGAGCACCGGCTGCGGCACGACGCTGCCGAGGGTCAGGAGTCCGAGCGCCCCGACGCCGGTGGCACCCCAGGCCGCCCGACCACGAGGGTTCCGCAGCACGTACGGCGTGCGGGCGAGGAAGATCAGCGCCGCGAACCAGAAGGCCGCGGCGTGCAGGACGGCCATCAGCCGTAGGCCCGCTCGTCCGCGCCCGTGGCACCGGCGAGCAGGACCGTCGCGAGCTCGTAGGCGAACCGTTCGGCGAAGTGCTCGTCGTCGTCGGAGATGCTCACGAGCCCGGAGTCGGCGTCGAGCGCGCGACGGCAGACGTGGCCCCCGGCGGCGAACTCGGCGACGGACGACGGGGTCGGTGTGCCGACGTCGCCGTGCACCAGGTGCCCGAGCTCGTGCAGCACGCAGTGCATCCGGTAGAGCGGCGGTGCGTCGGCCGGCACGAGCACCAGGTTCTCGTGCTCGAACTGCGACACGAGCGCGGTGAGCGGACCCCAACTCGGCCCGTCGACGTCGACGACGCGCGTGGGCTTGCCGACCATCCGACCGACGCCGCTCACCACGTCGGACAGCTGCGGCGCACGGGGCAGGGTGGCGACGAGGGCACGGACGGCACCGGACGCACCCAGCTGCTCCGCCATCGCCCCTCCGATCTCCGCGGCAAGACTACCGGCAGGTCCCCCTTGTGGACGAGACCGGCCGGACGTAACCTACAACCAAATGGTTGTACGAATCGAACTGTCCGACGCCGAGGTCGACCGGGTGTTCCACGCACTGGCCGACGCGACCCGTCGCGACATCGTCCGGCGCACGCTCGTCGGGTCGTCGTCCGTGAGCGAGCTCGCGGACGCCTACTCGATGTCGTTCGCCGCCGTCCAGAAGCACGTCGCCGTCCTCGAGGGAGCCGGACTCGTGAGCAAGGAGGCCCGCGGCCGCACCCGCATCGTGCGCGCCGAGCCGGAGCAGCTCGACCGGGTCCGTGCCCTCCTCGACGCCTACGGCCGCCTCTGGCACAGCCGGATGGACCGCCTCGGCGACGTGCTCGACGGCGACGCGTCCGGACACCCAGCACCAGACGACACCCGACGACACCAGGAGCGATGATGCCCACCACGTCCGTCCACACCGATCCCGACACCCTCTCGATGACCCTCGTCGCCGAGTTCCCCGTCCCCGTCGAACGCCTCTGGGCCGCCTTCGCCGACCCACGCCAGCTCGAGCGGTTCTGGGGACCGCCCGGGTTCCCCGCGACGTTCACGACGTTCGACCTGCGCCCCGGCGGCCGTGCCGACTACCGGATGACGTCCCCGCAGGGCGAGCGGTTCCACGCCGTGTGGCAGGTCACCGAGGTCGACGAGCACCGTCGCATCGTCTTCCGCGACCTGTTCACCGACCCGGAGGGCACGGTCGACGAGTCGCTCCCCACCAGCGAGACCGTGTTGTCGTTCGGGCCGGCGGACGACGGCTCGCGGGTCACCGTGGTGTCCTCGTTCGCCTCGGCCGCCGACCTCGACGCGATGCTCGAGATGGGCATGCTCGAGGGCTACCAGCAGGCGTTCGGCCAGCTCGACCGGGTGCTCGCCGACCTGCGCGAGTGGGCCCTCGGTGCGGGCACCGAGACCGAGGTCCTCGACGACACCCACGTCCGGATCACCCGGGCGTTCGCGGCGCCACGGCACCTGCTCTGGCGGGCGCACACCGAGCCCGACCTGGTGCGCCGGTGGCTGCTCGGCCCCGACGGGTGGGAGATGACGGTGTACGAGAACGACCTGACCCCGGGCGGCACGTTCCGGCAGGCCTGGGCGCCGACGGGTGACACCGAGGGCGAGCCCTTCGGGTTCGAGGGCGAGAACCTCGTCGTCGAACCGGAACGCCGGATGGTGTCGACCGAGCGCATGACCGGGGCGCCCTTCCCGCCGAACACGAACGACCTGCAGTTCGACGAGGACGACGGCGTCACGCTCATGACGCTGCTCGTCACCTACCCGGACCGGGAGCAGCGGGACATGATCCTCGCGACCGGCATGACGGAGGGCATGGAGGCCAGCTACCAGCGGCTGGAACGCGAGGTCCTGTCCGCAGCGTGACCGGCAGACGGACGGGAGGCCCGTGGCGGCGCCGCCACGGGCCTCCCGTCCGTCCCGAGCAAGCGACAGATCCCGGCGCACGATCCGGGTCCGGTCCCCGAGAGCGACAGATCCCCGCGGATGTTCCGCGGGGATCTGTCGCTTTCGCGAGGGGCTGGTGGGCGCAGGCCGGCTACTCCGGCTGCGCCGTCGCCTCGTAGTGCCGCGCGCCGCCGCGCACGCCCGCGAACCGGAACGGCGCGGTCGTGACGCGCGGACGCTCGACGTCCTCGCTGGTGGCGGCACCCGCGGCGTGCAGCGCGCGGTACGCGTCGACCGTCAGCGGGACCCGCGCCTCGAGCAACGACCGCACGCGACCCGCACGGCGGTGCTCGCGGTAGTCGGGCCGGACGGTACCGGTGATGAGCTCACCGACGCTGCCCGAGCCGTAGCTGAACAGGCCGAGCCGCTCCCCCGCCAGGTCGTCGTCCAGGTCGAGCAGTGCTGCGAGCCCGATCCAGAGCGACGCCGTGTAGGTGTTGCCGGTCTGCCGGTTGTAGGTGAACCCGATCGCCAGGTCGGCCTCGTCGAACGGTGCGCCGACGTGCTGCGTGAGCTTGCGGTGCGCCTTGATCGCCATCTTGGTGAAGGGCTGGTGGTGCACGAACCGGGCGATGTCGTCGTACGCCGGGCCGCCCTGTTCCGCCAGGTCGTCCCAGGCGCCGACGAACGCGTTGACGTACGCGCTCACCGAGAGCCGACCGTCGACGAGTGCGGTGGAGCGGTCGTTCGGCCGCCAGAAGTCGTCGACGTCCGCCGTGTAGACGCCCGCCGCCGGCTCGATCTCGATCAGGTCGGGGTCGGCGGACACCAGGATCGCGGCGGCGCCGGCACCCTGGGTCGGCTCGGCCGGGGTGTCGACGTCGTACCGGGCGACGTCGGCGGCGATGACGAGCACCCGCTCGTGCGGGGCACGGGCGACGATGCCGAGGGCGAGCTGCACCGCGGCCATCCCGCCGTAGCAGGCCTGCTTCAGCTCGACCACGCGGACGGCCTTCGGCAGCCCGAGCAGGCCGTGCACGTACACGCCGGCGGCCTTCGACTGGTCGACGCCGGACTCGGTGGCGAACAGCACCGTGCGGATGCCCTCGACGCCGTGCCGGTCGATGAGCTCCTTCGCGGCGGCGGCGCCCATCGTGACGATGTCCTCGTCGGGCGCTGTCACGCTGAAGGCGTCCTGCCCGATGCCGACGTGGTACTTCGCCGGGTCGACGCCGAGCCGCTCGGCCAGGTCGTCGAGCTCGAGCACGTGGTGCCCGGTCGCGATCGCGATGTCGTGGATGCCGACGCCGGTCATGCCGCACCCCCTGCGGGCTTCGCGCCGCGGCGTTCCATGGCGACGTGGGCGGCCATCAGCTCGCCCGGGTTGGTCTGTGCGGCGAGGAGCGAGAGCTCCCCGCACAGGACGGTCGCGGCGCACAGGGCGGCGAGGCGGCGGGCGTTCCCGCCCGGCTCGCGGTCCTCGCGGCAGCCGAGGCGCACCAGGGCGTCCTCGACGACGGGCAGGTCCCCGCCCTTGCCGTTGCCGACCGTGCCGACGATCAGGTGCGGCAGCGAGGTCGCGAAGTACAGGTCGCCGTCGCGGTCCTCGGCGCTCGTGATGCCCTGCGAGCCCTCGACGATGTTGGCGGCGTCCTGCCCGGTGGCCAGGTAGAAGCCGAGCAGCATGTTCGCGTAGTGCGCGTTCGCCGAGCGGATGGCCCCGGCGATCGTCGACCCGATCAGGTTCTTCGCGATGTTCAGCTCGACGATGCGCGCGGTGCTCGACCGCAGACGCTTCTCGACGACCTCGCCCGGGATCACGATCTCGGCGATGGTGTTGCGGCCGCGGCCACGGATGCCGTTCACCGCGGTCGCCTTCTTGTCCGTGCAGAAGTTGCCCGACACCGAGACGTACCGCAGGCCCGGCTGCCAGTCCAGGATCGCCGGCAGCAGCTTGTCCGCCGCCTGCGTGACCATGTTGTGGCCGGAGGCGTCGCCGGTGGTGAACGCGAAGCGCAGGAACAGCAGGTCCCCGACGATCTCCGGGTGCACCTCGATGAGCTTGGCGAACCGGCTCTGCCCGGACACGATCGCGGCGAGCTCGTCCTGGCGCGCGAGGATCTGGCCCGCGGCGACGTGGGCCGCGGCGGCGCTGTCGGCACGGACCACGACGGAGCGGGTCATGCGCTCGTCGACGACGGTCGCGACGATGCCGTCCTCGACCATCCGCGAGATGCGGGCGCCGCGGCCGACGGACGGCCAGAGCGGCGACTCGTAGGTGGCGAGGGGGACCTCGTGCTCCCCCTGCACGGCGTTGCCGCTGACGCGGATCGGGCCGACCCACTTGGTGGGGATCGGTGTGAGCAGGTCACTCATCGAGGGCTCCTTCTGGTGCTCGCACCGCGACGCTGAGGTGTCTGATGTCGTGCGCCTCCCAGGCGCGGTGGATGCCGGCGGGGTCGGTGTCCGCCGGGACGAGCGCGATGCCGCAGTCGCCACCGCCGGCACCGGACGGCTTCGCCGCCCCGCCCGCCGCCTCGACGACGTCGCACAGGGTCGCGAGACGCTCGGTCTCGATCTTCGACCCGACCGAGTCGCCGAGACGCTGCAGCAGCCCGCGGGCGCGTCGGAGGGCACCGAGCGTGCGCTCGGCGTCGCCGGTCTGGAGGCCCGTGGTCAGGTCGTCGACGGCGCTGCGGCTCTCGTCGAGGAACGCCTGGTACCCGCCGTTGCGGTGCCGACGCACCACGTCGACGAGCTTCGTGGTGGACGCGGGCGAGCCGGTCCAGCCGACGAGCAGCTGCAGGTTCTCGGGGGCGGGCAGCCGCTGGACGTCGAAGCCGTCCCACGCGTCGGCGTCCGTCAGGATCGCGGACACGGCGTGGTCGCCGAGCATCGCGGCGAGGCGCTCGCGGTCCGGTGCGCTGTAGCGCAGCCAGCCGCCGAACGTGCTCGCGGCGAGGTCGCCGCCGGAGGCCCGCGGGTTCACCCGGATGGTGGCGAGCAGGGCGACCTGGAAGCGCTGGCGCTGCGTCAGGCCGATGCCGTAGAAGCGGTCGAGGGCGCCGACCGTGGCGACGGTGACCGCAGCCGAGGACCCGAGTCCGAACTTCCGGCCGCTGGCGTCGTCGAGCTGGCTCTCGATGCGCAGGTCGTGGAACCGCGGGGCGATGCCGTGCTCGGCGCGGAGCTTCTCGACCAGGTCGATCGTGGCCATCACGTAGTCGTAGGGGTGGTGCTCACGGTCGAGCGCCAGGCCGTCCTCGGCACGGGTCCACGTGAGCGGCAGGTGCCCGTACTCCTCGGAGTGCACGCTGCCCGCGCCGTGGCCCTCGCGCACCTTCGCCGTGATGGCGCGGTCGAGGGCGATCAGGACGGACGGCTGGCCCGGCTCGACGACGGCGTACTCGCCGGCGACGAACAGCTTGCCGTGTGCACGGAACTCGATCACTGCGCGGACTCCTTCTGGTCGGGATTGCTCCCGATCTCTTCGGAGCGGAGCACCCGCGCGGCAGGTCCGGTGCCGGACTCGATGACGTCCCCCAGCGACGCGAGCGCCCCGGCGACGGCCGCCCGGTCCTGTGGCTTCGTGAGCACGACGACGTTCGGGCCCGCGTCGGCCGTGGCGTAGGCCTCGGTGCCGCCGGCACGCAGCTCGGCGACGGCGTCGAACACGGCGACGCTGCGGGCGTTGAGGTAGCGGATCGGCGGGAACGCGCCCTCGATCGTCGCGTGCATCCGGAGCGCGTTGCTCTCGGTGATCTCGCCGATGCGGGTGAAGTCGCCGGCCGCGCAGGCCGTGAGCATGTCGCCGACGGTCTCGGTCGTCGAGGTCACCCAGGCCGGGTAGAAGGGCGACGTCGCGATGGTGCGGCGCATGGCCTCGCGCGACCCGATCGGCTTCGGGCCGGCGTCGATCGTGACCACGACCATCGCCATCGGCGGGGCCGGGATCGGCTCGGCGAAGGAGCCCTGGTCGTCGCCGGCGTGCCAGACGGCGACACCGCCGGGGATCGAGCGCGTGGCCGAGCCGGAACCGCGACGGGCCAGACGGGACAGGTCGCGCGGCGACAGGTCGAGGCCGTAGGCCGCGGCGGCGGCGGTCGCCAGGGCGGCGAAGCCGGACGCGCTCGAGGCCAGCCCGGCACCGGTCGGGACCGTGTTCTCGGAGACCACCGACGCCCGCTCGGACGACCCCGCGAGCTCGCGCACCAGGTCGAGGAACTGCTGCACGCGCACAAGCGCACCGTCGTCGACGACGTGACCGTTCAGCGTGAACGCATCACGGGCCTCCCGTCCGCCGTCCACCGTGACGGTGGTCGTCGTCGGGAACACGTCGAGCCCCATCGAGACGCTGCCCGTGGCGGGCAGCGCGAGCTGCGCGTCCGCCTTCCCCCAGTACTTGACGAGGGCGATGTTGGGGTGCGCGACGGCGGTGGCTGTCAGCAAGCGCGGGCTCCGATCGTGGTGGTCCAGGTGGCTGCGGCCCCTGCGCCGCGGAGTGCGGCCGCGATGCGGTCCGCGTGGTCGTCGTCCGCGGCGAGCGCGAGGACGCACCCGCCCCGCCCGCCGCCGGTGAGCTTCGCGCCGAGGGCGTCCGCAGCACGTGCGGCGTCGACGAGCCGGTCCAGGTCGTCACTCGACACGTCGAGTGTGCTGAGCAGGTCGTGCGCGGCGTCCATGGTGGCACCCAGAGCCTGGGCATCGCCGTCCTCGAGTGTCCCCCGTGCCCGTCGGGCGAGCGCGCCGATCCGGTCGATCACGGCGCCGACCCCGGCCGGGTCCTGGTCGTGGCGGGCGCGGACGGCCGACACGGCCTCGCGGGTGTGCCCGGGGACGCCGGTGTCCGCGACGACGAAGGTGAACCGGGTGCCGAGCGTGACGGGTTCGATGTGCCCGCCCTCGAACCAGACCGGCGCGGACGCGACGACGCCCCGGGCGTCGAGGCCGGACGGTCGGCCGTGGGCGACGCGCTCGCACTCCTGGATGAGCTGGTGGTGGGTCTCGACGTCGAGGGTCTCGCCCAGGGCATCGGCGACGGCGGCGGTCACGGCGGCGGCGACCGCGGCGCTCGAGCCCATGCCGCGGGCGGTCGGGACCTCGCTGTCGACCCGGACGTGGAAGTGGCGGTCGGTGACCCCGAAGTGGCGCAGGGTCGCGGTGACGGCGGTGACGGTCGGCAGCACGGCCGCGGGTGCGAGGTCGAGGGGGCCGGTGTGCACGGTGGACTGCAGGCTGTGACCGGGCTGCTCGGCGTCGGCGGCGACCGGGGTGACCGTCGCCACGACCCGTGCGTCGAGCACCGGCAGGACGAGAGCGGGTGCGCCGTAGACCACGGCGTGCTCACCGATCAGGATCGTCTTGCCGTGGGACGACGCCGATCCGTTGCCGGGGGTCGTGGTGGTGTCGAGGTCGCTGCTGCTCATCTTGGGTCACGTCAGCCTAACCGTCCGGGTCGTCGGCGTGTTCGTCAGCTGGGCATCCGCTGCATCGAGTTGTGCACAACTTGGTTGCGTGACAGTGTGGACGCATGCCCGTGACCGACGAGATGGTGTGCTTCTCCCTCTACGCGGCGTCCCGCGCCACCACGCAGGCGTACCGCACGATGCTCGAACCCTGGGGTCTGACGTACCCGCAGTACCTGGTGCTCGTGACCCTGTGGGTCGAGGGCGACCAGACCGTCTCGAGCCTCGGGGAACACCTGCAGCTCGACTCCGGCACCCTCTCGCCACTGCTCCGCCGCATGGAGCAGAGCGACCTGGTCCGCCGCGAGCGCCGCAGCACCGACGAGCGCGTCGTCACGGTGACCGTCGGTGACCGAGGCCGCGAACTGCGGTCCGAGCTGAGCGGCATCCCCGCGCGCATCGCCGCCGGGATGGGCCTGGCCGACGAACGTGCCGCCGCCGAGCTCATCGCGACGCTGCACCGGCTGACCGAGACGATGCACGCGGCGGCCGACCCCGAGCACGACGCCGCTGGCGCTGACGCCGGCGCCGTTTCGCGCTGAGCGACACCGCACGGCCACGTGTGCCCGTGAACTGTCGCTGAGCGCGAGAGCACGCCGCACACCCCCGAACTTCACGATCCGCCCCACAAGGAAGGAACCCCATGGAAACCCTCTACACCGCCGAGGCCCTGGCCACCGGCGAAGGCCGCAACGGCCACGTCGCCACGAGCGACGGCACGGTCGAGTTCGACCTCGCCATCCCGAAGGAGATGGGTGGCTCCGGCAACGGCGCCAACCCCGAGCAGCTCTTCGCCGCCGGCTACGCCGCCTGCTTCCACTCCGCACTGCAGGGCGTCGCCCGCAGCCAGAAGGTGAAGATCACCGACTCGTCCGTCGGCGGTCGCGTGTCGATCGGCCCGAACGGCAACGGTGGCTACCAGCTCGCCGTCATGCTCGAGGTCGTCATCCCCGGCCTGGAGCACGACCAGGCCCAGGCCCTCGCCGACGCGGCCCACCAGGTCTGCCCGTACTCGAACGCGACCCGCGGCAACATCGACGTCACCATCGTCGTCTCGGAGGACTGACCCATGAGCACCACCACCCCCACCACCATGCGCGCCGTCGTCCACGAGACGTTCGCCGAGCCCGCCGACGTCCTCGAGGTGCAGGAGCGCCCCGTCCCGACGCCCGGCGCCGGCGAGGTCCTCGTCCGCACGGTCCTCTCCCCCATCCACAACCACGACCTGTGGACCGTCCGCGGCACCTACGGCTTCAAGCCGGAGCTCCCCGCTGCCTCGGGCACCGAGGCACTCGGCGTCGTCGAGGCCCTCGGCGAGGGCGTCACGAACCTGCAGGTCGGCCAGCGCGTCGCCGGCGGTGCCTTCGGCGTCTGGGCCGAGTACTACACCGCGAACGCCGCCGGGCTCGTCCCGGTGCCGGACGCGATGACCGACGAGGCCGCCGCCCAGCTCGTCTCGATGCCGTTCAGCGCCATCAGCCTGCTGCACTCGCTCGACCTGCACGAGGGCGACTGGATCATCCAGAACGCCGCCAACGGTGCGGTCGGACGCATGGTCGCCCAGCTCGGCGCCGCCCGTGGCATCAACGTGATCGGACTCGTCCGTCGCGCCGCCGGTGTCGACGAACTCCGCGAGCAGGGCATCGAGCGCATCGTCGCCACCGACGCCGACGACTGGCAGGACCAGGTCGCCGCGATCACCGGTGGTGCCCCGATCATCGCGGGCGTCGAGTCGGTCGGTGGCAAGGCCGCCGGCGACATCGCGTCCGTGCTGGGCGAGAACGCCACCCTCGTCGTCTTCGGCGCGATGGCGTCGCCGACGCTCGAGATCCCGTCGGGCAAGGTCATCTTCGGCCAGCTCACCGTGAAGGGCTTCTGGGGCTCCGTCGTCAGCAAGACGATGCCGGCCGAGACGAAGGGGCAGCTCTTCGGTGAGCTCATCACCCGCGTGCTCGACGGCTCGCTGACGCTCCCCGTCGCCGAGACCTTCGCCTTCGAGCAGGTCCGCGACGCCGTGCGCGCCAGCGACACCGCCGGTCGCGTCGGCAAGGTGCTCCTGCGCCCGTAACGCGACCACAGAACGGACGGGAGGCCCGGTGCCAGCTGGCACCGGGCCTCCCGTCCGTCCGCTGGTCCGTCACATGGCCTCCTTGATGCCCCGACGCACCAGCCACGCGTTCACGGGGTAGGAGCAGACGAAGCCGGCCACCATCGCCAGCTGCATCGCCACCCAGAACTCCGGCGAGAAGACGCTCGCGCGCCCGCCGACGAGTGCCGGGAACACGACCAGCTGCCACACCGCCATCAGGCCGTACATGCCCACCTGCCACGCGATGATCGACAGTGTGTCGGCCTTGAGCGCGGCGACGAGCCCCGCCCGGACGCCGAGGCCCCGCATCGGCGCGATCGCGAAGTACTGGAACGCGATGCCGAGCACGAACGCGATGACGAAGTCGACGATCCACCCGGCGAACATCCGGTCCTGGTAGAGCGTGCCCAGTCCGACGGCCACCCCGAGCGCCGGGAACGCCGCGAGCCCGAACTCGCCGATCAGGTCGCCGAGGGCGCAGCCGGCCCCGCAGTGGCTCGTGTCGATCGCAGTGCCCGCCCACCGTCCGTGGCCGGGCGCCGAGGCCCGCCCACGACGCAGGTAGAAGACGAGCCACACGACGCTGCCGAACAGCATCGTGAGCGGCCACACGAACGCCATGACGCGCATGTGCGGCGGCCGACGCACCACGTCGACCGCCACGAACGCCGCACACCCGACGGCGACCACGAGCAGCGCGGAGCACACCACGTTCAGGGCGACCGGGAAGTCCTGCAGCACCAGTTCCGTCACGCCTCCATGCAACCAACCGGGCGGCGACCGTGGATCCAGTGAGCAGAAGACGTCGGGTGCCCTGGGGCGACCCGACGTCTTCTGCGCACTCGGTGCGGTGTGGTGCGGACTAGCGGCGCGACGCCTTCACGGGGACGGTGAAGATGTTGCCGGTGGTGACGCCCTCTTCGACCTCTTCGAGGGTGCGACCACGGCTCTCCGGCACGAACTTCCAGATGAAGAGCAGCGCCAGCAGCCCGACGATCCCGAAGCCGAAGAAGGTCCCGGTGATGCCGGTCGCGGCGACGATCGTCGGGAAGTACAGCCCGAGGAACGCGTTCGCGATCCAGAGGCAGAACACCGAGATGCCCATGCCGAGCGCACGGATCTGCGTCGGGAAGATCTCCGACAGGACGACCCACACGGCGATGTTGAGGAAGGTCTGCATCGAGCCGACGAACGCGACGACCAGGAACAGGATGACCCACGGGCGGGCCGGGTTGCCCTCGGGCAGCGCCACCGACGCGATGCCGATGAGGAAGTGGCAGATCGTCGTCAGCGTGAACCCGAGGATCAGCGTCGTGCGGCGGTTGATCTTCTCCATGTTGTACAGCGCGATGACGCCACCGACCACGGCGATCACGCCGGGGGCGATGTTCGCGATGAGAGCGGCCGACGCCTGGAACCCGGACTCGATGAGCACGGTCTGGCCGTAGTACATGATCGAGTTGATGCCGGTGAGCTGCTGCGCGACGCCGAGCCCGGCGCCGATGAGCACGATGCGGATGAGCCACTTGTTCCCGCGCAGCGTGTGCCAGCCACTGACGCGCTCGACCTTCGCTTCGAGGTCGTTGCTCCGCTTGATGTCGTCGAGCTCGGCGCGGGCCCGATCGGTGGTCCGGACCTGCTCGAGGACGGACAGGGCCTCGTCGTAGCGGTCCTTCGACGCGAGCCAGCGCGGCGACTCCGGCACCCGGAGCATGCCGACGAACAGCGCGATCGCGGGGAGCGCGCAGACGGCCAGCATGACGCGCCACACGCCGTTGCCCTCACCCCAGATGTTGCCGATGAAGGCGTTGACCACGAACGCGGCGAGCTGACCGATCACGATCATGAGCTCGTTGCGGCCGGACAGCGACCCGCGGATCTCGTACGGCGCGAGTTCGGCGAGGAACACCGGCACCACCGTGGAGGCGCCACCGACCGCGAGGCCGAGGAGCACACGACCGATGACGATGACCTCGAACGTCGGCGCGAACACGCAGATCAGCGTGCCGACGAAGAACGTGACGGCCAGCAGGATGATCGTCTTGCGGCGACCCCAGCCGTCGGCGATGCGGCCGCCGAGCATGGCGCCGATCGCGGCACCGAAGAGCAGCGAGCTGGTGACGACACCCTCGGTGAAGTTCGTGAGGCCGAGCTCCGCCTTCATCGGGTTCAGGGCACCGTTGATGACACCGGTGTCGTACCCGAAGAGCAACCCGCCGAACGTGGCGACGAGGGCCAGCACACCGAGTCGTCGGCGGTGCGGCCCGGTCCCCAACGGGGGCAGTGCGACAGTCGGGGCTGTCGGTTTGATGTCGACCATTCGGTGACTCCTTCGTCGGTGATCGCGCGTCAGTGCGTGGACCGATCGTAACCCGAATCCATGTCCTGTCAATTGGACATTCTGTCGTCAGGTCGTTTGGATCGGTCCACAGAAGGCCTGATGAGGACGGGAGCGGTCCAATCCGCGGATCGGGCTCAGCGCTCGTCGTCGACGGGGCCGTCGCCCAGGACGTCCCCCAACGAAGCCATGTCGGCACCGTGGTCGGTGTAGCGGCGCACGGTCCGTCGGGCGGCGGCACTCGCGGCGCCGGACAGGGCGGGGTTGCGTCGGGCGGCGTCGGCGACGCGTCCGGCATGCCCCGCGGTGGAGAGCAGCACGTTGGCCAGGGCTCGGGCGTCGCCGCGCTCGGGGACCCCGGTCACGGTCCACGCCGTGCGGACCTGGGCGTCGGGGGTGACGCCACGACGGGTGCCCATCCGGTGCCAGTCCGACAGCACGCCCTCGGTGCGCGAGGCGGCGCGGTCTGCCTCTCCCGCGCGACGGCGTGCGGCGTCACGGGCATCGGACTCGGTGTCCGCGCCCTCGACCGTGTCGTACCGGTCGGTGAGCCCGTCGGCCCGGCGCCGGACGCTGTCGGCACGTTCACGCGCTGCGACGTCGTCACCACCCGCCGCTGCGATGCGGGCGGCGTGCGCGGCGGCAGCCGCGGCGAGGATCTCCGAACGCTCCATGCCCTCGACCGTAGCCGCTCCGACCGACACCATCTCGCCCCCTCGGCGGCTGGACTGCGTCCCGGGACACAGTCCGCCGGCGACGACGACCGTGTGATCGGCATCGCGTTACCCTCGACCTGAGGGGGCATCATGAAACGGACCGGCGGAATCGCCATCGTGCTGGCGGCCAGCGTGGTGCTGTCCGGCTGCTCGCTGCTGCGGGGACCGGACGATGTCCTGCCCGCTCCCTCCAGTCCGCCGGCGTCCAGCCCGACGGCGAGCGAGACCCCGGCGGCGACCCCGACCGGCGAGTCCGCATCGGACCTGATCGAGGCGTCGGCGAACCCGCGCACACCGACCCCGGTGCCGACGGAGGCCGCCGCACCCGCACCGACGCTGACACCGATCCCCGCCGGGACCGTCCTGGCGCAGGGGGACGTGGCCTCGCCGAAGGGCAGCGTGCACTTCCACTTCCGGGTGGTCGCGGACGGCGACGACACCTTCACCGCGCAGTACTCCGGGATCACCTCGACGCTGCCGGTGCCGATCGGCGTCGCATTGTTCGACCTGCCCCGTGCGGTGGGCGACGGGCTCACCTACCCCGGTGTCGGTGACCGGACCCTCGGCGGTCCGACCAGCACAGCGGCCGCGGTCGACGTCCCGTTGGACGGATCCGGGGTCGACCCGTCACACCTCGGCACCCTCGTGACCTACTCCGCCGCGGCGCACGGGCAGGACGTCCCCGTCGAGATCTCCGCCGGCAAGGTCCTCGCGGTGTCCACCGTGCGGTGGTCCGTCCCCGCGCGGCAGACGAACGTGCACCCGAAGGACGCCGGACGACGGGCGAACGCAACCGGGACCGTCACCGCGACCACGGCCGCCGGCGCACCGAGGTCCTACGGCGTCGCACCGGACGACCTGATCGGGGACGTCGCCGCACGGTTCGGCATCACCGTCCGCGACCTGGTCTGGCTCAACGAGGGCGTCCAGGTGTTCGGCGAGGACCAGCACCTGTACGAGGGCACGTCCCTCAACCTCGACCCGCTCGCCCGCTGAGCGGGCGGCGGGCCGGGGCGGCAGGCGCGTTTCGCGCTGGGCGACACCTCACGGGCCGCGGTGCGCGTGAGATGTCGCTGAGCGCGAAACCGGCCCGGCGTCCGCCCCGCGGCCAGCGCACGCACACGACGGACGGGAGGCCCGTGGCGGATCCGCCACGGGCCTCCCGTCCGTCAGGTGGGGGCGTGCGTTACTTCCGCAGCTCCAGGTACTTCGCGATGAGCGCCTTGGTCGACGGGTCCTGCGCGTCGAGCGCGGCCTGGTCACCCTCGACGGCCGGCGTGACCTGCAGCGCCAGCTGCTTGCCGAGCTCCACACCCCACTGGTCGAACGAGTCGATGCCCCAGATCGTGCCCTCGGTGAACACGATGTGCTCGTACAGGGCGATGAGCTGGCCGAGGACGCTCGGGGTGAGCTCCGGCGCGATGATCGACGTGGTCGGCTTGTTGCCCGGGAACGTGCGCGCCGCGACGATGCCCTCGTCGGTGGTGCCCTCGGCGCGGACCTCGTCGGCGCTCTTGCCGAACGCGAGCGCCTTGGTCTGCGCGAAGAAGTTCGCCAGGAACAGCGTGTGCACGTCGGTGCCGGGCGCGACGCCCTTGCCGTCGCCGGTCTCGTCCTTGAGCGGACGGGCCGGGTTGGCGACCGTGATGAAGTCGGCCGGGATCAAGCGGGTGCCCTGGTGGATGAGCTGGTAGAACGCGTGCTGGCCGTTCGTGCCGGGCTCACCCCAGAAGACCTCGCCGGTCTCGGTGGTGACGGGCGAGCCGTCCCAGCGGACGCGCTTGCCGTTCGACTCCATCGTGAGCTGCTGCAGGTACGCGGCGAAGCGGTGCAGGTACTGCGTGTACGGCAGGACAGCGTGGCTCTGCGCACCGAGGAAGTTCGTGTACCAGACGTTGAGCAGGCCCATCAGGACGGGGACGTTCTGCTCGAGCGGCGTGGTGCGGACGTGCTCGTCGATGGCGTGGAAGCCGGCGAGGAACTGCTCCCAGTTCTCCTTGCCGATCGCGATGACGACGCTCGTGCCGATGGCCGAGTCGACCGAGTAGCGGCCGCCCACCCAGTCCCAGAAGCCGAAGGCGTTCTCGGGGTCGATGCCGAAGGCCTCGACCTTGTCGAGCGCGGTGGAGACGGCGACGAAGTGCTTGGCGACGGCGTTCTTCTTCTCGTCGTCGGCGGCGTCGGTCAGGCCGAGCTTCTCCCACAGCCACTGGCGGGCGAGGCGCGCGTTCGTCAGGGTCTCGAGCGTGCCGAAGGTCTTCGACGCGACGATGAAGAGCGTGGTCTCGGGGTCCAGGTCCGCGGTCTTCTCGTAGATGTCCGCCGGGTCGATGTTCGACACGAAGCGGGCCTCGAGGCCGGGCTGGACGTAGGGCTTGAGTGCCTCGTAGACCATGACCGGGCCGAGGTCGGAGCCACCGATGCCGATGTTGACGACGGTCTCGATGCGCTTGCCGGTGACACCGGTCCAGGCGCCGCTGCGGACCTGCTCGGCGAAGCCGTAGACCTTGTCGAGCGTCGCGTGCACGTCGGCGTCGACGTCCTGGCCGTCGACGGTCAGGGGCGCCGCCGGCACGAGGCCCTCGGTCGCCTTCGGGCGGCGGAGCGCGGTGTGCAGCACGGCGCGGTCCTCGGTGACGTTGATGTGCTCACCGGCGAGCATCGCCTGGAAGCGTTCGGCGACGCCGGTGTCCTTCGCGACCTGCAGCAGCGCGGCGAGGATCTCGTCGGTCACCAGGCCCTTAGAGAGGTCGACGGTCAGGTCGGCCGCCTGGAAGGTGTACTGCTCGGCACGACCGGGGTCGCTGTCGAACCACCCTCGCAGGTCCGGGGTGAAGTCGGCAGCGATGCTGTCGAGCTTCTTCCAGCCTTCGGTCGATGTGGGGTCGACGGGAGCGGATTCGGTCACTTCGGTCCTCCTGGGGATCACGTTCAAGACGTACAGCCCGCGGGTCACGCAGCGCTGCGTCGCGGACCGTCTTCGAGCGTAGTGCGCTCCGGCGGGTGGTGCGCACAGTCGGCCGGGAGGCGCGGCTCGCGTTCGCTGCGCGCGTCACGCCTCCCGGCCGGTCGCGTTCCGTGCCGCGGTCGGCTCGCCGGGTTCACGGCTGCGCCGCGAAGCGACGCAGGCGCAGGCTGTTCGTCACGACGAAGACCGACGAGAACGCCATCGCCGCACCGGCGAGCACCGGGTTCAGCAGCCCCGCCATCGCGAGCGGGATCGCCGCGACGTTGTACGCGAACGCCCAGAACAGGTTGCCCTTGATGACGCCGAGCGTCGCGCGCGACAGCCGGATGGCGTCGGCCACCACCGTGAGCCGACCACTCACGACCGTGATGTCGCTCGCCGCGATGGCCGCATCGGTGCCGGCGCCCATGGCGATGCCGAGGTCGGCCGCGGCCAGTGCGGCGGCGTCGTTCACGCCGTCTCCGACCATCGCGACGCTCCGCCCCTCGGACTGCAGCCGTCGGACGGTCTCGAGCTTCGACGCCGGGGTCGCGCGGGCGTGCACCTCGTCGATGCCGACGCTCGCGGCGACCGCACGTGCGGCCCCGTCGTTGTCGCCGGTGAGCAGGACCGGGTGCAGGCCGAGCGCACGGAAGCGGGCGATCGCGTCGGCGGCCTCGGGCTTCAGGGTGTCGCCGACGACGACCACGCCCAGGGCCGTGCCGTTCCGGGCGACGACGACCGCCGTGCCCCCGTCGGCCTCGGCGCGGTCGACGGCGTCGGACAGCACCGGGGGCAGGCTGATCGACCACGAGTCGGCGAGCCAGCGGGTCGTGCCGACCAGGACGACGTCGCCGTCCACGACGGCCTGCACACCGGCGCCGGCGGTGGCGGTGAACTGCTCGGCCTGGGGCAGGCCGGCGCCCCGGGCACGGGCCGCGGTGGTCACAGCGCGGGCGACGGGGTGTTCGGAGCCGTCCTCGACCGCTGCGGCGAGGCGCAGGACGACGTCCTCGGTCTCGTCGACGGCGATGACCGACCGCAGGGTCATCGACCCCGTGGTGACGGTGCCGGTCTTGTCGAGCACGACGGTGTCGACGCCGCGGGTGCGCTCGAGCACCTGCGGACCGCCGATCAGGATGCCGAGCTGGGAGCCGCGACCGGTGCCGACCAGCAGCGCGGTGGGCGTGGCGAGCCCGAGAGCGCACGGGCAGGCGATGATCAGGGTGGCGACGGCCGCGGTGAAGGCCGCGGTGACCGAGCCGCCGAACACGAGCCAGCCGACGAAGGCCAGCACGGCGAGCACGATGACGATCGGCACGAAGACCCCGGACACGCGGTCGGCCAGACGCTGCACCTCGGCCTTGCCGGTCTGGGCGTCCTCGACCAGGCGACCCATCCGGGCGAGCTCGGTGTCGGCACCGACGCGGGTGATCGCGACGACGAGCCGGCCGCCGACGTTGATCGTCGCGCCGGTGACCCGGTCGCCCGGGCCGACCTCGACCGGCACGGACTCACCGGTGAGCATGCTGAGGTCGACGGCCGAGGAGCCGTCCTGCACCAGGCCGTCGCTCGGGATCCGTTCACCGGGTCGCACCACGACGACGTCGCCGACGACGAGGGACGAGGTCGGCACGCGGTGTTCCGCGCCGTCGCGCAGGACGGTGGCGTCCTTCGCACCGAGTTCGAGCAGTGCCCGGAGTGCGGCACCGGACTGTGTCTTCGCGCGGGCCTCCATGTACCGGCCGGCGAGGATGAACACCGTCACGGCCGCCGCGACCTCGAGGTACAGGTCGGTGGCCTCGGGGTCCGTGGCGAACCACGAGAACGTCATGTGCATGCCGGTCGTGCCGGCGTCGCCGAAGAACAGGGCGTACAGCGACCACCCGAAGGCGGCGAGGACACCGACGCTCACCAGGGTGTCCATGGTGGCGGCACCGTGCCGGGCGTTGACCCACGCGGCACGGTGGAACGGGAGCGCACCCCAGACGGCGACGGGTGCCGCGAGCGTCAGGGCGAGCCACTGCCAGTTCGGGAACTGCAGCGCCGGCACCATCGAGAGGACCACGACGGGCACCGCGAGCACGGCGGACACGACCAGGCGTCGGCGCAGTGGGCCGGTCGGGTCCTCGTCGACCGCGGGGTCGGCGTCAGCAGCGGCGGGCGGGGCCGGCACCGTGGCACCGTAGCCGGCCGACTCCACCGCGGCGATCAGCGCCTCGGGGTCGGCGGTGCCGTCCGCGGCGACCTGCACCTGCGCCTTCTCGGTGGCGTAGTTGACGGTGGCGGTGACCCCGGGCAGCTTGCCGAGCTTCCGCTCGATGCGGTTCGCGCACGAGGCGCAGGTCATCCCGGTGATGTCGAGTTCGACGGTGCGGTCGGTCACGAGCGCACGACCTCGTACCCCGCCTCGGTGACGGCGGCGCGGAGGGCGTCCGCGTCGACGGGTGCCGCCGAGCTGACGGTGACCTCGGACGATCCGCCGGGGACGAGTCGGACGTCGACGCCCGACACCCCGTCGACCTCGGTGAGTTCCTCGGTGACGCTCATCACACAGTGGTCGCAGGTCATGCCCTCGACGAGCAGCGTTTCGGTGGTCATGGTGTCTCCTTCTCAGTGGTCGATCGTCAGGGTCAGGAGCGGACGAGCCGGGCGATCGCCTGGCTGGCCTCGCGCACCTTCTCGTCGGCGGCGTCCCCGCCCTCGGCGACGGCCTCGGCGACGCAGTGCGCCAGGTGGTCCTCGAGCAGCGACAGCGCGACGCGTTCGAGCGCCCGGTTCGCCGCCGAGATCTGGGTCAGGACGTCGATGCAGTACGTCTCGTCCTCGACCATCCGCGCGATGCCGCGCACCTGCCCCTCGGCGCGACGGAGTCGCTTGAGCAGGTCGTCCTTGTCGCCGATGTACCCGACGTGTTCGTGCATGTCCGCCTCCACCGTTCTCAATACGGTACCCCCCTAGGGTATTCCTTTCCTTGTCCGGTGCAACTGATGGCATGATCGGCGCATGGACCCCTCGACGACGAACGGATTCCGCCGGCTGCGGTTCTCCGACGGCGAGGGTTCCGACTACTCCGAGATCTTCGCGGCCGAGTACGGCGGCTCGGACTTCGCCTCCGAGACGTTCGCCACCGACGACACCCGGTACGAGTACACGGTCGTGGGCGACGACGACCTGTCGCTGCGCACCATGCGGGCCGAGGGCGGTCGGCGGGGCGGGGTCATCGGCGTGCGGGACGACCACGTGGTGTTCTGGCTCACCAAGGGCCGGCTCGAGATGCACTTCGCCGACCGCACCCGCGTCGTCGAGCCGGGCAGCCCGTACATCGCGTCGGCGTCCGAGGCCTACCGGTTCGAGTCCGACGGCACCGTCTACAACGGCGTGCACGTGTCCGACCGGTTCCTGCGGAGCGTCGGCCGCGACCTCGGCTACCGCCTGCCCGACGGCCCACTGCTGTTCGGCCAGCAGGACGAGGTCGTCGCCCGGCGCGAACCCCTGCGGCACCTGATCCGTGAACTCGGGCCGGCCCTGGTCGACGAGCGCGTGCTCGGGCCGATGCGGACCGCGCTGAACCGCCGGCTGGCCGTCGTCATCCTCGACACGTTCCCCATCCGGAACCGCGGTGACGACGTCCCCGTGGCGAACCGGCTCCGCGACGCGATCCGCTTCATCGAGCTGCACGCCGCCGAACGCCCTTCAGTCCCCACCATCGCCGCGGCCTGCGGACTGAGCCAGCGCGGGCTGCAGGACGTCTTCGCCCGGACGCTCGACACCACGCCGCACCGGTTCCTCCGCGACCACCGCCTCGACCGGGTGCGCGAGGAGCTGCTCCGCGCGGACCGGGGCGGCCCGGTCGCCCCGGCGGACTGTCCGCTCGTGTCATCCGGCATCGCCGCGATCGCCCGCCGCTGGGGCTTCACCAACCCGGGCCGGTTCGCCGAGACCTACCGCGACCGGTTCGGCGAGGACCCCGCCGTGACGAAACGCGCGTCGCTGGCCGCGCAGCCGCAGGTCGGCAAGGCGTCGTGGCGTGTCCGTCGTGCGGTGTCGTACATCGAGCAGCACCTCGACGACCCGCTCACGCTCGACGACATCGCGGCCGCTGCAGGGGTGCTCCCCCGACGGCTGCAGCAGCTCTTCCGCGAGGAGCGCGGCGAGTCCCCGATGGCCTGTGTCCGTGCCATGCGGGCCGCTGCAGAGCGCAACGGCGCGGCCGGAATCGGCTGAACGGCCGGACGGAACACCCCGGGGGTACACCCACATCCCCGGTTTTCCGGGGATCCCTGGACATCACCCGAATCCGAGAAGTCGTGTGTGACGAATCTCTTCCACAGCCCGTCTCATCCGTGAACAGCAACCGCTGGGAACGCCCGGCGGGTCAACGGAAGGAACGAACATGGCTGACACCATCACCCCCACCCCGGCCACCACGGCGACCCGTGCCACCTCGCACGCCGGCACCAGCGGCGTCACCGGCAAGACCGTCATCGACGACACCGTCGTGTCGAAGGTCGCCGGCATCGCCGCCCGCGAGGTCAACGGCGTGCACTCCCTCGGCAACGGCGCAGCCCGTGCCATCGGCGCCATCCGCGACGCCATCGGCCAGCGTGACTTCGGTCAGGGCGTCAAGGTCGAGGTCGGCGAGAAGCAGGTCGCCGCGGACATCGTGATCGTCGCCGAGTACCCGGTGTCGCTCCAGCAGGTCGCCGACGGCGTCCGTGCCGGTGTCGCCCGTGCCCTCGAGCAGATCGTCGGCATGGAGGTCGCCGAGGTCAACGTGACCGTCCAGGACGTCTACATCCCGGGTGACGACGACGACAACGAGGACGAGAAGAAGGAAGCCCGAGTCGCATGAGCAACACGCTGATCGGCGCCCTCATCGGCGCAGTCCTCGCCGTCGTGGCACTGCAGTTCGGGTTCTGGGGCTTCGTGCTCGTCATCGTCTTCGGTGCGATCGGGGCCCTCGTGGCCGCACTCGCCACCGGGCGCATCGACCGCGGTGCCCTGACCGACGTGCTGACCGGACGCCGGAGCTCCCGGTGAACGCCGGCCCGGACGTCCCGGGCCGCGTCGAGATCACCGCACGCGCGCTCACCTCGCTGGCGCGGGCCGTCGCAGCCGAAGGGCTCGGCGCCCCCGCCAAGCGGGTGCGCGTCGGACTCGGCGACGCGTCGGGAGCACTGTCGCTCGACATCACCGGGCCGATCGCCGCGAGCGACGACATCGTCTCCGGGTCGATCCGGATCGCGGACCAGGTCAAGGGCCGCGTGAGCGACCTGACCGGGCGTCGCGTCGGCAGTGCCCACATCGAACTCACCGGGATCGTGCGCGAGCACGAGTCCCGTGCCCGCTAGGAGGCCATCATGAGCAACGGTTCCGTCGAACGACGCATCCGTCGTCGGAGCGTGCACCGCTCCCGCTCCACAGCAGTGGCGGTGGCACTCGTGGTGCTCGCCCTGGTGGCCGCCTGGATCGGCACCGAGGCGGTGCTCAGCGCCATCGGACGCCCGCCGCTGGTCGCCGATCCCCAGACCGTGGTCGACACGGCGCTCCGTCCGGACGCCGCGTTCGTCACCGTCGTCGAGGTCATCGCGGGTGTGCTCGTCGTCCTCGGCGTCGTGCTGGTCGTCCTGGCGCTCAAGCCCGGCCGGCAGCACCGATCGGTCGTCGAGCACGAGCGTGGTGCGGTCGTCATCGACGCCCGCATCGTCGCCTCCACCGCCGCGAACGCCGCCGGCATGGCGGCCGGTGTCCCCGAGGGGAACGCCTCCGCCACCGCCCGTGGCCGTTCCACCGAGGTCCGCATCGTCCCCGTCACCGGTGTGCAGGTCGACGAGGCGCGCGTCCGCGCCGCCGTCGTGGAGCGCCTGAGCGGTCTCGACGAGCGCTTCGGCCGACGCGTCCGCGTCCGGGTCGAGGAGAAGGGAACCCTCGCATGACCAAGAGCAACCGGACCCTCAACCGGATCATCCTGTTCGTCCTCGGCCTCGTCGCCGTGGTCGTCGGGATCGCGATGGGCGCGGGCGTGCTGCCCGCCGTCCAGGACGCCGTCAAGCCGTACGTCGACCTCCCCCGCAGCCTCGACGTCCCCGCGTCCGCGCTGTGGATCGTCGCCGGGGCCGCGGCCCTCGTGATCGTCCTGTCGCTCGTGTGGGTGTTCACCCGCGGTGGTGGCGGCACGTCCGTCGCCGTCCGGGAGCACTCGGGCGACGATGCGGTCACCGTCAACGTCGCACTCGTCCGGGACGTCCTCGAGCACGAACTCGCGGGTGTCCGCGACGTGGTCGGCTCCCGGGTCGACACCTACCTCGTCCGCCGGCAGCGCGCCGCCCGGATCCGTGTCGCGGTCCGCCGCGGCGGGGACGCCGTCAGCGTGCTCGACGCCGTCGACCGAGCCGTCGCGGTCCTCGACCGCACCCTCGGCCGTCCGGTCCCGGTGCTCGTGCACCTGACCGGCGGTACCCGCTCCGCGCTCGCGAAGTCGACCCGCGTCCACTGACACCCGTCAGCCGGACGTACCCCGGGCCTCCCGGCCCACCACCACACCACCGGGCGTACGCCCACCCACGAAAGGACCCGTCATGGGACTCGACGACAAGATCAAGAACGCCGCTCAGGACCTCGCCGGCAAGGCGAAGGAAGCCGTCGGCAACCTGACCAACGACGACTCGAAGGTCGCCGAAGGCAAGAAGGACCAGGCCGCTGCGAGCGCGAAGCAGACCGGCGAGGACGTCAAGGACGTCTTCAAGAAGTAGGTCGCACGACCGCATCGGGGCACCCGTCGAACGGGTGCCCCGATGCGTCCCCGCGCAGATCCCGAACGAGGAGGAACCATGCAGCACGACCCCCATGCGAACACGCAGGTCACCGAGGTGGCCCTGCCCGCAGCACTGACGGAGCCGCTGCCCGACGACGCGAGCACCGCGACGATCGTCGCGCGCACCGCGGCGGAGACCGCGCTCGGCGTGCCCGGCGTGCACCACCTCGGCGGGATCGCCGCCCGTGCCGCCGACCAGCTGCGGAAGCAGCTCGGCCGTTCGGCGGGCACCACCGGCGTGCAGGTCGACGAACAGGACGGCGTGCTCAGCGTGCAGGTCGCCGTCGTCGTCAGCTACCCGCACCCGGTGCTCGACGTCGCCGCCGAGGTCCGGCAGCAGGTCACCGCAGCGACGCGGCAGCTGTCCGACCTCCGCACCTCGGTCGACGTGCGCGTCCTCGACGTGCACGGTCCGTTCGACGACGAGCAGTCCCCGCTCGGCCGGGCCGCCGAGCAGGCGACCGATGCGGTCAAGCAGGCGGCCGAGTCGACCGGCGACGCCGTCAAGCGGGCCGCCGAGACCACCGCCGACGCGACCAAGCGTGCCGCGACGGCCACGGCGGACGCGACGAAGCAGGCAGCGTCGGCCACGGCGGACGCGACGAAGCAGGCTGCCGACGCCACCGCCGACACCACCAAGCGTGCCGTCGACGCCGCCGCAGAGACGGGCGAGCGTCTGCGTGACGCCGCCTCGGAGTCGCTCGCCCGGGCATCCGAGCAGGCCGCCGACGCGGCATCGTCCGCGAAGGACGCCGCCGAGCAGGCCCGCGACGTCGTCGTCGACACAGCCGGCACGACCCGCGACCGGGCCGCCGACGCTGCCGATGCCGCGGCGGACGCGGCCGACGACGCAGCCGTCGCCGCCGATGCAGCAGCGGATGCCGCAGTGGCTCCCCGTCACCGGGACCAGCCGTGACCACCGCCTGGTCCGGAGGGCGCCGGCCCCGTGCCCGGCGCCCCCGACCCCGCGGCGTCTGGATCGCCGGCGGCACCGGGGTCTTCCTCGTCCTCGCCGTCGCGGTCGGCGGCTTCCTGCCGCTGGTCGGGTTCCTCGGCGGGGTCACCGCCACCACCGCCGGCCTCGTGCCGTTCCCGTTCGTCCGGGTCACCCTGATCGCCCTGCTCGGTGCGGTCGTGGTGCTCGCCCTGCTCCTGCTCGCCCTGACCCGCCGGCACACCGCCACCGCGACGACCGCCGTCGTGCTCGCCGTCCTGGTGAGCCTGGCGGTCACCCTGGTCCCCGTCGTCCTGGTCGCCGTCGGCTCCGCCGACCGCGCGGGCGACGTCTGGCCGATCGTCGCCGAGCTCTGGACCCGCTTCACCGGCTGACGTCGTGCACACGGTCCCGGCCGGGAGGCCCGCCCCACCCGACCCGGTCGGCCCACCCGGGTGGTCCCGGAGTCCACTGCCCGTCCGCTAGCCTCGCGACGTGAAGCGTCTCTCCCCCGGCCAGCGCTGGGTCATCGGTCTCGGCGCGTTCGCGCTCGTCTGTCTCGTCGTCGGCGTCATCGGGCTCGCGGTCGGGATCACGAACCGGTACGGGTGCCTCTCCGATTCCGAGATCTGGCCGCAGTCCCGCTGCCTCGGCGACGACTCCGGGATCTACTGGGGCAGCGCCCTCGGCATCATCGGGCTGCTGCACCTCGGCCTGACAGGCCTGGCCGGTGCACTCGTCTGGACCTCGACCCCGGCGGTCGCTCCGCGTCCCGTCAAGCGTCCGACGCCGCGCCCCGGCGAGACGCACCGGGTCTTCTCGTACGGCACGCTCCAGCAGCCGCTCGTGCAGGAGTCGCTGTTCGGCGACCACGTCCCGACCACCCCGGACTCCCTGCCCGGCTGGCGGCTCGACTGGGTGGCGATCACCGACCCGGACGTCATCCGGACGAGCGGCTCCGACCGTCATCCCATCCTCCGCCGCGGCTCCGCGGACGACGTCGTCGAGGGTGTGGCCCTGACGCTCGGGTACGAGTGGCAGCTCCGCGCGGTCGACGGCTACGAGGTCGCCGACTACCAGCGCATCCGGGTCACGCTGGCCTCGGGCTCGACGGCCTGGGTCTACGTGGCTGCCAACGAGGCCTGAGCCGCGGCGCGCAGCCGTTCGAGCCCCTGGTCGATCGACACCGACGGGGTCCACCGCAGGTCGCGCCGGGTCCGTCGCTGGTCGAACCAGTGCGCCGTCGAGAGCTGTTCGGCCAGGAACCGGGTCATCGGCGGCTCGTCCTCGCCCGGTCGGACGCGCCAGACGGCCTCGACCACGGAGCCCGCGGCCCGCGCGACCGCGGCCGGCACGTGCCACTGCGGCGGTCGGACGCCCGACGCCGTGCAGATGCCGGCGAGCAGGTCCCCGACCGGTCGGGGCTCACCGTTCGTGACGACGTAGGCGTTGCCGTGGACGCCGTCGTCCGTGACGTGCTCGAGTGCCGCGACCATCGCCGTCGCGGCGTTGTCGACGTAGAGCGTGTCGATGAGCGCGGCGCCGGAGTCGAGCAGCGGCAGCCGTCCGGCGCTGGCACGCTCGACGATCCGTCCGACGAGTTGTGTGTCGCCCGGACCCCACACCAGGTGCGGCCGGACCGCCACGACGGCGAAGTCCGGGGCGTCGGCGTCGAGTGCCAGCAGCTCCGCCGCGGCCTTGGTGCGGGCGTAGTGGCCTCGGGCACGGGACGGCTCGGCCGGACCGGCGTCGGCCCCGACGAGCGACGACCCGGTGTGCGCGACCGACGGCGACGACACGAAGGCGAAGCGCCCGACGCCGGCTGCACGGGCGGCCGCCAGCAGTGAGCGGGTGCCCTCGATGTTGACCCGGGCGAAGTCGGCCGGGTCCCCGGCGAGTGACACCTTCGCGGCCAGGTGCACGACGGCCTCGACCCCGTCGACCGCGCGGGCGATCGCGGCGTCGTCGGTCATCGTCCCGGCGACGTCCTGCACCCCGGCTACGCCCGAGGGACGGCGCTGGAACGTCCGGACCTCGTGGCCGGCGTCCCGCACGGCGGCGGCGGTGGCCTGTCCGAGGAACCCGCTGGCCCCGGTGACCAGGACCTTCACGGGCGGACCATCCGTCCGCCGGACAGCACCGCGACGGGTCGGCGATTCGTGCTCACCGACACCTCACGCCCCCGACGGCCCGTGAGGTGTCGGTGAGCGCGTGAGAACGCGCCGAACGCGCCGATCACGGGCGGACCATCCGTCCGCCGGACAGCACCGAACCGGCCCAGCGGGACAGCCGGGTGCGGTCGACCTTGGAGTTGTGCCGGATGTCGGTCGGCAGCACGGGCACGACGAGCACCGCGGCGAGTGGCACCCCGGCGGCGGCACGGATCGCTGCGGCGAGCGACGGCGACGCCAGACCCGGCCGGCGCACGGCAGGGTCGGTCTCGACGACCGCCACCACCTGCTGTGTGCCGACCGGCCCGATGCCCGCGACGCCGGCGCGTTCGACACCGTCGACGCCCTCGATCCGCTGCTCCGGTCCCACCGGCGTGACGACCCCGTCCGGAGTCACCAGCACGTGCTGCAGTCGGCCCTCGACCCAGATCCGTCCCGCGGCGTCCAGGTGTCCGACGTCCCCGGTGCGGTGCCCGCGCGGGTCGTCGACGCCGAGGCGCGAGACCCGATCGGTGCGCCAGAGCCGGTCGTAGTGGTCGCGCACATGGGGTGCCGCGACGACGATCTCCCCGGTGATCCCGGGCTCGTCCGTCAGGGCTCCGGTCGAGCGCCCGGAACCGTCGAGCGGCGCGATGCGGACGCGGACGTTCGCTGCCGGCACCCCGACGCAGATCCCCTCGTCGTCGGACCGACCGGCGGCACGGACCCCGTCGAGGTCGACGTCGGTCATGAGCAGTCCCTCGGTCATGCCGTAGGGGGTGTGGGCGCTGGCATTCGGCATCAGCTCGGTCGCCGCGGTGAGCAGCGCAGCCGAGACGGGAGCCCCGGCCGACAGGAACAGCCGCACGCCCTTCAGCGCCTGCCGGTCGGCGTCGGTGAGCTCCGACGCGGTCGCGACGACGTTCGCCAGGGCCGCCGGCGACAGGAACACGACGGTGGCGTCGGCCGCGGCGACCGAGGCCGCGACCGCCTTCGCCGTCAGGGTGCGTGGCGCGGTCACGTCCATGTCGGGCGCGACCGACCGTGCTCCGAGGGCCGGACCGAGCAGCGCGAACGGCGCGAACCCGGCGACGAGGCCGGTGCCGACTCCGACGTCGTACTGGGTGGCCAGCGCGTCCCGGACGGCGCTGAGCTGCCCGTGCGTGTACACGACGCCCTTCGCCGGCCCGGTCGATCCCGAGGTGAAGAGCACGGCCGCGGGTGCGTCCGGCGACGGTGCCGCCGGCAGCGCGGCGCCGTGCGCGAGACGGCGGGCGCCACGGCGGGCGACGTCGACGAGCGTGTGCTCCACCCGCAGCGCCTTCCGTGCCGGTGCGGGCAGCGAGAGCGTCGCGATGCGTCGCCCCGGCCAGCCGAGGGCACGCGCGGCCCCGAGCCCGGGCAGCGCGCCGATGATCCAGTCGGGTCGGGCGCCGCGGACCGCGCGGGTCAGGCCGCCGAGTCCGAGACCGGCGTCCGCGACGACGACGACCGCGCCGATCCGCACGCAGGCGTACAGGACGGCGGTCAGGTCGGCGCCGGGGGTCACCAGGAGCGAGACACGGTCGCCGCTCCGGACGCCCAGGTCGTCGAGTCCTGCGGCGATCTCGTCGACCCGTCGGGCGAGCAGTCGCCACGTGATCGTGCGGGGGCCACCGGCGGCGGCCATCTCGACCAGCGCGGGTTCGTCGCTCTCGCGCAGTTCGTCGAGCCGTGCCCAGAGCGGCGGGGTCGCCGGTGCGGGCTGGCCCGGGTCCACGACGTCGGACTGGAGGCCCGTGGGGGCCTGCGCAGGACGGCCACCGTCCGGCAGGCGGTCACCGAGCCAGTCGAAGACCGCGCCCGCCACGTCGGCGTCATCGGGCAGCAGGTGCCCGGCGCCCTCGAACCGGTGGACGTCGGCGTGCGGCACACGTTCGGTCAGGTCGTCCAGGTAGCGCTCGAGGAACACCGGGTCGCGCGGACCCCAGAGCAGGAGCACCGGTACGTCGAGCGCGGCGACCCCGGCGGCGATGCGGTCGAGTTCGGGTGCGCTCCGGTGCCGGGCGTCGACGGGGATGTCCGCGACGAAGCCGCCGATGCCACCGCGACGGGCGGCACCGCGGTAGGGCGCCCGGTAGCCGTCGGCTGTGGCACGGTCGAGCTTCGGGTGCGCGATGGCCAGGGTGGTCTCGAGGAACGCCGGGGTCACGACCGTCGCGCGGCCGAGCATCCCCGGGCCGAGGGCGAGCCGCAGCGGTGCGGGGATCGGGGCGTCGTCGGGCTGGTGCACGGCGGTGTTGCACGTCATCGCGGCGGCCAGGACGTCCGGGTGGTCGACCGCCCAACCGAGCGACACCACACCACCCCAGTCGTGGCCGAGGGTGACGACCGGTCCGGTCAGCCCGAGTTCGTCGGTCAGGGCACCGAGGTCCGCGACGCGCTGCGCCAGTCCCCGCTCGACGCCGGTGCGCTCCGAGAAGCCCATGTCGAGCTGGTCGACGGCGACCACGCGCCAGGCCGGGCCGCCGGCCTGGGCGACCTCGAGCGAGGTGCGGAGCACCGACCGCCACAGGTACGACCAGGTCGGGTTGCCGTGCACGCAGAGGATCGTGCCGACCGGTTCCACGCCGAGCGCGGCCAGGGACCCGGCCGTGTCGAGGAGATGCCAGGTGCGCGCGGCGCGATCCGTTCCTCCCGTCCGCTCTCCGGACCACGCGGCAACCGTGACCAGACGCGACCACGCCGGGTCGAGGCCGGGCAGGGAGGGCGGCTGCGTCGCCGGAGCCGTGCTCGCGGCGACGCGGGGCAGCCGGGACCTCACCAGTGGAGTTCCATCATCGCCGTGTTGATGCCGGAACCGACGCCCCCCAGGAACACGCGGTCACCGCGACGGATACCACCGGATGCGACCTCGTCGGCCAGGGTGATCGGGATCGACGCGGGGCCGACGTTGCCGAAGCGCTGGTACGTGGTGGGGACCTTGTCGCGCGGGATGCCGATCGCCTCGACGAAGGCGTTGGTGTGCACGTCGGAGACCTGGTGCAGCACGTAGCGGTCCATGTCGGCCCAGTCGAAGTGGGCGCGGGCCTCGGTCCAGGCGGCGACGACGAGCTCCATGCCGCCCTTGAGCAGCATCTTCGCGTCCGTGAACATGCCGTCGACGCTGCCCACGCACAGGTCGTACCACTGGGTCGCCGCGCGGGTGACGCCGCCGACGATCCGGTGTCCTTCGGGGTGCAGGTCCGCCGGGCCGAGCACGGCTGCGGCAGCACCGGACCCGAGGGTCAGGCTGGCGAACTCGCTCATGAAGTCCTTGCGGTTCCGACCGCCCTGGTTCAGGCGGTCGATGGTGTTGAGCTGCACCTGGTCGGCGTCCTCGCCGTCGACGACGAGCGCGTACTTGATCTGCCCGGAGTCGATCATGCCCGCGGCGACGCTCATGGCGTTGACGAACCCCAGGCAGGCGTTCGCGATGTCGAAGTTGATGGCGGACGACGGCAGCCCGAGGCCGTGGTGCAGGCGGACGGCCACCGACGGCTCGAGGTGCGGACGGGTCACCGAGGTGTTGATGAGCAGCCCGATCTCGTCCGGACGGACACCGGCCTCGGCCATGGCACGGCGGCCGGCGTCGATCGCGGCGTCCTGGAAGGTCTGGCCCTCGCCCCAGTTGCGACGCTCGATGACCCCGGCGACGCGCTCGAGCAGACCCATCGGCAGACGGAGTCGACGGAGGACCCCGCGGAGCTTGGCCTCGATGTCGGCCGAGGTCGTCACACGCTCTGCCGTGGTGGTCGCCACGGAGAGCAGTGAGACGTTCCGGTGCTTCGCCGTGGCGTTGCCGGGCTGCTCCGGTTCACTGCTCGATGCCTGGTCGACCGGCCGTTCCGTCATGATCGTCACCGACACATACTTCCGCATCTGGCCTGTGTGCGCGATCCGGATGCGCTGGACGGCCCTGAATCCGTGCAATGCATTGCATGTGAAATACATATTGCATACGATGGCTACCGACCCCTTCGATCGGAGCCCCGAATGCCCCCGCTCAGCAAGTCCACCTCTGCCGCAGCCCTCCTGCTGGCGTTCGCGCCGTTGGCAGTGCCGGACATGGCCGCCGCGACGACCGTCACGACGGCACCCGCGCCGACCGAGGAGCGAGCCGACGCGTCCGTGGAGCCGGAGGCTCCGGGCGAGGGCGAGGAGGAGTCACCTGTCGACAGTGGCGCACCTGTCGAGCCCGAGGCGCCCGCGGACACCGCGGTCCCGGTCGACGCCGACCCCGCCACGGAGCCGGAGCCGGCCCCGGCGCCGAGCACCGCGCCCGCCCCGACCCCCACCCCCCAGGGCGTCCCCTATAAACCA